>CAZLLD010000029.1:0-42431 GCA_964560225.1 uncultured Bacteroidales bacterium
CTGACAAGGTTAATGCTGAATGAGCTTCATTTTCCATTGTCCAACGCTATCGTCTGGGTCGATGATGAAAACGGTGAACGGGCCCGATTCCTGGAATGTTTTGACTATGCGTATATCGATCCTTCCGATGTGGATTGGTATTCGATGGTATTGTTGATGCTTTTCCCAAAGGTGGAAAAAGACCTGTGCCAGGCGTTTATCAATTCCATACAGGCAGTGGATCCTACGCCCCGATGGTATCATCATCATGCTTCTTTTGTGCAGGCACAGATGCATTTTAATGAACATCGCGAGGAATATGAAGGGGTATCCCTTACGCAGATCCGTGATGATTTCAAGACCAAAGGCAGTGTTGCCCATGATGTCGGTGCCATGCCTAAGGGCCATCCGTTACGTAACGTGAGTGATTACGCATGGTATAATAATAATTACTGGGTCGATCTGTATCCCAAACTGATGATGCGTGTATTGCGCAATGTTAAATTCACGGGGGATATGGAATTTCTCAAATCGAACTGGGAAACCCTTAAGTTCGGACTGGAATCATTGCTAAAACTCGATTTTGACAATGATGGTATTCCTGAAGGACATCCGGACGATGTTAAAAATACGTTTGATAACCTGGTACTGTTTGGAGCTGATGCGTATGATGCAACGCAGTTTCTGGGTGGATGCCAGGCATTGATCAAAATGGCCCAAATGCTTGGTGAAAAGGCTGATGAGGAACATATTCAAAAGAAGTACGATAAAGCCTGGAGCAGTTTTGAGAAATTATGGCGCGAAGATGTAAATAAAAAAGGAGAGAAACTCGAATATTACGTTACCTGCTTTGATCCTGAATCAGGAAATACAAATACGGATGTTTGGACTAATCAGCTCGACGCTTTGTGGTACTTGATTGCTATTGGAGAACCACCTGCAATTCCGGAAGAACGTGTTAAAAAGATTCTTAAAGCTATTTATAATACAAATCGTTCGTTTATGGGTTGGGCCATGTGCAAAACGAAGGATGGAGAGCCTGTTGAATCAGAACAGGGTCAGGATGTATATACCACTACGAATTATGTTTTCGCCCAGTTGCTGGATTATTATGGTATGGTCGAAGAAAGTAAAGAGGTTTACAAATATATGGATCGCGTAGTATTTAATTATGCAAATACCCTGACAACTCCGGATAATCTTCGTGCAGAGCTGGAACTGGAAGCCGGTGAAAAAGTGCCGGGGCCGCATTATATTGTTGCAGCATATCCCCGACCTGGCGCAGTATGGTCACACCTGGTGATGAATCACATCAAGGATCTGCAGGCGAAAAACAAGACCAAGACCATCGAGCCGAAAGACCTGATGCCTTTCTATCCCTGGTTGCTGAGTGGTTCAGAAGAATAAAGCAAATAAACACAATTAATTTTAAGTACAAAAAATTAGAAATCGATTAGTATGAGCAAAAAATATGATATCACATTTATAGGGCACATGTGCTTTGATGAGATCGTTCCCTTCGGAGGAGAACCACGTGTAGCTCCGGGAAGCGCTGTTTTGTGCGGAGCCATGGTGGCCGCAAGGGTTGGCAAGAAGGTTGCTGTCGTTGCTAAAATGGCTAAAAAAGACGAGGAGATCCTTCAGCCCATGAAAGATCTGGGCATTGATTGTTTTCTTATTCCCAGCGCAGAAACTTCGTATAACAGGGTGGTACACTTTTCCGCAAATGTTGATGAACGTGAAATGACCCTTATCAAATCGGCAGGAATAATCGATATCAAAGATGTTCCTGAATTGGACTCCACCTGTGTTCACCTGGCCGGAATTTCGGATACAGAATTCGACATGGCGCTGATGAAGGGTTTGAAGGCAAGAAATTACCCAAGTTTGTCAGTTGACATGCAGAGTTTCGTACGTCATATAAATCCGGAGACCAAAAATCACGAATTCAGTGACGTTGCTGATAAAAAAGAGATTGCTGCCATGATGAACAAACTGAAATTGGATGTTGTGGAAGCCAAACTTCTTACCGGTACGGATGATCTTGAAAAGGCTGCAATTATCGTGGAATCATGGGGTTGTCCCGAAGTTTTAATTACACATTCCGAGGGAGTGCTTGCAAGAGTTAACGGGAAGACATATTATGAGAAATTTTCAAACAGCAATGTATCCGGCAGAACCGGTCGGGGCGATACAACATTTGCTGCATACCTCTCGCACAGATTGGATCACACAATTCCGGAATCATTGAAGTTCGCTGCCGCCCTTGTATCAATAAAAATGGAAACTCCTGGACCGTTCAGTGGCACACTTGATGATGTTAACAAACGGCTGAAAGAAAAGCATTCCTGAAAAGACCAGATATAACTGGTCAGCCTGTTTTGAAAGAAATCTTTCAAAACGGTTTTTATATTGACGCAGAGCTTTATGTTGAGCAAACCCGGAGTGGTTAGTACGTACCGCTCCGGGTTTGCGTTTGGTTGGGAATAACGCCCAGCTGTGTTGCCGAAAGCTGTTTCACCGTCGGCAAGTTAGTTCCTACGGGCAGAAAAATATTGGTACCCAGATCTTTTTTGCAGAGCGGTTCATAAACAGAACCTGCAACCGATTGCTGAAATATGCCTGCAATATTTTCATAATCTTCTTTTTTATGTTTAATTTGCATAGAGAAATTAAACCCATGACCAGCAACCGTGACATTACTATCTACGACATAGCCAAAGCCTTAAATATTTCTGCATCCACAGTCAGCAGGGGGCTGAAAAACCATCCCCATGTAAGAAAGGAGATCAGGCAAAAAATCCTGCTTACCGCAAGCAAGATGGGCTATCAGCAAAACAAGTTCGCCAGCAACCTGAGGCAAAGACACACCTCTACCATAGGAGTGGTGTTGCAGACGCTTGACAGTTATTTCACTGCCAAGGTCATCTCAGGAATGGAAAAGGTAGCCAACGATGCCGGCTACAACCTGATCATCAGCCAATCACAGGAATCACTTAAAAAAGAATCTGCCAGCATAGCCACCATGTTCAACACCCGGGTTGACGGTTTGCTGGTTTCTCTTTCCAATGAGACCAGGGATCTTGATCATTTCAATGTATTGTTCAAGAAGGGAATTCCTGTTGTCTTCTTCGACCGGGTAATGGATCATCCCAAATGCAAATGCGTAGTGATCAACAATTTCAAAGCCGGCTATGAAGCTACCAGTCATTTGATCAGCCAGGGATGCAAAAACATCATTCACCTGGGCGGAAGCCAGATCAGGAATGTATATATCGACCGTTACAAAGGATACAAACATGCCATGATTGATCATGGTCTTGAAGTTGGTAAAAAGTCGCTCATTTTATCCGATCTCAATCACACAGCTGGTATGGCCATTGCCCGGGAACTTCTTCAGGAAAATAAACTGCCCGATGGTATATTTGCCAGCAATGATGCAACGGCTGTTTCCATCATTTGTGAGTTGAAGAAAGCCGGAGTGCGCATTCCCGAGGATGTTTGTGTTGTAGGATTTAATGACGACCCGATTTCGAGGGTTGTTGAACCCAACCTGACCACGGTTCACTACCCCGGGAGGGAAATGGGTGAAATGGCCACCAGCACACTCATCAATGCATTGAAAAGGAAACAGTCCGACCTGCTCAACAGCATTGTGTTGAATCATTCGCTGATCATCAGGGAATCCTCATTGCGTAATAAATGACCTTTTATGAAAACGGCCATAATCACCGGAGGCGCATCGGGAATAGGATTCGCCATTGCACAGAAATTTGTGCAGGAAGGAATCCGGTCCATCCTGATCGGACGTGATGAAAAGAAGCTGAAGGAAGCCTGTTGTGCTTTGGGTGAGCTTGCCGGTTGCATGCAGGGCGATCTCTCCCGGCTGGAAGTGCTGCCCGACCTGGTTAAAGCAATCAAAAACAAATACGGTACCATTGACATACTGGTTAATAATGCCGGAATCCATCTTAAAAAGCCTTTTCAGGAAGTCACCGATGAGGAATACCAAAGGGTGATCCTGACCAATCAGGTGGCAGTTTTCTCATTAAGCAGGGAAGTATCCAAAGTCATGGTGTCTGAAAAGAAAGGAAGCATTATCAACATGAGTTCCATGGCTTCGCAATATGGAATTCCCCTGGTTATTGCCTATACCGCCTCGAAATCAGCCATCGAGGGCATGACACGTGCCATGGCTGTGGAGTTATCACCGCTGGGGATTCGTGTGAACTGCATTGCTCCGGGTTTCATAAAAACCGACATGTCATATAAAGCACTTTCCAATGACCCTGAAAGAAAAATGAAGGTATACGGCAGAACTCCCATCGGCCGCCTTGGAACAGCTGAAGAAGTAGCCGATGCAGCCTATTTTTTTGCTTCTGATTCATCAAGTTATATTACAGGCGTTGTTTTACCTGTAGACGGAGGTAACTCAATCGGGTTCTAAAAACGACTATATGAAGATCACTGACGCAAAAGTAATTCTGACCTGTCCCGGCAGGAATTTCGTAACACTGAAAATAATCACCGATCAGGGTGTTTACGGTTTGGGTGATGCTACGCTGAACGGAATGGAAAAAGCCGTGATCGCCTTTTTGGAAAGTTATTGTATTCCGGCACTTATAGGAAAAGACCCGCGGAATACGGAAGATATCTGGCATTACTTTTACCGAGGCGTATACTGGAAAAGAGGATCCGTGACACTTACTGCTGTTTCGGCTATCGACATGGCGCTGTGGGATATCAAGGGTAAAGTATTGCAAACACCGCTCTTTAACCTGATCGGGGGAAAAAGCAGGGACCGGGTTATGGTATATGCTCATGCCAACGGTAAGGATTTGAATGACACACTGGAGAAAGTTGCAAAGGAAAAAGAAAAAGGTTTCCTGGCTATTCGCGTTCAATCAGGGATTCCCGGAATTTCAGATGCCTATGGCGTAGCTAAAGACAGTAAGTTTTATGAGCCGGCTCACAAGGGACTGCCTCATGTCGAACAGTGGGATACGAGCAAGTACCTGAATTACCTGCCCTATTTATTTGGAAAAGTCAGAGACACCTTTGGAACCGACCTGCATTTGTTGCACGATGCACATCACCGGTTAACACCGGTTGAAGCAGCACGCCTGGCAAAAGAACTCGAGCCCCATCACCTGTTCTGGCTTGAGGACCCGGTCACCGGAGAACTGCAGGAAGGACTCCGGCTCATCCGCAAACAATCTTCAACACCCATTGCCATTGGCGAGGTGTTCAATACCATTTATGATTACACTACCCTGATTACCGAACAACTGATTGATTATATCCGGATGCCGCTGGTTCATGGAGGCGGAATCACCCACATGAAAAAGGTAGCCGACTTTGCCTCGATTTACCATATCAATACCGGATTTCACGGCGCCACCGACCTTTCACCGGTGAACCTGGCGGCTGCCATTCATTTCAACATGGCCATCAACAATTTCGGGATCCAGGAATACATGCCCCATCAGGAGATCGTTCATGATGTGTTCAAAATCAACTACCGGTTTAAGGACGGTTTCCTTTCAATAGACGACACCCCCGGTATCGGAGTGGATATTGACGAGAAAAAGGCTGCCCAATATCCTTATGAAATGGCCTGCCTGCCTGTAAACCGAAAAACAGACGGGACCATGTTTTACTGGTAGCCTTTCATCATGAGTTGTTTGACAGTTCCACTGCGATAAGTCACTCTGAATATATACAATCCGGGCTTTAAACCAGAAATGTATGTTTTCTGCCAGCCCGCATCTGTAACTGATTGGCTGGTCTGGCAGCATTTCTTTCCCATCAGGTCAAAAACTTCCACTGTAAGTTGGTCCCCCGGGTCGGAAATAAAAAAATACACCTGATTACTGAAAGGATTCGGGTATAGAATTTTTTCCGACAGCGGATTCAGTTTTACGTTTAGCATGGTGTGCAAACCATCGGATACCTGCACAGCGTGTCTTTCGGTTTGATAACCGGGAGCTTCAAAATGAAGCAGGTAACTGCCTTGGTTGATCAAACGGGAATAAAAGCCATCCTGTGATGCAGAAATTACAAAAGAGCTGTCGCGGTCGTGGTGAACCAATCTGATTTTAGCTGTCACAGGAAAGCCGGTCAAAGAATCCGTTACAACGCCGGTAATCCCGGTGAGGGCCTTACCCAAAAACTGCAACAGACTTTTCTTGTTATAATTCCAGTAAACCTCAAGTTCATCTTCAGCAGGTGTTTTATCGTTTGATAATTCAATGGTCACCTCACGCCCGTGAAGCAGGCAATTCACGTAATCCTGACGGCCTCCGTAAACGAAATACCAGGCATAACCATTGGTGATGCCGTTATCCAGAAATGTCATATACCCATCTTCACTGTATTGGTGCACTGTGTCGGCATAGGCACGGGATATGGTTCTGTACCAGGCATCATCAGCGTGTAACCTGCTCCAGGTATCCCATGGGTAATTCACCACTTCGGCTCCGCCATGAAAACCAGCCGATAATGCCGGCCGTATCTCCTTCATGAAATGCATCATGGCTTCGGTTTCCGGTTGACGAATCACACCCGCCCAGTTGTCGTTCCGGATGTCAGGAAAATCGCGGTTCAGGTCAACCTGAGCGGCATTGAACCTGACCGCACCGACCACAGAAGTATCCGATAAAAAATAAGTGGCATCGGGATTGGCCATCGGGTTGATCCAGATTTCAAGCCGGTCTACCAGTTCCCTTACCTCATCTGCCGTTGGATAATTATCAAGCAGGTATTCAATCAACCGCAGCAGCAGCACAGTTCCAAGCGGCTCGTCGCCATGTATGCCGGCAGTGTAAAACACCGCCGGTTCTTTTTCGCGGTCATCGGGATTTTTGGTGATCTTCAGGGCCAGAAGCTTTTTGCCGTTGATGCTTTCACCGAATTCCTCAACCCTGCAAATATTGGGGAATTCAGATGCAAAACCCTCCATCAGGTTCAGATACTCTGTGTAAGCAGGGTATTTAAAGTGCCAATCCGCTTCATGCTTTTTGTAGCGTTCAGACCTTTTTAATGAAGGAGACTGCAAGACCTCATGATCAATTTGCAATAGCCGGAATTCCCTGTATCCCAAAGTATTGGCATAGGCCACTACCGTATCATTCCTGTAATTGTCAATCGACAGAAATTCCGATAAAACATCCAGCCTGATTTGCGGAGGTTTTGCAAACCGGATAATTACTTCTCCCCTTGTGGCAAGAATTTCTTCGGCAGCACCGGCAGCTTTAAGCACCTGCTCCTGAGCGTGAAGTCTGCTATTCCAGCATAACAGCAGCAGAATGATAAGCCGAGCCTGCCTGAAGCTACACGTTGAACCGTATGTGGAGAATATCGCCGTCACAAACCACGTAATTCTTCCCTTCCACCATCAGCTTGCCTTTTTCCTTACAGGCATGTTCCGATTTCAGGATAATAAAATCATTGTATTTAATGACTTCGGCCCTGATGAATCCCCTTTCAAGATCACTGTGGATGGCTCCTGCAGCCTGCGGGGCTGTCATCCCCTTGTGGATGGTCCATGCCCTGATTTCATCGGGTCCTATTGTAAAAAACGACAGGAGGTTGAGCATGGCATAAGCCGATCGAATGATACGGTTTACGCCAGGTTCCTGTAGCCCTGCATCGGCCAGAAATGCCATCTTATCCTCGTCGTTGTCAAAATCGGCTATTTCCGATTCCAGTTTTGCTGCAACCAGCAATATTTCAACATGCCGGTCTTTCAGGTGTTCCTTCACGCGCTCCACATGCTGGTTGCCTTTCACCGCTGAAGCATCATCCACATTGCAGACAAACATCATGGGTTTAACGGTAAGCAGGAAAAGATCATCAATATACTTGTGTTCAAGAGAGTCGAGTTTGAGATCCCGCACATTACCGAACGATTCAAGTTTGGTTTTCACCTTATTCAGCACTTCAATCCCATGTTTGGCCTCTTTGTCGCCTGAACGGGCTACCTTGTCCAATCGCTCCAGTTTCTTTTCTATGCTTTCCAAATCTTTCACCTGAAGTTCAAAATCAATGTTTTCGATATCACGCACCGGATCAACCGAACCATCAATATGCGGAAGATTTTCATCATCAAAACAACGCAACACATGAATTAATGCATCGGTATTGCGAATATCGGCCAGGAACTTATTCCCCACCCCTTCTCCCTGGTTGGCCCCTTTGGTGAGCCCCGGAATGTCAACTATTTCAACGGTGGCAGGAACAACCCGTTCGGTAGGCTGAAGCTTTTCAAGTTCCTGCAAACGCGGATCAGGTACATGGATAACTCCTATGTTTGATTTGCTTGATGTAAAAGCAAAATTGGATGTTTCAGCTTTTACACTCGACATACAATTGAAAAGGGTGGTCTTGCCGGTATTGGCAATCCCGATTATACCGCATTGCAGGCTCATTTTTATCAGTTTTTTATGCGCTTCAAAAATACACAATATTTTTTGCTTTTAGCTTTTGGCTTTTAGCCTTTAGCTTCTTGCCAATGGCCAATGGCAAATAGCTAATGGCACATATGCAATAGTGGGTTTTCTACAAAGAATTTACACACTGAGTAATCGATTGTGAAACTTTATTTTAATTTTGCCACAATCAAGGTGTTCGAAATGAGAAAAGCCGAAATATTAATAAGTTAAAACAATCAAAAACATAGAGAATTCATGAAAAAAGAAGTGGTTAACAAAGCAGCGGACAACATCCGGATTTTATCAGCTGCCATGGTAGAGAAAGCCAAATCGGGGCATCCTGGTGGCGCAATGGGCGGAGCTGATTTCATCAACATATTGTATTCCGAATTCCTGAACTGGGATCCGAGTGATATGACCTGGAGGAATCGCGACCGGTTTTTCCTCGATCCGGGTCACATGTCACCCATGCTTTATTCCATGCTTACCTTAACAGGTAATTTCTCCATTGATGACATCAAAAACTTCAGGCAGTGGGACAGCCCAACTCCCGGTCACCCGGAAGTCGATCCGAAACGTGGTGTTGAGAACACCTCAGGTCCGTTGGGCCAGGGTCATACCATGGCGGTCGGTGCAGCCATAGCAGAGCGTTTTCTGTGCGCCCGTTTTGGCGAATGGCTGTCGCATAAAACGTATGCTTTTATTTCCGATGGCGGGGTTCAGGAAGAAATTTCCCAGGGTGCCGGCAGACTTGCAGGTTTTCTTGGCCTCCACAACCTGATTATGTTTTATGATTCAAACGACATTCAGCTTTCGACCACAACATCGGCTGTGACAGTTGAGGATACTGCAGCCAAATACCAGGCCTGGGGCTGGCAGGTTATCGTAATTAAAGGTAACGATCAGGATGAAATAAGAGCTGCACTTATGAAGGCAACTCAGGAAAAGTCGAAACCCACACTGATCATCGGAAAAACTATCATGGGCAAAGGAGCTGTTGACGCCAATGGAAACAGTTTCGAGAGAAAGACTGCCACCCACGGAATGCCGCTGGGCGAAGCCGGTGCTTCATTTGAGAAATCCATTGAAAACCTGGGCGGTAACCCGGCTGATCCGTTTGTCATATTCCCCGAAGTTGCGGAGTATTATAAAGAAGTGCTGCAGAAAAAGATCGCTGCAGCCAAAATCCGTAAGGAAGAAGAGAAAAAATGGGCCGCTGAGCATCCTGATCTGTCAAAGAAACTCGATTTGTTTTTCTCCGGAAAAGCGCCTGTTATGGCACCCGAGAAGATTGAACAAAAAGAAGACAATGCTACTCGGGCTGCATCGAGCACCGTACTTGGCTGGCTTGCCAAGAATGTTGAGAACATGATCGTGGCTTCTGCCGACTTGTCGAACAGCGACAAGACCGACGGATTCCTGAAGAATACCAAAGCATTCACCAGGGAAGATTTTAGCGGTGCTTTCCTCCAGGCCGGTGTTGCCGAATTAACCATGGCTGCCATTGCCAATGGAATTGCACTTCATGGAGGCGTGATTGTAGCCTGCGGTACCTTCTTCGTTTTCTCGGATTACATGAAGCCTGCCGTAAGAATGGCAGCCCTTATGGGTTTGCCAGTGAAGTATGTATGGACACATGATGCGTTCCGCGTTGGTGAAGACGGACCCACACACCAGCCCATTGAACAGGAAGCCCAGATCAGGCTCATGGAGCAGCTGAAAAACCACCACGGTGAAAACAGCGTGCTCGTGTTGCGCCCGGCTGACGTGCATGAAACCACTCATGCCTGGAAACTGGCCATGGAAAATACAAAAACTCCGACAGCACTTTTGCTTACACGCCAGAATGTACCTACGCTTCCTGCAGTGGGAACATCACGTCTGGCTGATGCCGCACAGATTGCAAAAGGAGCCTACATTGTGAAGGATGCCGCCAAGCCCGACGTGATATTGCTTGCCAACGGCTCTGAAGTATCCACCCAGATGGCCGGAGCACAAAAGCTCGAGGAAAAAGGACTGAAAGTTCGCGTTGTATCTGCACCTTCTGAAGGCTTATTCAGACTACAGACAAAAGAATACCAGGAACAGGTTCTGCCTTCAGGTGTTCCTGTATTCGGGCTCACAGCCGGTTTACCCTCTACCCTGCTTTCTCTCGCCGGAAAGAATGGCAAGGTATTCGGACTGGATCATTTCGGTTTTTCAGCCCCTTACAAGGTGCTGGATGAAAAATTCGGTTTCACTGCAGATAACGTGGTGAAACAGGTAATGGATCTGCTGAAGAAATAATCCTGAAAGATTTCATAAAAGAGTCTTCCAAAAAAGGCAAATTAAAGGCGTAGTTGCAAACTACGCCTAGCAATTTGTACATGACATAAACACACTGATTACTGAGCGTAGTCTCCGGACTACGCTCTTTTATTTACTTATTGAACAACCTATTTTATAGTTTTCCTGCCTGCTAACATCAGGGATTTATCAAAAAAAAGGGACATTTCGATGTGTCCCTTTTTTTTCCGGCAAGCAAGCTTGGCTCTTGGTTCTTGGTTCTAATTATCTCACCTCACCGAGAACTTATACACAGTATACGATGCGTATTTCTCTCCCGGCAACAATACCGTTGATGGGAAATTGGGCTGGTTCGGTGAATCGGGGAAGTGCTGGGTTTCCAAACAGAAACCATAGTACTGATTGAATTTCACTCCATTTTGTCCGACAAACGTACCATCGAGGAAATTACCCGAATAAAACTGAATTCCCGGCTCAGTGGTGTAGGTTTGCATTACCCTGCCCGATTTGGGCTCATATACTTCTGAGGCAAGAGTATACTCACCTGTTGTGTTCCGAAGCTTGTAATTGATATCATAGCCCCCCGGTACCTGAGCAATTCTCTCGCCGACAGTATGCGCCGTAGTAAAATCAAATGCCGTGCCGGCAACTGCTTGTATTTCTCCTGTGGGAATCAGCAATGAATCGGTAGGAGTGATGGAATCGGCATACAGCACGAGTTCGTGACCCAGAATCGTTTCTTTGCAACCGGTAAGGTTAAAGTAACTGTGATTGGTAAGGTTCAGCACAGTGGCCTTGTCGGTTTCAGCTTCATAATTTATTTTGATTTCGTTGGAATCTGTTAAAGTATAAGTGACTTTCACTTTCAGGTTTCCCGGGTAGCCTTCTTCCATATCAGCGCTCAAACGCGAAAGCGCAACCACCATGGAGCCCTCGGCAGCATACACTGTATCAACATTGAAAATCCTGCGATTAAATCCTTCCGGTCCTCCATGCAAGGTGTTAACACCGTCATTGGCTGATAATGTATATGTAGAATCATTCAACATGAATTTTGCACCGCCGATTCTGTTGCCATAACGGCCAATGGTACCGCCGAAGTAAGGATGTCTCAAACGATATTGTGAAAGACTGTCAAAACCAATCACCACATTTTCAATAACGCCAGCCTTGTCAGGCACGGCTACGTATGTCAGCGTGGCACCATAGTTGGTGATTTTAATTTGCATACCGTTTTTATTCGTTAGGGTAATCAGTTTAACCACCTGATCACCTGACTCCTCCCATATAGTTTCACTGATAGGAGATTCCTGTTTTGATTTGCATGATGCCAATGCCAGCAACAATACAAAAGCACTAAAAAGAATGTTTTTCATATGAGTTTAATAATTAATTGTTAAAGTCAGAAGTTTATTATTATTGTTGTTTAATGGTCATTACGGTAAGAGAATAAGGTGCAAAAGCCATGTTGATTTTCTTTCCTTTCACCACCAATTGCTCCTCAGTTGGTGTAACCACAAAAGGCTGATCAATCGAGTTAATGTTGCTCAGCTTGTCGCTTTTCAATACAATGAGTTTGGCATTTGCCGACAATTTCTTTGAAGTTTTCAGAACAATCTCCTGAGAAACGGGTTTATCTGTAACATTGACAACTTTCAGAATAATTTCACGGGAATTTTTGTCCCATGCAGCAGTGGCATACAGTCCGTCTTTACCGGTTAGAGGCTTATTTTCATAAAGCATGTTCAACACATCGGTACCTTTGTTGTTGGAAAACAGCTTCTGAACATAGTAATTAGCAGTTCCAAACGATTTCAGATTGTCAAACCAGATCAGGTCGGGTGTCCATTGCCATCCTTCGGTGTGTGCAAAAAGAGGGGCATAGGAACACATGGATACCACATCGGCATTGCGCTCGAGACCGGTCATGAAAGCAGCTTCGGAAAGTGCACATTCCCAGTTATTCTGGTTATCGGGACTGCATACATAATCGCTTTGAGCAGCATACTCGCCAGCAAAAATTTTATGTCCGCTGCGGTTGTATGAATCATAGCGGTCAGCATTCTTTAAAAACCACGATGGATCTTTATAATAATGTTCATCCACAATCTGATTGTCATATTCCTTCAGTTTATTCCAGGCAAAATCGAAAAGATCGCCGTCTGCTGAAGGGCCAGCAGCCAATATCAGCGTTATTTCAGGATATTTTGACCTAATGGCTTTTTCAAATATTTGAAGCCGTTCAAAATACTGAGGGCCCCATTGCTCGTTGCCAATACCTAAATATTTCATATTGAATGGAGCAGGATGGCCCATATCAGATCTTACTTTACCCCATTTGGTATCAGTGCTCCCGTTTGCAAATTCTATCAAATCAAGGGCATCCTGAACATAAGGATCAAGTAATTCAAGAGGTACCACTTCTGCTGTGTTAAACTGACAAGCCATACCACAGTTCAGAATGGGCAAAGGTGCCGCACCGATATCCTCGGCCAACAAAAAATACTCATAGAAACCAAGACCAAACGACTGGAAATAGTCAGGTGAAAGACGATGCTTGAACTCTGTATTCCAACGGTTGACAATGAGATGTCTTTCTTCAACAGGACCAACGGTTTTTTTCCATTGATATCTGGTGTCGAGCTCCCTGCCCTCAACAATGCACCCTCCGGGAAACCTGAGGAATCCGGGTTTCAGATCTGCCAAAAGCTGAACCAGATCTGCGCGTAATCCGCCGGGCCTTTGTTTCCAGGTATCATCGGGAAACAGTGAAACCATATCGATATCTGCCTTGCCTTTGTTTTCAAACCATATATTCAGCCGGCCATGTGCATCGGTTTTTGAAGAGGTAAGATCAGCTGTGTATTTTTTCCATTCGCTTCCCTGCAAGGTAAGTGAGGTTTCACCAATGCGACTTCCCTTTGAGTCAGCCAGTTCAACGCGAATTTTCATCGAACCGCCTCCCGGTATGGCTGCCATTACCGAAAAATGATACTTGTTGCCCTGTTTCAATCCCATACCCCTGAAACCTGTGTTACTCAGGCAATAGGAAGACATGCCTTCATCAACTGATATTCGTGCATATCGCGGGTTGTTCTGATTGATCATTCCCCTGTTTAAGATAATGAGCGCTGAAGAATCTTTCGATTGAGCCTTCACCTGCCAGCCCGAACGCGGGTTGAAAAATTCGAATGAACGATTTATTACCAGCTCGGCATACACTCCCCCATCGGCTCCCTGATTGATATCTTCAAAAAATATCCCCCACATGGTAGGCTGAATGGCCGCTTTGGGTTTGTCAACATCAACAACAACCGGAAGCGGTTTCTGCGCGCTTAGATTCATTGATGAAACCATTAACAGCAGTAATCCAGCTATCGCCAAAGTTTTCCTTTTCATAGATTAATGATTTAAGCTCTAAATATAATGCATTTTTTTCGTGCATGGTTCAAATTAATGATACGCATGACGGGTATAGGGACGTAAAATTAATGGGTCATACAATTACACTTTGCCCGTTTATCCGGCTATCCAGCTCAATGTCACAGAAGAAATCAAAACAAAAGAGAAACAATTAAAAGAAATTTATACTATATTTATAGTTTTTATAAAATATTTATAGTATATTTGTGTCGTATATTATGTAAATCTGTATTGACACTAACATGAAAGAGATTACCAAAGCACAGGAAGAAATTCTGAAAGCCCTTTGGGAGATTAAAGAAGGTGCCGTGAGCGACATTCTTGACAACCTCAAAGATCCCAAGCCGGCTTATAACACAGTGGCCACCGTAATAAAGGTGCTTGAAAAAAAAGGATATGTTTCGCATAAGACATATGGTAAAACCCATGTTTACTTTCCGGTGGTTTCCAAAAAAGAGTACGCTCAGTATATCATGAAGGACACCTTTAAAAGCTTCTTTAATAATTCACTGAATCAAATGGTATCAGCCTTTGTAAAGAACAAGGAGGTAGGTCTTTCGGAACTGGAAGAATTAAAGGAAATGCTTGAAAAGGAAATCAGGAACAAAAAGCAGCAATGATATGGGTGCACTCCGTTTTATAATAATCGCCGCTGTCTGCATAAGCATATTTTATCTTGCTTACCTGGTTTTTCTGAAGAAGGAAACCAATTTCAGGAATCTGAGGTTTTATTTGCTGGGATCCATTGTGCTTTCGTTGTTGATTCCGTTGAACACTTACCGCATCAACACAGGGATAACCCTGATGAGGGAACGTTCGGAAAAGATTAAGGTACTGAATACGGAATTTACGGTTAATACTGTCCCTGATGATTTTACGCCCGATAATAGCAGCAAGCTTCAGGCCTGGTGGAATGAATTCACAGGCATCCTTCACCGGGGCAACATCATGGTCATGATCTACCTTGCAGTTGTCGGAGCCTTGCTGCTTCGGATTGCCCTTCAGATAACCATTCTCTTTACCTGGATCATCAGATCGGAAAAAGTCAGACAAAACAACTGCACATTGCTTTACAATCGCAGGTTCAAAAATACATTCTCCTTTTTCAGGTGGATATTCATCTGCGAAGGATGTGAAGCCAATGGTGATATGAAACAAATTATTGATCACGAAAAAACTCATGCCAACCAGTATCATTCTCTCGATCTGTTGCTGATGGAACTGCTGACGGCCGTAATGTGGTTCAATCCATTGGTCTGGATGATGAAAAATAGCATGCTGTTGGTTCATGAATACCTTGCAGATGAAGGAGCGCTTAAAAGCGGCGTCGACCCGCTCAGGTACCGGGTGCTCCTACTGAATCAGGTTGCCGAAGAAAAGCTCATCTGCCTTTCTTCAAGCTTTAGTTCCGCCAGGTTGCCTGGCAAGTATTCACTCATTAAAAAACGAATGATCATGATGACTTCAAAAAAAATAACCAAAGAAACAAAATCAAGACTGCTGACCATGATTCCGGTTTCAGCCTCACTTGTTTTGGCATTGAGTATCTTTAACGGACTATTCGCAGGAAATAGTCAAAGTGAAAAATCAGATCCGGGTGCATTGCTATCTTCCTTAGAGAACACGGTATTTGAAGATCTCATTCGGAATGATGCTAAAGACACCACTAAAAAAAGCTTCTCAGTTGAGGCTGTTAGCAGCGAAAAACCAGCAGATACCATTAAAATGCAAGTGGAAATAACCCGCATCAAAAGTGATGCTTCCTCATCCAATGAGGGAGAGGTGCATAAAGTAATCGTGACAGAAGAGTCTCAGAAGCCGGTGAAAAACATGAACGATGTGGTTGTTGTTGGATATGCACAAGACAGCAGCAAAACCAAAGTGCAAAAGGCACAAATGGATTCAAGCGGAAAAAAAATCGCTATTCGTTATGTTGTTCAAGGCAATGAAGAAAACCAGGCAGGTATTAAAAAAATAAAAGTTAAACCAGGTCGTAAATCTTTGATAATAGTTGACGGTATAGAACACCCCGAAGATGATGCCATTGCCAACCTTGATCCGAAAAAAATTGAACGTGTTGAGGTTTTTACGGGTGAAGAAGCCATAAAGAAATATACCAACAAGGATTATGATGGGGTTATCTTAATTACTACAAAGAAAGAGTAAAAGGGTTCTAAATTCTAGGTTTTGGGGGTCAGGTCGTTGTTTGATAAAGTTTAACAGAGTTTGAATGTTTGAATTTGTTCTTTCACACATTATCTAACCAAAATCAATTGCAGGACTGTGATTGTTTATTCTAATCCATGACTCCGGAGGAATCGGAGGTATATAGAAAGCATATACCAATATTCCTACTCCGGCCGGAGTCGTTTATTCTGCTTCATCATATCGTTCTATAAAAATATAATCTCTCCAGGATTGAAATTAAGATTTGAACCCTGCAAACCAAATACAATCATATTTCCTGTAATAATTCTATACTTTTTACTTAATACTGGTACTTGCTAACAGTACCGGCAGTAATAACTATACTTATATAAAAATGAAAAATCTATATTATACCATATTATTTGTTCTTACTTCACTTTCAATTTCAGGACAGGAAATTGAGGGACAAGGTCCTTTCACAATTATCGGAAAGACAACAGGATTGAAAGACAGCACTAAATTATACTTTAAAAAAGCAGAAGAGGGTAATTTACAAGATAATCTCGACTCTGCTTATGTAATTAATAACTCTTTTATTTTTAAAGGATATGTAACCAAACCTTCTCTATATTTTATCCATACAGGTTATACCGGATGGGAAGGATATTACCCGGAAACATTCTCCCGTCTGGCTTTTTGGGTTAACAACTCAACAATATATATAAATGATAAATCAGGTAATTTAAAATTTGCCAGTATTTCCGGTTCGCAATTGCAGGCTGATAATAACGATTTGCTTCAGATGACAAATCGCCTTAATTCAACACTTGATAGCTTGGTGAGAATCATTTTCACCCTTTCACCAAAAGATTCCGTTCAAAGCAGGTTACTTAGAGAAAAAAACCGAAATCTTAGTAAAGAAAGATTTAATGCAGAAATAAGTTTTATAAAAAGTCATCCGCGTTCGATAATCAGTATTTATTTGCTGGATATTTTTAAAACGACTCTTGGGAAAGAAGTCACAAAAGATATATTCTTACAAATGAATCCTCAAATAAGAAATATAGCAAATGCAAAAGCTATTAAAGAATATATCGGACTTCCTAAAACACCTGCCGTTGGTGATAAGTTTACCGATATTGAATTAACAAATCTCAACGGTGACTTAATAAAACTTTCTTCTCTTAAAAATAAATATATCCTGCTTGATTTTTGGGCATCTTGGTGCGGAGCCTGCAGAGCAGAAAATCCGGTATTATTGAACCTTTATAACAAATACAAACATAACGGATTTGAGATTTATGCAGTTTGTCTTGATGAAAAAAAAGAAAGCTGGCAAAAAACTGTAGCGGATGATAAAATAAATTGGATAACAGTATCTGATCTTAAAGGGGCCCAAAAAAACGAAGCAGCTTTAATTTATAATGTGATCGGAATACCTAAGAATTATCTGATCAATAAAAAGGGGATTATAATAGCAGAGGACATAAGAGGAGAAGATCTGGGAAAAAAGCTGGAAGAGATTTTTAAATGAAATAAACATGAGAGATTCTAATAGTGACAAGGGACGAGAGACGAGCCTGCCTGCCTGCTAGGCAGGCGGCAAGGAAGACAATTTGACGTTCAGACATCCAGCTATCCAGTATCCAGTAACCTATTAAACATTTATATAATAATGAAAAAAGCAATAATAATTTTTATGCTGATTCAATTCTGTTATTCTCTTTCTTTTGGGCAAACAGCGATAATTCAAGGTTTCATCCATGGGATCGGAACAGATACTATTTTTATTAAAAGAGGCACGGCACTGGGTAGATATCCGGCTGAAGATACCTTAATTGCGAAAGATGGTAATTTTAAATATTTATTGAAATGTGAAGAAGCTACCTTTTTAACTTTACTTCCCAAGAAAACCCAAACCCAACTATTAACTGTTAACTTGACTTATACTCCAGACTCTAAAAAAATAGTTCTTTTAGTTAAACCGAACGATACAATAACAATTTCAGGCACATTAGAAAAATTTCGCATGGATTATACAGTAAAAGGGTCAAAAATATGCGAGGATATAAATAAGTATTGGAAAAGTAATTCTGATGTAAATATAAAACACTTCAAAGCTGAATTGGAGATAGAACCTTTATTAGTCGAAAATAAAGAAAAAGATAGAATTCAGAAGCTTATTTACACTCAAGTTTCGTTAAGGAATATTGTAAGGAAAAAAGAATGTGATTCTATTGAAAATTCCACCAACAGAGACTTAGCAGCGTTTCTATTACTCTATTTTCCTTCACCGGAAATTCTTGCAAAATACTTAAATACTTTTTCTGCTGAGGAGCAAAACGGAATGCTTAAAAAATATTTTTTAGAAGTAGGAAATAAGTATAGAAATTACGTTGCTTCTGAAGCACAGAATAACAAACTCTCTGACTCCTTTGCACCTGACTTTAGTTTAAAAAGCTATCAGGGAGAGAACTTTGTACTTTCTAAATTAAAGGGAAAGTTTGTAGTGTTGGATTTTTGGGGAACCTGGTGTTCTCCCTGTATTAAAGGACTTCCTAAAATGAAAGAGTATTACAGTAAATATAAAGCTGATGTAGTATTTGTTGGAATTGCCTGTAATGATAAAGAACATAAATGGAGAGAATATTTAGGTAAAAATGAATTACCCTGGATTAATTTGTTGAATAACGAAAATGAAGTTCCCAATGTGAGTTCGCTTTATGGAGCAAGTTCTTTACCGACAAAAGTAATTATTGATCCTGAAGGGAAAATCGTAGCAACAATCAAAGGCGAAAGTGAAGAGTTTTATGAAATACTGGATAAAACAATACCTACTGCTCAAAAATCAACTAATTAAGGCGGAGGTGCGGGCTGCCAGTATGCAACAAGTGTCGGAAAATGAAAAATGAAGAATGAAAAAATGAAAGAATAAAGAGATATGGAATTCGATTATCTTTAACATCGAACCTGTCTGCCGGACAGGTAGACAAGGAACATCGATTTACAAAGTATTCTATATATATTTTGAAACCTGAATTTATAAATTTCACCCAAAATGAAAATTAATATTATTGTCTTAACTAGCATTTGCATAGCCATTGCATCGGGCTGTTCGAAGCCAAAAACCATTGAAGTACCATTAACTCAAAAAGAAGGATATGGTTATTTTCAATCTGCTTTAGGAGGTCTTTCCCCCTATAATGAAGATGAAAATAACCCCTGGAAGAAAACCTTTCTGAAAGTAACAGGTGTACCTGAAAACTGGACAGAAATATAATTTGGTGATATTCAGACTGATATGTATCAATTCGTTTATCAAAATTATCTGCTTGGTAACATCTCAAAAGACAGATATGAAGAACTGAAAAAATCCTGGAATTGGGAGCCGGATACAACTATATTATCAAAAGAACCTCTTAAAACACAGATTGCGTTCGCTTTTGGCAAGGACTCCGCAGGCGCAGTGAGAATGATAGTTGACGCGAATAACAACCTTAGTTTCAGCGATGATAAAAGCTTTGTTCCTTACAATGTGCCTCTTTCAGGAGATGTAAACCGTGATTCCGTGGCACAAAGCGATGCTATAGTTATATCATACGAAAGGTTTATCCACAACAAAAAGATGGTAACAAACGTTCCTCTTCTTATAGTATACATGAGCCAAATGAATATGTTCATGAGCAATTTTGTACAATATTCAGTTGCGAGTTTCGATGGTTCAGAAATTGCAGTTTGTTCAGACATGTTCACTAATCTATCTTACAAAAACCCAAGTCTTGCTCTGTTAAATGACAGTCTGAAAGAGGGAGATAAAATTGGTTTTGATAAGCTGATTAACAAAAATGAATATATCGAAATTAAGGGAAAGCTTTATAAGAACCTTGGGGTGAATCTAAACAACAATACATTGTTATTGGAAAGAATGAACCTTCCAAAGAGCAAATTAAATTCAACCCAGATCGGATTTAAAGCATTCCCGGTTGAAGGGAATGAGTTTGTTTCAAAATCGCACATTTCCCTGAATGAATTGCGCGGAAAATATGTGTTCCTCGACTTTTGGGCTGTATGGTGCGGACCCTGCCGAATGGAAATTCCCAACCTGAAAGAGCTTTACAGAAAAACCAACAGGGAGAAATTTGAAATTATTGGTATTGTCGGTGATAGTCCCACAGATGCCCTCCGCGAATTAATAGGGAATGATTCCATAACATGGCCACAAATTGTTTCAAATGATTCTGTCAAAATAAAAGAAGCTTATGGAATCCATGGGTACCCGACATGTTTTCTTATAGATCCTGAAGGAATAATCATTGCGAAGGATTTAAGAGGAAAGGAACTGGAAGAAAAAGTGCTTGGCCTGTTAAATAAATAACTACTGCATTCCGCAATCAGGCCAACAACATTGGGAATTTAATCCCGTTGCTCACAAATAATGTTGTACTATTCAGATTTGTTTTAATTATATTAATCCGCTATTTAATTTTATTAAATAACGAATTAATATTTTTAATATATTTGTTGAAAATATTTCTCAAATGGATAAGAAACTACCAGTAATATGCCCGAGTTGTGATTCCGGATTAAAAGTCAACAGCTTGCGCTGTGAAAGCTGTGAGACCACCATCAGCGGATTATTTGAGCTACCCATATTGCTTAAACTCGACATGAAAGAGCAGCGCTTCATCCTGGAATTTGTAAGGTCAAGCGGCAGTTTGAAAATTATGGCTGAGAAACTTAAATTGAGCTACCCGACAGTTCGGAATATGCTTGATGATCTCATCAGTAAAATTGAAAAAATGCAAAATCATGTTCAATAAACTTATAAATCCTTTTCGTTACATTGCCGGAGGCCAATCGCTTTTCATTGGTCTTTTATTCATTACAGCAACTTCTGTTACCGGCTATTTCAGCCATACAAATTTTCCCGATGTAATTTCAGTGAAGATAGAAATTGAAATGCCTGTAATGTATTATCTGATTCAGGGCCTTATAAACTGGCTTGTACTATCAACAGTTTTTTATATTGCTGCTGTAATATTTTCAAAATCTTCGGTTAGAATAATAGACATATACGGGACTCAGGCATTAGCGCGGGCTCCTTATTTATTAGCGGCTTTTACCGGATTTTCAGAATCACTAAACAATTTTGGCAGGTATATTCTTTGGACCATGCTTCAGCAGGGTGAATCAATCCATTTATCAGCTTTTGAAATTGCTCTGGCTATATTAATACTTTCAATTACTGTGTTATTAACTGTATGGATGATCACACTTATGTTTAACGCCTTTAAGGTTTCATCGAATATTAAAGGAACAAAACTGATACTGATATTTATTACAGGATTAATAATCTCCATTATAATTACCTATTATTCAACAATGATCTTAATTAAAAATATTCATTAACATGAAAAAGAATTTTACTCTGATAGTTTTATCCATATTGTTTTTACAAGCAAAGGGACAAATTACCGATACTCTTTATATAAGTATTGGCAATGCGAAAATCCATACAGTATTGACAAAACCTGCCAATCCCAAGGCTCTGGGAATAATAATTGCCGGCTCAGGTCCAACCGACTTAAATGGCAATCAAACATCGATACCAAATAACAGCTTATTATATTTATCTGATGCTTTAGCAGCAAATAATATTGCCACCGTACGTTTTGATAAAAGAGGTATTGCAGGAAGCTATGACATAAGTTTCAAAGAATCCGATATTACGATTGACACTTTTGCGAACGATGTTGTATCAATAACCAAGCATTTTAAACAGCAAGGATTTAAGGAAATTTATTTTATCGGGCTCAGTGAAGGCTCATTGATTGGCCTTATTGCGGCTCAGAACATGAATATAAAAGGTTTTATTTCGCTTGCCGGAGCAGGAAATCCTGCCGACAGCATATTGAAAAAACAGCTGAAGCCTCAGTTACCACCGGCATTATATTCTCAAACAGAAACTTTACTGGACTCACTGAAAAATGGGATGACGGTAAAATCTTATTCTCCTCTGTTAATCTCTTTATTCCGGCCCTCCGTTCAACCCTATTTAATTTCCTGGTTCAGATATGATCCTGCTGAACTCATTAAAAATCTAAAATGCCCGGTGTTGATAGTTCAGGGCGACAAAGATATTCAGGTTGATCTTCAGGAATCAGAGATTCTTGCTAAAGCAGCGCCAACCGGCAAATATTTAATTATAAAAGATATGAACCATATATTAAAGACAATTGCCGGTGATATGCAGGAAAATGTAGCGTCTTACACAAATCCCGCCTTACCTGTCAACGATGAATTGGTAAAGAACATTGTTGAGTTCATTAAGCAGAAATGAACAGCACTTTTGGAATAATTTCACGAAAAATTGTTTTCAAAAGATTTTAATCTAGGTGTGAATTGCCTGTAGTCTCGTATATATAAGCCTTACGATTCCTGTAACAATTTTTCTTTTTGTGCTATATTTGTATAAGGTGGTATAAAAACAATTTATACGATATGGAAAAAAGGAAACTGGGAAATTCGGGAATTGAGGCATCTGCAATAACATTCGGAACATGGGCTATCGGAGGCTGGATGTGGGGTGGCGCAGACCGCAAGGATGCCGTTGATGCCATCAGGGCATCGTATGACCTGGGGGTTACTTCCATTGACACGGCTCCTGCTTATGGTCAGGGCCTGAGTGAAGAAATTGCAGGCGAGGCCATACAGGGAATCCCAAGAGACAAATTGCAGATCCTGACCAAGTATGGTTTGAGATGGGATGTGAAACAGGGTGAATTTTTCTTTAAAAGCCAGGACAATTCCGGCAAGCCCATCGACATGTACAAGGTGGCCACTAAAGAAAGCATCATGCAGGAATGTGAAGCCAGTTTGAAACGGCTTGGAACCGATTACATAGATTTATACCAGATTCATTGGCCTGATGGAACAACCCCAATTTGCGAAACCATGGAAGCCATGCAACGGTTAATAGAACAGGGAAAGATACGTGGTGCCGGTGTTTGCAATTATTCAGCAAAGCAAATGACAGAGGCTGAAAAAACCATTTCACTTGTTTCAAATCAGGTGCCTTACAGTATGGTAAACCGGGAAATCGAAACAGAGATCATACCCTATGCATTAAAACATCAGAAGGCAATCATCGCATACAGTCCGTTGCAACGCGGTTTGCTTACCGGAAAAATCAAACCCGAGCAACGGTTTAACGACGGTGACACCCGTGAGGGGAATGCCTTTTTCTCTCTTTCTAATGTTATTGAAGTGAATGCCTTCCTGGATAAACTGAAGCCGCTTACACAAAGTAAAAAAGCGACCCTCACGCAACTGGTGATAGCATGGACCCTGAGACAACCCGGCATCACCATTGCCCTGGTAGGAGCCCGGAATGCAAAGCAGGCCATTGAGAATGCAGGAGCACATGATATTCATTTTTCAGCTGATGAGATTCAGTTTATCAATTCAGAACTGGCTCAGGTGAAACTGGAATTGTGATTTGAGTTTATATATAAAAACGCAAGCCAAACCTGTTAAGGGTTTGACTTGATTTATTGGAAATCAGAAGATTTTTCTTTATCTTTCTTTTTTATGACTTATGAGCAATATGATTCATTGTACTAACTAAAATTCTTAATTATGAAAAAACTACTAAGCATTTCATTGCTGGCAATTTTTTTTCTGTTAGCCTGCAACTCTGCCAAAAAAGAAGCACAGGCAAAAGAAGAAGCGCTGATTCAGAAAATAGATTCATTGACCACCGTGATGGATGATCTAAAAACCGAAATAGACAGTTCCCTGAAAGAAGTTGATGAATTGACCAGTGATTTATAACCCTAAACTTTTTGTATTATGAAAACCATCTTCAATAAAGCAGCCATTATACTCCTTTGTTTCTCAATTGTGGCATGTTTTGGCGCCTATGCCCAGAATCCACAGGGCAAAGGCAAAGGAACTGAAAAGAAGGAAGTAAAGGAAGCAAAAGAAAAGGTTACCGGAGCAGATCAGAAAGATGTGAACAAGCCCGATAAGGAAAAAATGGATAAAGCCGGCAAGCCTCAGGACAAAGATGAAGCCAAAACTGATAAGGAAGTGAAGCAGGGTGGAAAACCTGAAGGAAAACCTGAAGGCAGGTCCGAAGATAAGCCCGAAGTTGACGCAAATGATGAACCAGAAACTGAGGCCGGAGAAGGTCACGCATATGGTAAGAACAAAGGTGATTTGAAAGGAAAGGATTTTGGACAGGCACGCGCTGCTGAAGCGCGGATGAATCATGAACAAAAATCGCAGGAATTGAATTCATCTGCTGTCCAGGGAGAAGAAAAGGTTAAAGAAGCCAGGGGAAAGATTGAAGAAGCCAAGGTAAAACTGGAAAAGGATAAAAAGGCTAAAAAAATATCGGAGGCAGATTACAAAGAAAAACAGGAAAAAATTAAAAAAGCCGAAGAAGCTGTAAATGACCTGGAGGAAAAAATCAAAAAAAGCAGGGAAATTGAAAAGCCTGCAGAACAAGGAACTGAACAGGAACAGCCGGAATAGATTTACAAGGCCCTTCAGATAAATCTGAATCAATAACCTAAATCAATTATTATGTCAGTACTAAAAGTTATCGAACTGATGGCATCCTCCGAAAAGAGCTGGGAAGATGCTGCCCAGGCTGCAGTAAAAATGGCCAGCAAAACCATCAACGGAATTCGCTCTGTTTATATTCAGGACATGAGCTGCGTTGTTAAAGCAGACAAAATTGTTGAATACCGTGTGAATGCCAAAGTATCCTTTGAAGTGTTGCACTGATGAATGCATGAAAAAAAAAGCCCCGCATAAAAAGCGGGGCTTTTTATTTGAATAAGTTACAATTACTTTTTCACTTCAGCTGCGGCCTTTTTGGCAGGCGCTGCTTTTTTTGCCACTACTTTCTTAGCAACAGCTTTTTTAGCTGTCACTTTTTTTGCAACAGCTTTTTTAGCTACTGCTTTTTTTGCAACAACTTTCTTAGGCTTTGCTGTTGTTGTCTTTTTTGCAACAGTCTTTTTTGCAACAGTCTTTTTTGCTTTTGCGGGAGCTGCCTTTTTTGCTACGGTCTTTTTTGCTTTGGTAGCGGTTGCTTTCTTTGCAACAGTCTTCTTTGCTTTAGTTGCAGTTGCTTTTTTTACTGCCGGCTTCTTAGCTTTCGCTGTAGTGGCTTTCTTTGCTACGGTTTTTTTTGCTTTGGTAGCGGTTGCTTTTTTTGCAACGGTTTTCTTTGCTTTTGCAGCAGGTTTCTTAGCACTGGCTGCTTTGGTTTTTGGTTTTTCCATTTTATTACTACTTAATTTTTCAAATTTATTCTCAGCTTTATTAAGAATTTTCTTTCCAATCTTTTTGATTTTTTTCAATGCATCGTCGGTTTTGTCTTCCGCTTTATCCGCGAATTTCTCGAGCTTTTTCTTCACATCGCTTTTTTCGAAATCATCGAGTTTGTCCCCGACATAGTCTTCAGCTTTGTCAAAAAGCTTTTTAGCTTTGCTTAAAAAGCTATCTTGATTTTTTTTTGATGAATTGCTCATGTTGTAAGATTTTAGGTTATATAGATCAGCTCAGTGTTTCAGGCCGGCTAAACCTGTTTATAAACATGGAAATTTTTCAAAGCCTCGCTTATAGATTTATAAAAGTAACTAACTTTCAAACACTAAATTAACAACATACACGAAATAATAATAAACAATAAGACTAAAGTTATTCACAATTATAATTTTTTATAATGATGAATGGCCCGAATAATCAGCATCCCATACTTTCATGCCTTGTTAATTATTATATTGGTATCATACGAACACGAGTTAATAATGTTTGCAAATCAGTAATATTAATTGATTCAGAGGGATGATAAATTTGCGATAACAAAAATAAAGTATATCTGAAATCAAGCGTACATCTGTGGGGTACGACATATCAGTGATTCCGTGAAGAAGAAGATTTTTTTGAAAAAAACAAAATCATATTGTAAACTGACAACTTCCAGGAAGTCCCGTTAATTAAGGCAGGTAAGTATGGTAAAATTTTTAAATGAAAAGGAATTTTTTGATTTACTTTCAAATGTATCCTTTCAGATCAGGCAGAATCAAGGAAAGAGAAAGGATTGCCGTCAATCAGGACATCTCTATTTCAACCAATCTTTTCCGGATCAGTTCCATCTTTTCAATTCTGTCGCCTGAAAAGGTTCTGTATGCATTATTTACAAATTCAAAAAGCAATAATGATTTGTGAAAAAAGGGAAGGCTTTCCTGTTGCTTGTTTTTTGAACAAAGCAACGTGGCCTCTGCAAACATAAGCTCAGCCAATATTTCAAGGTGTTCATTGGTGAAATTATGTTCCTGCATCAATTCAGAAGTTAAATTTTCAATTGGGATTCGCTGAAAGAAAGAAGCGTCTTTTCTTAGTGTGGTAAGATATGCCTCGTGCAAAGATTTTTCTGCCTGTTCCAATTGGCCTTTCGTTATCATTCCAAAAATGGCGCGAAGCAATTCACCCAGCATCTCAATCATGCGAAGAATATAATCTTTCTGATACATTAGGCTGTATTATCTTTATTAAGTAAATTTACAAAAATAAAACAAATGAAGGATACAGCATTACTGCTTATTGATCTGCAAAACGACTACTTTCCGGGAGGATCCAATCCGCTTAAAAACAGCACTGAGGCTGTGATGAACGCACGGCTTGTTCTTCAGTTTTTCAGGGAGAGACACATGCCGGTTTTCCATGTTCAGCATATAGCCACAAGGCCCGGTTCCACCTTCTTTCTTCAGGGAACCCGGGGAGCTGAGATTCATGCCGAAGTTGCACCGGTTGAAACAGAAAGTATTATTTCCAAACATACACCCAATAGTTTTGTTGAAACCACCTTGCTCTCCGAATTGCGCGATACGTCTGTCAGCGATATCGTCGTATGCGGTATGATGACACACATGTGCGTGGATGCTACTGTGCGCGCAGCAAGAGATCACGGATTCAAATGCACCTTAATTGCGGATGCCTGTGCAACCAGAGATTTGCAGATTTTCGACAATACAATCAGGGCTGAGGAAGTTCATCATGCTTTTTTGGCTGCGCTGAATGGCTATTATGCAACTGTAGTAAACTCGAGAATATTTTTAAACACTTTATCGCAACCATAATGGAACCTCTTGTACTTACTGATAAATCTGTTATTCCAACCGACGAACTGATTTTCTCAATCATTGGAGAAAACCGCATTCATTGGCAGAAATTGATGAATGGAATTGCCGAACAATTTCCTGAAGCCAAAGGAGAATGGAATTATTACAACGACGGCAAGAACTGGTTATTTAAAATGGTGCGCAAAAAGAAAACGCTTTTCTGGATCGGGGTGCACAGCGACACTTTTCGCATCACATTTTATTTTGGAGATAAAGCTGCACCATTGATTGAAGAAAGTGAACTGAATGCTGAATTAAAAGAGGAATTCAGAAACGGCAAATACTACGGTAAGATCAGGGGCCTGACCATTAAAATTAATAACCCGCAGGATGTAACCAATGCTTTCATTCTGGCCGGCATCAAATCAAAAGTATAGACCGTGCAAATATTTATTCCTGTTGCAGGTACTTCATCCTTTCCTGTTCCTGGAGTGACTGATCAATTTCTTTGGATTATCCATCCCAAAATAATACCTTCGGACCGGTCTAAAATCATGTGCAATGGAAAAATGGTGGTCTGCAGATATCCCGGATATTATTGGAAAACTGGGCAGTCATGTTGATGAAGGAATATCTTCACAGGAGGTAGTTGAAAGACGGAAGAAGTATGGATTGAATCAGCTTGCAGAGAAGAAGGGTCGCTCTGCCATTGCCTTATTTTTCGACCAGTTTAAGGATTTCATGATCTGGGTGCTGATTGGTGCGGCACTGGTTTCGGGATTTCTGAAAGAATGGGTTGATGCTTTTGCCATCATCGGCATCGTTATTCTGAATGCCATACTGGGATTTGTCCAGGAATTCCGTGCAGAAAAATCCCTGGCAGCATTGAAAAAACTCTCGTCACCAACCTCAAAGGTTATTCGTGACGGTAAACACCAGGTGATTCCTTCGAGTGATATTGTACCGGGCGACCTGGTTGAAATGGAAGCAGGCGATTTTGTGCCGGCCGACGGCCGAATTGTTTATGCCACCGGCAACACAGCCACGCATGAAGCCAGTTTGACCGGCGAATCCACTCCTGTTTCAAAATCTTCCTCACGAATTGAAAAAGAAGATACTGCCCTGGCCGATCGTTCGAATATGTTATATATGGGGACTTCCGTAGTTAGCGGAAAAACACGTGCCCTGGTTACAGGTACCGGCATGAATACCGAACTGGGAAAAATCGCCGGTCTGATCCAGGAAATAGAAGACAACACGACGCCGCTTCAAAACAAGTTGAAAGAATTCGGAAAGATCATCATAGTTGTTGTGTTCGCATTGGTGGGTTTGATCTTTCTTATCGGCTACCTGCGTGGAGAAGAGGTGATCGGGTTGTTTCTCACGGCAGTAAGTCTAGCGGTGGCAGCCATTCCCGAGGGATTACCAGCTGTGGTAACCATTGCACTGGCACTTGGCGTGCAACGCATGGTTAAGCGCAACTGCATCATCAGGAAGCTTCCTTCTGTTGAAACGCTCGGATGCACGTCTGTGATCTGTTCCGATAAGACGGGAACACTGACCAAAAATGAAATGACCGTTCAGGCTGTTTTTCAGGGTGGTGATTTCTTTGATATTTCAGGAATTGGTTATGCTCCAACCGGTGAATTCCTTAAAGATGGGAAGAAAATCGCGCCCAAAGAATATCCGGGACTGACAAAACTCATAACAGGATCTGTGTTATGCAATGGGGCACAGCTGATCCATGAGGGCAGTATTTATAAAATCGTTGGCGACCCCACTGAAGGCGCCTTGCTGACAATGGCCGGCAAAGCCGGCCTGACAAAAAAAGATCTGGAGGCCGCATATTCCTTTGTGGAAGAAATTCCTTTTGATTCCGAAAGAAAACAAATGACTATCATCCGTCAGCATAACCGGAAATATATTGCTTTTGTCAAGGGAGCCCCTGACATCCTGTTATCCAATTGCACACAATCGGAAGAAAACGGGCAGGTGCTGACTCTTGACCACATTAAAAAACAAGGAATTCTTCAAGCCAATTCAGAATTGGCTGACCGGGCCATGAGGGTGCTGGCTGTGGCATACAGGGAATTCGACACATTACCGGCAAACCTGGATGCGCCCACCATTGAAAAAGAGCTCACCTTTATCGGACTCGTAGCCATGATCGATCCGCCACGTCCGGAAGTTAAACTGGCCATGGAGAACTGTCGAACAGCCGGTATCCGGTCGGTGATGATCACAGGTGATCATAAAAACACCGCGGTAGCCATTGCCCGTGAACTCGGTTTTTACAACCCGGATTCTCTGGCCTTCACAGGTGAAGAACTCGACCGCATGACGCCGGAAGAATTCAAAAAAAATGTCGATAAAACTGCTGTCTACGCGCGTGTTTCTCCGGAACACAAGCTGATGATCGTGAAAGCATGGCGTGAAAAAGAACATATAGTGGCCATGACTGGTGATGGCGTAAATGATGCACCGGCAGTGAAAGAGGCAGATATCGGGGTGGCCATGGGCATCACAGGCACCGATGTAACCAAGGAGGTTTCAGAAATGGTGATTACCGATGACAATTTTGCATCTATAGTTAATGCAGTTGAAGAAGGACGTGGCATCTATGACAACATCCGGAAATTCATCCATTACCTGCTGTCATGTAATGTTGGCGAGATCCTGGTGATGTTTGTTGCATCACTGGTAAGGCTGCCAGTTCCCTTGTTGCCGATCCACATTTTATGGGTGAACCTGGTAACGGATGGCCTTCCGGCATTGGCGCTTGGCGTTGATCCGACCGATAAGAAAATTATGAACCGGTCTCCTCGAAACATCAATGAATCAGTTCTTACACGGCAAATGGGAGGAGTAATTCTTATGCAGGGGGCATTCATCGCTTTTTGTAGTTTACTGGCCTTCTCACTTGTGTATTTTGTTGAAAAAGAAGGCATTGAAAGAGCCCGTACGGCCAGTTTCATTGTTTTGGCCTGCAGTCAGCTGTTCCATTCATTCAACTGCAGAAGTTCACGCGAATCCATTTTCTCACTGGGTTTCCTGAGCAATGTCAAGCTGGTTTATGCCACGCTGGTGTCATTTATTTTGCAGATGGCCGTAGTATATATTCCGTTTCTTCAGACCATTTTCAAAACACAGCCCCTGGGCTTGTTCGACTGGGTAATGGTACTGATCATTTCTTCATTCCCCTTGTGGGCTATGGAGCTGGTAAAGCTTTATAAACGGATTACCAGCAAATGAAAGAGACTGGATGAAACATACTTTACGGATTCTCGTATCGTTTATTAATCGACCTTCTAATGATTTAACAGGTAGAGACCATGATGCTCAATACTACTATCAGGTGCTTCCGGGTTTGTCTCATGGTTGCACTTCTGTTCGGCATTCAGGAATCATGGGTATGCGGCCAGCAGAATCCGCCCAAATACCAGCCACCGGAAACACGCATTCTTTTCATTTTTGATGCTTCACAAAGCATGGCCGGAACCTGGCAGAAAGAAAGCAAAATTGCCATAGCCCGCAAAGTACTTATCCACATTATCGACAGCCTGGAACAGCTTCCTAATGTGCGCATGGCGCTTCGCTTATACGGTCATCAGAGTCCGGTTCCTCCTCAAAACTGCAATGATACCAGGCTTGAAGTTCCTTTTGCCAAGGGCAATGCGCCGCTCATCAGGCAAAAACTCAGGTTTGTTGTTCCCAAAGGAACCACTCCCATTGCACATTCTCTCGAACTCGGAGGAAGTGACTTTCCTACCGATGCGGAAAACTGCCGCAACATCATCATACTCATTACCGACGGTGTTGAAGCCTGTGACGGAGATGCCTGTGCCGTATCACAGGATCTTCAGCGGAAAGGCATTGTGCTGAAACCTTTTGTGATCGGAATCGGTATTGATGAAAACTTTGAACAAACCTTCAATTGCATCGGCAATTATTATAATGCAGCCTACGAAGAGAAACTCAGCGAGGTCATGGATGTGGTGATCAGCCAGGCATTGAATGCCACGACTGCCCAGATTAATCTGCTCGACCAGGGTGGGCATCCCACAGAGACTAATGTCAACTGTACCTTTTATGACAGTTTCTCGGGAAAAATCATGTACAATTACATTCACACCCTGAATCATCGCGGATTGCCTGATACACTCACCCTCGACCATCTCCCCACCTACCGGATGCGCGTGCACACGCTTCCCCCGGTAGATGTAAACAACATCAGGCTGTTACCCGGAAAACATACCATCATCGCAGCCGATGTGCCCCAGGGTACCCTGATACTAAAAGCGACCGATCCGATCCAGTACCGGGGTATTGAATTCATTGTCCGCAAGGCTGGCGAAATGAAAACACTGAACATCCAAAAAATGTACAGCGAAGAAAAGTACCTGACAGGTAAGTATGACATTGAAATTCCGGTGCTGCCGCGCATTTACCTGAATAACGTTGATATCAAGCAAAGTCACACCACCACAATCGAAATACCCCGTCCGGGTATGGTTACCCTAATCCGATCGTCGGTTGGTTATGGCAGTATTTACCTGCGTAAAAGCAACAGTGAGGAAGAATGGATCTATAATCTGGATAATACAGTGAAGAATGAGTCGCTTCAATTGCAACCAGGCAAATACCGTGTTGTTTTCAGGGCACAGAATGCCAAGCAAACGCTGTATACAGTGAACAAAGTATTCGAAGTAAGATCAGGCGGTTCTGAAGTTGTGCAGTTATATTAATTAGAGTTGGTCAATAAAGTTGGAAAAATGACTAACTGGTCATGTGTCTGTTCAGAGAGTTCCATTTGCAAGGCTTGCGCAGTCCGAAAATGCAGAGTTTACCAGTCGTAAATGAGCAATTTTCGGACAAGCGTAACGTGGCAAATGGGACTTTGTGGACAAACACCAATTGATTATCCGGGATATACAATAGCTTTAACTATATGCCACGCCATATGAGGATTTTCTTTTAATCTGCGTGTGGAATAATTGTACCAGTCGTTTCCATAAGGAACATATACCCGCATGGTATTGCCCTTTTCAACAATAGAACCTCGCAAAGCAGGCCTTACACCATACAACATTTGAAACTCATATTGGCCGGGATTTACCTTATACTTGTCAATCAGCTCATATGCACCCCGGATTAGTTTTGTATCATGGGTGGCAATGGCCGGGTAAATGTTGTTCCGGAACATGAAATCTAAATCGGCCAGGTAATTCTGGTTGATCTCATTCTTATTTTTATAAGCCAGCTCAGCCGGTTCATTATATATTCCCTTACAAAGACGCACATTGATAAGCCCCCTCCCCTGGTCGAATTCAACCAACTCCTGCAAATCTTTTAAGGTTCGCTTCAGGTAAGCCTGTAAAACGATACCCACATTTCCGGGAAATTCATTCAGAAGTTGCTTGTACAGGTTGAGCTCCCTGTCAGTGCACTGCGTATCCTCCATGTCAATTCTCACAAACCTGCCATACGAAGCTGCTTTGACCACTATTTCACGCAGATTCTGATAACACATCACTTCATCGAGCAATAAGCCAAACATGGTAGGCTTCACTGAAAATGAATTATCCAGGTTTTTTGCAGCTGATTCGTTAATGAGCCTCAAATATTCATTTTTATAGTATTCAATTCTTTCTGCACTGGTTTGAAACTCACCCAACAAGTCCATGGTGGCCTTGATTTTTTTGCCGTTAAGTTTTGCAGTTGCCTCAACAGCATCTTTCAATTCCTTACCTGCAATATACCTTTTCCCAAAAACCCACACGAGTCCTTTGGGCAGGTATGGAAGCAATGCAACAATCAGCTTGTTTATCATTTTTCAATCCTGTTAAAGAAGAAAAAACGCCTTCATATCAGTGTTAAAATTACACTGATATGAAGGCGTAAAACAGGACAATTATCATACGTAATGCGCTGTTGACATGAGTTATGTCAGCATTTTAATTATCATAAGAAATGATAATTTTCCCTTTATACAGTTGTTTCTTTGTTTGAATGATCAAATAGTATAGTCCTTTTGGCAAATGTTGCACATCGATGAAATCATTATTCAGTTCCAGATTGCTGCTGGATTTAATAAAAACCACCTGACCCTGATTATTGAAGACATGAATTACAAATTCCTCATCAATACCGTTATCCAGAACGACTCTGAACAAACCATTACTGGGATTCGGATAAATGATCATTTCTTCTTTGTATTCTTCCGGGTCTTCCACAGGATCCTGCAGGTTGATCCGGACAATTTTAGAACTCTGGCAATTATTCTGAGCGGTTACAACAACCGAATAAGTGCCCGGCTCATTGACCAGGTAAATCTGATTTTCAGAATCATCCTGCCACAGATACGATTTATAACCATCGCCTGCATCCAGTGCATAAGGGAAATTCACACCATTTATAGAGCCGTTGTGATCTCCAAAATCTATTACAGGCCCCTGCAATGCTTCAAAAGTCACATGAAGGGTATCATTTGAGTGTCTTTTGTCATCCTCATATAAAGTATAGAAGGCAATATCATTTAGCCCTCCTTCCGTAACCAGCACTGTGCCGGACAAGATCAAATCCATTTCAGCACCGGCATTAAACTGTGTTGTACGTACAAGCGTATCAAAGGCAACCCTGGAACCATTTACGTCACAAACCACATGAATGGGGCGGGTGGGACCGATCTGGCTGGTTCCCAGATTTTTTATCCTGACTTTCACGTTAGGGAAAGTACCGGTGCAACCGCTGGTTACCATATCTGAAGAAATAACGCCTACATCATTATAAATCAGCGCAACCATTACCGTATCGCGATCGAAACATTGCGTTCTGGTATCAGTAGCCTTTACATGGATCAGTCCACTGGTATATGCTGTATATGCATGATCTGTGGAATTATCCTGCCACAGGTAACTATAATAAGGCGATTCACCTGCATCCAAAGCATAGGACACATCCGGTATTACCACACTGGCTGGTAATCCAAAATCCACGTAAGGTTTGGGGTACCTGTAAACGGTAATTTTTGCAGTATCGTTTGCAGTGCGAATATCCCCGGTAATTACTGCTGTTGCTTCCATTAAATAATCACCTTCAGAACCCAGATTCACATTACCCGGAAAAGTATGGCTGATACTCTGACCCGGCAAAAGTGGATTTGATAATTGAAGTTGCCCTGTTACACGGCTTCCTTCTGCAAACACATAGCTGATATCAACCTGAGTATTTTTTGGAATTGTATCGGTTCCGGAGTTGGCAATACGCAACACTACCGGTTCATTGGAATTAAACGTACATGATGAAACAGGATTTGTAAAACCAGCAGGACTAATATCCCTTATCTTCAACCAGATATCCACATCCGCTCTGCTGTCGCAGCCATTGATATCATAAACGGTGACCCCGTAATTGCCTGCTTCTGATATGGTAATGGTCTGAGTGGTTTCGCCACTATCCCATAAAAATGATTCGTATCCGCTACCAGGATCCAGTATATATGTAAGGGCTTCTATAATACGGTCGGGGCCCAAACTTACAACCGGCCTGCCCATAATCTGAACCGTACGTTCAATGGTATCATTATGTGTTACCGTATCTCCGCCATATGACGTGTAAATTACAAAATGAAAAGTTCCTGCAGCAGACATGTCAATGGGCACCTTGCTGATTGTAAAGGGAACGGTTTGATATGCCAGCAGGTTTTTTGTCAGCACCAGGGTATCTGATACAGGAGCTCCGCCATTCAGTTCATAGGACACAGCAATTTTTTGCCCTGCCAGTATGCTGTCCGTACCGCAGTTCTTAACGCCAACTGTAACAAATTCCGAATTAGAAAGCCCGCAGCTGGTAGCCGGAGATATCAGATCTGATGCGCCCACATCATTAAACAACAACTCCACATAAGTTGAGTCTTTCAGAGAACACAAATGGGCGCTACCGTTATCTGTTACTTTTACAATATGCCAGCCTCTGTGTTTTACGGGATACTCACGTTCTTCGCTGCCATCATGCCACAAATAGTCATAATTGATATTATAATATGGCTTCAAAACGATTGTGTCCGGTTGCCTGGTCTGAATGGTATCCAGTAAACTTGTTATCGGAGCAGCATAAACTTCAAAATCAAGTGACAATGTATCATTGCTTGTATTATAAAATGAAGGATCAGCTTCGGAAAGCGTATATGCTGTTATGTTGTAATTTCCGGCCGGCAGGTCCCTGATTGCTTTAGAGAAAGTATGAGCCAGCACCTGTCCGGGGAGAATTGCGGCGGGCACCCGAATCGTATCAGTTACAATTTTAGTCTGATTCAGGTCAAAAGCAGCAATTACGGTGTCGTTTTGCCTGATCGTGCTAATTCCGTAATTTTTGATATCTACTGTTAAATAGTCCGGATTCACTTCCTGACATACATCGGCAAAATCGGCAATTCTTGAAATACCAATATCTACGGGAGCTTTAAAGATACTGAAATTATCAAAGGCAAAACCAACCGAATTATTAGCCGCATCACTGCAAAATGCCATACGGAACTTCATCGTCGCGGCATTTGTTAGTTTTTTTGGCAGAATGATAGATGCATCTACCCATCCGTCTGAGGTTTTAGACCACCCCCTGGATTTCAACGTCTGAATGGTATCGTTATACCACGACCAGCCATTGATTACGGTATCTAAAGTTGCCCATGTGGCGCCGTTATTAAGAGAATATTGCAGGGCTGCGCCATCCATATGCTCCTCGGCAGAAACCCAGTATTTTAAATGCAAAATCTTACGTTCGCCGTTTACATTTGAATAGCAACCACTTTCAATAAAAGATGAGTCGCTATCGGGATAGTAAGCTGTGAGCTGCGTCATCCATACTTTGGTTGGGGAAGGAGCAATCAGACCAAATCCAGGGACACCCCATTCCCAGTTGGGTAACGATTCGGCATGTGGTATCCACAATCCGCCTTTGCTTTCAAATTTTTCTTCATGTGATGCGGAATAGGTAGGCTGAATGTATAAAGGGGTAATGATTGCATCATTGGCCCGGTCATCATCTCCTGCCATATTTGTTGATACATACAGGCTGTAAATATCAGGAATGGAAAGGTTCGCTTTTTTTTTAAACGTATAAACAACACTTTCACCTACACCAATGGTTTGTTTCAGTGTATCCCGGATGATGGTAGTTTTGCCGTCAAGTGAATATTCCAGGGGGATGCTGTTTGATGACGCCTCTTGTCCATAGTTTTTAATTTCAACAGTTATCGCTTCATCATTGGTATAACCGCAGCCGTTTTTCGGGGTAATAATGCGGCTGATCCCCACATCTTTCAGTACATTCTTTCCGGTAATTATGAAATCGTCGATATTCCAGCCCGAAAGCTGCCAGTAATCATTTGTTGCACCCAGGCTGAACATCACTTTTACCTGGCTTTTACGCGCTGCCAGTCCGGTAATGTCAATTTCATGCAACTTCCAGGTATCATCCAGGATCATGCTGCTGTTTGACCATGCAGTATGCCAGGTGGCACCATCATCCGGACTTACCTTTATAAATGCTTCATCATTAACCCCAATATTGAGATGCCTCATATACCGGATCGTCAGGTCATTTTTATATGAAAAATCAAAACTTTCCGCGGTTATTGCATAGTCCTGATCCCTGTTGATCAACATTTCATAATCCCCGCTGTAATCCCCCAGGCCGGTGAGATCGGTACCGATAATTTTTGTACCACTGTATGCATCAGCAGGATCAGGATTGCCCTGCGACCCGCCAAGCCCCATAGGCGTTCCATGTTCAAATTCACCACCCAGGTTCCATCTCAATTCGGACTCAAAATCATCTGAAACCAATGTTTGAAGAATGGTTCTGGAACCATCCGGTGAATTTTCAGTGGCCAGATAGGTGTTACCGTTGATGTTAATACTATTGGCCAGAAACTTGGCATCAATGGTGTCACGGTGCGTTGCCAGGGGTTCAATGTCATAGGTCATCCATAAATATGAATAGCCAATGGGCAGGTCAAAATTGAGATCGCTCAGTGTAGCCTTTCCCGAAACAAAAGACGCTCCTGAGCCAATTTGCATATCTGTGTTAAATTCAGCATCACGCGTGCTGTAAACCTTGACTCCGCCCGCCTTTATATCTGCATCATCGGCATTTAACGAACTGACAACCATGGAGTTTAACGGAAGTGTTCCGGAATTACCCACTACCTTTACTTTGATTTTCAAAACCGGATTGTTATCGGTTCCTGATGATACCGATCCAACCTCTGCCTGCTCCACTGAAATCTCTGAAAGGCTTTTGGGCAGAACACCTGTTTCAACAATGCTGATATCATCCACGCATGTACCCCATCCCCAATTGGTAATCCCTTCAAACGCCAGATAATAATCCCCTGAGAGATCGTTTTCAGGCAATACGATAATTCGTTCAACCCAGTCTGCAGTAGCTTCCGTATAGGACCGGAGCAAGGTCCAGGGCTTATTAATGCCGCTTTTGTAATAAACTTTGAGATAATCATGATAAAGATTACCTCCATGCGACCAATCCATTTGAGCATGAAAAAAATGCAATTCGGGTTTAATGGCAAACTCCAAAGCCGTGATCTTTTTTGTGACAAGTTTTGTAGCTTCATTATTCATGCTCTGAAATTGAAACAAAGCATTATACGACCCTCCATGTGCTGATATCGGCTTACGTGTATTAGGAATTGCCGGTGAAGTTGTATACCCGCCATTCTCATAACGCCAGCTAATGGCCCCTTTAACAAACTCTTCCTTCCAGTTTAACGGAATCTCTGCTGATTCAAAATCTTCTGAAAACAGAACAGCCTGGCCGTAAGATCCTGATATATAAAAGGCAAATAATAAAAATGCAGATAGTAGTCGTTTTTTCATGATGACAATGTTGAGTTTGATTATTTGATTTTTACGTAACCCGTCTTTTTATGTTTTATTTTACACCAACAATTGAAACCAGATGACCAAAATAGGCTCTTGAAAGGATAAACAGCAACCTTTGCCGGATGGTTTTCGTAAAAAGATGCAATAACACGCTACGATGAAATTCCGATTTATACCCATCCTTCTGTTGTTGATGGTATTTTCACATGCCAAATCTCAGACAGATACCCTGTTTTGGTTTGCTGTGCCTTATTCAACAATTAGCCATGACCCTCCGACTACGGCAGTGCTTACACTCTCAGCAACTGATCCTGATGACCTTACAACCATTACCATTTCGCAACCCAGGAACCCGGAGATAACACCCATAACTGTTGTTATTGACCCTAGTGTTTCAATGACCAGTAACCTTACGTTTACCCAGGCAGATATGCTGAAGTTCAGCAGCAATATGTACAATACCAAAGACAATAGTGCTCTTTTGATCCGATCGGACCGGGAAATTACTGTCTACTATGAATTGCACCGCGTCGACAATAACCCGGCCATATTTTCACTAAAAGGAAAAAATGCATTGGGATATGACTTCTGGACACCGTTTCAGACCCAGTGGCCTAATAATGACTGGGATGCCCCCGGCGATGACCCGGCATTCAGCCAGATATGTATTGTGGCAACTGAAGATAATACCATCGTAACACTGAATTTCAGAAAGCCCGCCTATGGATATCCCACGGCAAACTTTAACTATACCGTTACATTAATGAAGGGAGAAACCTATATGCTGGTTCCCAGACCCAATGCAGCGGACAATAATGAACCCAGCATTCTTGCAGCTGACAGGTTAGCAGGAACACATATTACTTCCAACAAACCCATCGCTGTCACCCTAGGTGACGATTCTGTAGTAAAATCTACAGCCTACGATTACTGTGGCGATCAGCTTATTCCTGTCAGAAATGCTCAGAATAAAAGTGTTATTGGGTTTGAATATGTTGTCATGCGGGGTCAGATCTATGATGCATCAGGAGGAGAAAGGGTGTATGTACTTGCTACGCAACCCGGAACAGACCTGACCATTACCCATAAAGATGGCATGGTTACCAATACCACCATTACCAATGCAGGCGACCAGTATGCCTTCACGATGCCTTCTGCCACAAATGACCACTGGGCACATATTGATTCGGACAAACCGGTATATGTGATGCATATTGCAGGTTTTGGCCATGAGCTGGGTGAAGCCATTTTGCCTACAATTGACGGTTGCACCGGCTCATTGTCCGTGAGTTTTACCCGTTCCAAAGATCAGGCGTTTTACCTGAATTTAATGACCAAAGCAGATGCATTAGACAGCTTTTACATTTCGATCAACGGGAGTCCCCCGTCTCATTTTTTAAGCAAATCCGTATTCGAACAGGCAGGGACCTCCGATTGGTATGTGTTGAAAAATGCCAATAAGGAATTCGCAAATTCAATCATTCCTGCAGGAGCAGTAACCCGGATATACAATACAAAAAACGTTTTTCATCTCGGTTATTTCAATGGAGTTACAACAGGTGGCGGTTGTGTATATGGATATTTCTCGGATTATAATGAATTGGAAGCGTCCGCCAATGTGGAAGACCAGGGCAGCGTATTCCAGGTTTGCGGGGTTGATTCCATTGAATTGCGTGCCAAAGGAGGCATCAGTTATCACTGGTCGCCTACGGAATATCTCGATGATCCGAACGTGCAAAACCCGATACTCCGGCCCCCTTATGGCGGATACAGCCAGGTGTTTACTGTGGATATAGAACAACCTTGCGAAGGATTTCAAACATTACAGGTTTATGTTTCCGTTCCGGAAAGTCCCAATGCTTTTATGGCTGTTGATCACGACAAGGGTTGCGGTCCGTTGACCATTGACATGAAGGATGTGTCGGATGGTGCTGATTCCTACATTCTTGATTTGGGCGACGGGTCTCCGCTGCAAATGTCAAATACACCCATTAACCTGAATTATACTTACCCAAATGGAACCGACACCATCATTGATTATTATTTGACCTATACTGTAGGGAATACGGATGGCTGTTATGATTATTATGTAGATACCATAAGGGTTTTTCCGGAGATCAATTCCAGCTTTCTGGTAACTGATCTCAATGACACCACCATTTGCGATCACTCGGAAGTGGAATTTATAAGCACATCTACCGGTAATACCGGTACCTATCAGTGGAATTTCGGAGACGGGTCATCAGACATTGATACGCTGGTTAATCATATTTATACCAATATTGGGATCAACGACACATTGTATCCGGTAAGCCTGATTGCCCGGTCACCATTCGGATGTGTTGACACGTCCGACATAACAAACATACGGGTTTACCCGTACATTTATTCATCATTCACCCTGGATTCTGCCCGTATCTGTTCGCCGGCCAAACTATTCATTGACCCGTCTGTTTCCGTTGGTGTTGACACCTTCTATTGGTCGATATCAGATATCGGTAATTCCTTCTTTGACAGCACCTTCGTAAACCTGAATAAAACACCGGTTGTATTCCCATACAATAACACCACCCATCCGGTTCCTGACACGCTGAGAGTCTCCATGTATGCAGCAAACCGTTTCGGTTGTTATGATACGGCTTCCACCAGGTCAATCATTATTTTCCCCCAGGTTACTTCGGAATTCAATGTAGATGATACGGATATTTGTGATTCTACGGGAATCCTGTTTACCAATCTTTCGTCCGGATACAATCTTGTTTATGAATGGGATTTCGACGATGGAACATCCATAATAAATACATCCCCAGCCCCTTTTACGAGATATTTCAACAATTTTTCAGGCGAAGACACTGTTTATACGGTTCATTTGTATGCCTCTTCAGACTATTTCTGCAAAGACACATTCACCATTCCAATTACCGTTCATCCTTTTATCAGGGCAGATTTTGCCGTGGACTATCTCAACAATTGCTCTCCGCTTACAGCGAAGCTTACCAACACCTCCCAGGGCGGAGATGAATTCACATGGCACTTTGGCGATGGAAACACCTATAACACCTTTATTCCTGAAACACTTCATCATGATTATTTCAATAACACAGATCATGATACTACATACTATATAGAATTACAGGCAGCAAATACACAAGGATGTTCTGATACCATGATCAGGAAGATATTTATGTATCCCAGGGTAATCGCCGCCTTTGACTTCACAACGCCGGTTACAGGTTGCAACCCGATTGATGTGGGCTTTGACAACAACAGCACCGGCAAGGATCTCAATTATGTCTGGAGCTTTGGAAACAGCACATTCTCCACAGATACTGTTCCCCTGCCCCGGCAATTCACCAATTACACTGCCAAGGACACCACTTATCACGTAAGGTTAACGGTGAGTAACGTGGCAGGATGCGACAGCAGCATCGTAAAGGATGTAACGGTCTATTCGAATGTCACGGCAGATTTCTCTATTGAGCGAATTGACAGTTGCTCTCCTTTTAAAATTCGCGTTGATAATTTTTCAACAGGAGGAATTACCGAGTTTGTTTGGCAATACACTGAAGATGACTCTATAAAACAATATACATTTGCTGATCCGGTTATTCCTGTTTATCACAATACCGGTCTGGTTCCGATAACACATCCTGTTGTATTGAAAACCAGGAATGCACATGGCTGTCAGGCCGAAAGACGTGATTCTATCACTGTGTATCCTGAAATGTTCGCAAGTTTCAGTCCTGATATGACTGAAGGTTGCCAACCTTTAAAGGTAGGCTTTACAAATCATTCGAACATTAAATCAGGAACTTTCTTCATGTGGGACTTTGATGACGGAAAGTATTCCTATCTGGAACAACCATCGGATCATATTTATAGCAACAAGAGTGATCTGACCGTTCCGCATGATATTCATCTTGAAGCAACGACACAGTATGGATGCTATGATGATACCATCATTACCGTTTCGGTGTATCCTTATGTTTATGCCAAATTCACGATTGACAGGCCCGAAATATGTTCTGATGAATTGTTCACAATTGACCCTACCAGCTCAATTGGAGGAGCAGATTATAAATGGGATTACCAGGATGATGGAAGTACTGATGATATCTTTTTAA
>CAZLLD010000030.1:0-41495 GCA_964560225.1 uncultured Bacteroidales bacterium
TTGCAAAGCAGTCTGAAAGCAGTAGCGTATACAAAGGACTGGTGCATTTCAACCAGTTTCCGGAAGGAATTCATATTTCCGTCTGTGCTTTCATGAATAAGAAGCCTTACAGTTTGTTGTTCCATTTACTTCCTTGTTCTATACATGATACGAACAGAATTCTGTCAGGTCGAATAAAAGTAACTCATATTTGCGATGCTTTCATTAATCTTTGTTTACAAAAAAATACGAATCGTCACTATATTGCCATCGGCAGTCATTAATTTGTAACCATTTATTGCATCTTTAGTATAAGCGTATCATTGAAAACCTGAATTATTATGTTATTGAATGTTTTTTGCCTTTTAAACATCCACAACAGTGCCTTCATATTGCAAAACATCACCTTATTCTGGTTTGCCATACCTCCTGATCATTCCTGAAACCAGTCTGAGCCATTGCAGTCCACTCTTTCTCAAGGAATTCTTTCTGACAATACACCTGATATAACCGGCACAAAGAACTAATTGGGATTCTAAAAACGCCAAAGGTCGCACAACGAATTAATTGAATAAGATAAAGTTATTATATATCAGCAAGATGAGAAGCGTGAGCATTTACAGGAGGTTGTTGGGTATCATGTTGATACTGGGGTTAATTTTTGTATGTATTTTCTTTGTGCTGAGCATTTATAAAAACAAAGAGAAGGAGCTGTTCATCAGTTCTTCAACAGAACAATTCAGCCGTGAAGTCAGATCGATCTTATCCCAGCCGACATCCTCTTTAAACCAGGTTGTGTTTGATTATACCTATTGGGATGAGTTTGCTGACAAAACGGAAAATTATGATTCCAGCTGGTTTAACGAGAATATCTCCAGCATTCTTGTTTCATATTACTATGACTATGTTTGTGTATATGATTCCGCATTTAACCTCATCCATGAGAAATCTTCTGACAAAATAAATTCACGACTTTCTATACCTGAAGGGGAGTTGGCCACAATCAAAACCAGGAGGTTCTCCAACTTCTATATATCAACTCCTGAGGGAATTTTTGAAATCAGTGCGGCCTCAATTCACAGGACTAGTGATCCAAGTCATAAGCAAACTTCGCCATATGGCTATCTGTATATTGCCCGGTTTTGGGATGAACAATACATGGCGGATTTGGCCAGTATGACAGGAGCAGCCGTTTCGTTTAAAAATATTTCAGACACTATTAAAAATTCAGATCCCATTACTATAACAGTAACCAGGGAACTCAAAAACTGGAATAATTTGGCAATTCAAAATGTTGTTTTCAACCGTAAATATCCGGTATTGGAATTATATAATGAAATTTCCAGAAATGCCTTGCTGATCATATTGTTTTTCGTTTTAGCAGCTTTACTCATGTTGATATATGCCTTCAGGCGCTGGATAAAACTACCGCTGAAGCTTGTCAGTGACATTCTGGAATCGGAAGATCCGAAATCGATATCAGAGCTTGTAGAATCACCAGGTGAATTCGGTAAGATCGGAAAGCTTTTTGAGAATTATGTAAGGCAAAAAAATGAGTTGAAGACTACTCAAGAATATGCGGTTAAGTCAGACCGGCTGAAAAGTGAGTTTCTCTGCAACATGTCTCATGAGATAAGAACTCCGATGAACGGTATCATTGGTTTCTCTCATATAATTAATGAAAGAAATCTTTCAGAAGAGGAGAGAAAGCGCTATACAAATATCATTGTGAATAACAGTGAGCAATTGCTCAGGATTATTGATGATATACTTGAAATTTCAAGTCTTGAAACCAAACAGGTCAAGGTACAAAAGGCAAAAACCAATGTCTGCACCTTGCTCAATGAATTGTATACATTGTTTAGCATTAAGGCAAAGGAAAAGAGCATTGGCATTCAACTGGTAAACGAACTGGAAGAAGTCAATTGTATGGTAATGATTGATCATTCAAAATTGCTCAAGATCCTGGGGAATTTACTTGAGAATGCCTTAAAATTCACTGACAAAGGATTTATTGAAATCGGCTGCAGGCTTCAGAATAACAGATTGCTGTTTCATGTGAGGGACACAGGGATAGGAATTGAAAAGAAAAAGATTGCCAATATATTTACGAGATTTTCTCAAGCCGATGAATCAATCAAATACAATTACGGTGAATTGGGGCTGGGTCTTGCCATTGCAAGTGAGAATGTCGAATTACTGGGTGGTGAAATTCATGTAGAATCAACACCGGGAGTCGGATCCACATTTTATTTCTCTGTTCCCTATGAGCCCATAAAGCCCATGCAAACAGATTTCTGCAAACCCATTGATCAGTTACACATACCCTCTTCTGAAAAAACCATTCTTATTGCAGAAGACGAGAATTCCAATTACATCTTTTTAAAAGCACTGATGCAGAAATTGAATCCTGACTTTAAAATTATCAGGGCACAAGACGGTCAGGAAGCCATAGAAAAATGCCTTTCTGAACAGGATATTGATTTAGTTTTGATGGATGTCAAAATGCCAGTTAAGAACGGATATGAAGCTGTACGAATTATCAAGGAGTTTCGACCCGAATTGCCAATCATAATACAAACAGCATATTCAACAAAAGATGCAAAAGACAAAGCATTATCGTCCGGTTGTGATGCTTACATAGCAAAACCCATTGACATTGGCGCACTAAGAGAACTGCTTAACAAATTCCTCACAATCAAAGAGGTAACAGTTTAAACAAACTTTTCACGTTGTTGCAGGTTCATCAATGCCCAAAGCAGGGTTATCACTGAAGCAATCCCCATGATAAGCCGGTTCTGATGAACCACATTCATCCATACGGAAAGGTTCATATTCATTGGAATATTGAAGGGATTTAAAAAAAGGTTCCACTTGCTGCGCTCCAGGGGGTCGCTCATCATAAAAAACAATAATGAGATGATGATCACAATTACAGCCGCCCCGTTGGCATTACGAATCAGTGTAGTCAGCATAAAGGTGAGACACGAAAGGAATAACAGTGGGCTCATGAGTTGAATAACCATCCTGAATATGGGTATCTGAACTACAGAAAACCAAGACAAAACTGATAAAACAAAGAGCATAAAAACCAGCAAAAGGAGCGACATGGTAAACCGAAGCAAATACACTTTATACCTGTAATCAGGTACACCGAATAAAATCTCGAGCATACGCGTATCCTTGTCGTTTTGAATGTTAAAAACCACCGGATAAAAAATGATCAGCATGCCGGAAAACAGCAACATGCCATAGACATCACTGATGTCTCCTGCTTCATCCTGAAACAAATTGATACCTGTAATCACAAAGAAGAAAAGCAACGCGGCCAGCAGGAAATAGATGAACTTGCCTGAGAAGATGATCTTCAGGTTGTAGGAGGCAATGCCGGTGATTAGTTTGATGCGTTCTTTCAGTTGCATACAGAAGTCAATGATTTTTGGTTAATGTAAGAGACATAAGTAAGCATCTTCGAGGTTTGCCTTCACCTGATGCGCATCCTTGCAAGGCGGTTCATCAGCCAGGAAGCGGACCCTGATGTTGTCACCATCGCGCATGTGGTGAATGATCACCACCTTTTCTTTGATTTTCTCAAAAGATGCCACGTTCATATCGGCCATCCATACCTTGCCTTCGGCAGAATGGGCCATTTGAACCGGTTCACCCAAGTATACCAGTTCGCCGCTGCGTATTACGGCTACCTGGTTACAGGAACTGGCTACATCCTCGATTATGTGTGTTGAGAAAATGACTATGCGATCGCGGCTCAGTTCAACCAGCAGATTTCTGAAACGTATGCGCTCCCTGGGATCGAGTCCGGCAGTGGGCTCATCCACTACTAATATCCTTGGTAGATGCAACAGGATCTGGGCAATTCCGATTCTTTGTTTCATGCCACCCGAGTATGATCCAAGCTTTTCGTGTTTATGGGCCGACATATGCACAGCTTTCAACACGTATTCAATGCGGGCTTCACGTTCAGAGCGGTTGTATATTTTTTTCAGAATACCCATGTAATTCAGAAATTCCCATGCAGTCAAATTTTCATACATCCCGAATTCCTGCGGCAGATACCCTATGAGCCCCTGCAACTCCTCACGTTTGACTTTTGTATCAATGCCGTTGATGGTAATTTGCCCATAACTGGGTTCCAGTATTCCGCAAATGATTCGCATCAGGGTTGACTTACCGGCACCGTTGGGACCTAACAGTCCGAACATACCATGTTCAATACGAAATGACACGCCTTTCAGCGCTTTAAAAGGAATTTTCTTTTTACCAATAACCGGTATCAGCATCACCATCCTGTAAAAAGCCTTGCGTATGCCTATAAAGCGACCATGTATGCGATTGATATTGATTTTCTCGCTGTATAACCGGTCGGAAGTAACCTTTATCAGCAGCAGCAAATACCAAATGATAGAAGTTGGTATAAGCAAGCCAATCAGTTTATACTTCAGATAAAACAAAACCAGGATGAAAATCGGCAACATCCAGAAAACCAATGGATAAACCAGTTTCAGGAAACGGAGCTGCCATTTGCCGGCTGACCCTGAAGATGCCCGGTTTGCTGCAAACTGTTTAATTGGCCAGATTGCTGAAAGTACCAGCAGGTAAATGCCAACGGGCAAGAGAAAATACCAGAAACCGCTTTCAAGATAGAAATAGACAAAGAAAACCAGGAAGCCAATTACTGGCAATTGCCAAACCAAATAATCAAAATCCTTCCAGGAGGTAAAGGATTTGGCCAAACCCAAACGACGCCTGATGTTTTGTCCCGATTTCCATTCCCTGACAAACCGGCTGTCGCGGTCATAAATTTTAACCAGGTTGCGCACATGGATCCGCAGTGGTGTTGCCTCATCAATGAGCCTTTCGTTTGCCTTCCGCAGACTGTTTTTAATAAAGTAAAGTGCAGCCGGTACCAGAATGGTCAGCAACAGAAAGTCAATAATTTTCCATACCAGCGTATCAACTCTGCTGTATATCAGGTAACCTCCTGCAAGGTAAATTAGCAACATGAGCACTTTTTCAGTCCATTTCAACCCGAATATCCATTGCAGTGAAGTTTGAATACCGGTATTCAAAGTGGGAATGTAAACTAATGTCAGCAGCGTGCTTAGGGCCAATCCCCCGATAATGGTAATGGCAAAAGGAGCACCGATTTCGGTAACGTACTCCGCTTTGCCCATAGCAAGCGGTATCAGGGCAATAATGGTGGTGAGCGAGGTGATCAGGATGGGCCGAACCCTGGCCAAACCAGCCATCATTAAAGAGCGCGACGTTCCATACCCCCTTTTTCGCAATACATTGGTGTAATCAATCAGTATAATGCCGTTATTCACTACAATACCTATCAGGATCACCAGGCCGGTCAGCGTGTTGGCGTTCAGCAGCGAATTCCCCGTAAGGATCAGGGCCAGCAGAGAGCCGGTTGCTGCAAGAGGAATGGCGAAAAGGATGACTACAGGCTTGCTGAAAGATTCAAACACAGAGGCAAGAATCATATATATCAGAACGATTGCTGCCAGGATCAGAAAGCGGAAATCAGCCAGGTCCTGCTGTTCATGCTTAATTTCAGCTGTTATTCCCGATGGCATGACCATGCCCTGAATCAGGGATTCCACTTCAAGCCGCGATGTATTCAGCAGATCCTTGTCATCCAATACCTGACTGATGAAGGCATATTCCACTTCGAGTTGCTTGGACTGGTTGATGCGCACTATGGTAGGCACACCGTCGGTAAAAGCAAAAGAACTGATTTGCTGCAATTCAAACAAAGCATCGCTGCTGCCCTTCACCGGAAGCTTTTTCAAATCGGCAAAATTTCTTTCCTTTTGATCAGCCGGAGTTTCTGTACGAATTTGAATATCATATTCCTCGGTTCCCTGCTTATAAGTGGTTCCGGTAGAAAACTCGTGAGTAAAAGACCCGAGTTCATTAAGTACTGCAGAAGGAGCAATATCATACAGGGCCATAATCTGCTTGTCGAGGTTGAGCTGAATTTCAGGGCGTGCCGACGGTATGTTGATGTTAACCCACTCTACCGACTGTTGCTGGGTAAGGTAATATTTGACCAGGTTGGCCTGTGAAACGAGCCGGGGGTAATCTTCGCCCTTAATAACGACCTTTTCAGTTTCTTTACCCAGACCCAGTAACCCTTCCATACCCGCATCACCTCCATTTCTTCCTCCGCCGAAGCGCCGGCCCCCGGAAGGAGGATCCCAGCTGTAATTTCCAGGTTTCAGTCCCGACACGCTGTTCATGATTTCCTGCTTGATTTTCGGAACAGCGTAATTGCGTACTTTTTTAAAGTCTTTTTGCAATACCACAGTCACCTGTGCTTCTTCTTCATATATCTGGCTGATAATATCCTTTTTCTCTTCGAGATTTTCCAGGCGCTTTTCCACGTCTGCTACCAACAGATCGGTATTGTCGAGCGTTGTCCCGCCAGGCATGGTCACATACAGGGTAAGTTCAACAATTTCAGGTTCCTGCATTTTGATAAAACTCAGTCCCAGACTGATCAGCAGAATCACAAAAAAGGCGATCAGGGCTCCGATGGCAGTGCCGGCAGGATTTCTCATGCAGGTTTTCAGGATCACCCTGTAAATCTGTATGAGCCGGTTATGAAAGGAAATGGAGCTGAAATTGGCCTTTCGGTTTTTGTTTTCCTGTTTCAGAATCACATGAGTAACCATAGGGATAAAGAACATGGCAACCAGAAGGGAAACCAACAGCGTGGAAATTATGGAAATGCCAACATGTTTACCCAGGATGGCAACCAGGAAGTTCTTTGAAAAGGCAAAGGGCAGAAAAACCATTATTGTAGTCAGCGTAGCTGCAAAAATGGATCTCCAGACTTCTGAAACACCCTGTACCACGGCTATATTTGTTTCCACTTTCTGGGAGGCAAGCCGGTAAATATTTTCCATAACCACCACGCTGTTATCGAGCAGCATGCCGATAGCCAGTGCCATTCCCAGCAGGGTCAGGCTGTTGATGGATAATCCTGCCGCATAAAAGAAATTGAATGCCGTGTAAACCGAGATGGGCATGGCCAGGCCAATGGCCAGTACCAGCCTGATGTTCTTCAGAAAGATCCAGAGAATGAAAATTGCTAAAAGACCGCCAACCAGCGCAAGCTGAATGATCTGGTTGATGTTGCGCTCCATGCGTTCGGCGGCATTCTTCTGGATCACAATTTCGATGTCTTTTCCCCCTAATTCCTGGTTCAGGGCTGCAATTTCCTTTTTTACCCTGTCGGCCAGGTCAATCATATTCGATTGTGTGTCGCGGGTTAATTCGATGGTAACTGCCTCTTTTCCGTTCACTCTGCTGTATGAATCCTGGTTTTTAAAGCCAAACCGGATATCCGCCACATCTTTTAACCTCACAGAACCCTGTTCTCTTACCAGGAGTTCGCTGATTGTGCTGATGTCTTCGTATTCCGCAACCACATTCACGAAGATCATCCGGTTGTCACCGGTAACCTTACCTACAAAAGATCTTGAACGGCTGTTCCTGTTGATAACATCTCTAATGGTTGCAGCAGTAATTCCGTATGATTTGCAGACTTCCTCATTGAGCTTGATTTCAACTGTTTTCATTCGTCCGCCGAATACGGCCACATTTGCTATGCCGTTCACATTGAGCAGCCTGTTATAAATGTCCCTGTTCACCAATTCCCGCACTCTGTCGACCCCCCCGCCTCCTCTCACCTGCAAGGTCATCAGGCTGTTGTTGATCATCTCCATGTCAAACCGGAGGGCCTGCACAAAAAAGCCTTCGGGCAGATTTTGTTTTACTTCCTCCACCTTCTCCAGGAGTTTCAGGTAGGCTATTTTAAGATTGGCATGTTGCCGGTAAGAAATCTGAATAAAAGCCTGTTGCTGATCAACAGTCGATTCGATTTTCTCAACATCTTTCAGGGTGCCAATGGCGCCTTCAAGCGGAATTACAGCTTGCGTTTCGATGTACTTCGGATCAGTTTCAAGAGACGATCCCACCTGCACAAAAAGATATGGAATCTGGGTGTTGGGAAGCAGTTCAACGGGCAATTGCCTGTACGAAAACACGCCCAACATGGCCATTCCGGCGAACAGCATGGCAATAAGAACCCTTCGTTTGATCACTAATTCTATCATGCTCAATTATACTGCTTCAGGCATTGTTGTTTTTTTCCGGTCGAAAATATAATAAACACAAGGGATCACCACAAGTGACATGACGGTTGAAGCTGTAAGTCCCGCTATTAAGGCTATGGCCAACGGCGACCGCAGTGCAGCACTTTCCCCGAATCCAAGCGTTAAGGGCAACAAGCCCAAAATGGATGAAAAGCTGGTCATCAGAATGGGTCTTATTCTGTTCTGTGCGGCTTTCAGTATGGCCTCCCGCAACGAAAGCCCCTCATCCCTGAACTGGTTGATGGCATCAACCAGCAGTATGGAATTGTTAACGGCTATGCCACCCAGCATGATGATTCCAATATAAGCCATGATGTTCAGTGACTTGCCCAGCAGAAAAAAGGCCCAAACAGAGCCGGCTCCGGCAAGCGGAATGGTAAGCAGCACGGTAAACGGGTGAATGAGCGACTCGAATTGAGAAGCCATAACCATGTATACCAGTACAACGGATAACAGCAAGGCGAATCCCAGGCTCGACATGGCATCCTGGCGTTTTTGCTCCTCACCAGTAATGTTAACTGAATAATCAGGCGGAATCACAATGCCGGCGATCTTTTCGCGAACCGATGCGATAATTTTATCAAATGCAGCAGTGCGGTCTACATCGGCAGTAACAGTGGCCATACGATTTTGGTTGTTACGCAGGAGCTGTTTTGCAGAAACTGAACTTTCAATGCGTGCCACTTCATGCAAGGGTATATCTCTCTGCCCTGCCCTGATCAGGATGTTGTTAAAGTCCGACAGGCTTAGCTCGGGCAATCTAACTGTAATGTCACTCATCTCACCGGCATGATCATATTTTCCGGCTTGTTTTCCCATCAATTTGTCTTTGAGCTGTGCAGCGATACCTTCAGCCGTTAATCCATACAACGAGGCCATATAGCGGTCGATCACCACATCTATTTCAGGAGCCCCTTGCTCAATGCTGGTTTTCAAATTATATATGCGGGCGTTACCGGTTACTGCTGTTTTGATTTCCCGGGTCAGTGTATCCAGGATGTCGTTGTTTCTTCCGGTTACTTCAATCATCAGGGGTGATTCGTCAGTACCCAGGGTTGATTGCAGGGCAGTTTCATCTTTTACTATAGTAATTTCAGCATCAGGCAAATCCTGTGTCAGTGCTTCCACACCGGCAATAATTGCTGCCGACTGCTTAACAGCTGAGGGTTTGAGCTTCACCTTAACAGTAGCTGTATTTTCATTTTGAAACACCGATTTCTCTGATTTGGAACCTGCTGACGGACCTACTGTGCTGTAAATGACCTCTGCCTTGTCGGCCAGTACATCGGCAACCATCGATTCCAGGTTTTTAACCAATCCCTCGGTTCGTTCAAGTTGTGTGCCTTCTGCCAGTTTGATTTCAAGACTGAATTCACTGGTTCCGCCCTGGGGAATGTATTCGCTTCCCACATAAGGCAGCATAAAGGCAGTTGCAATCAGAACAGCAAGGGCAGCCAGAACTACCTTACCGCGGTTATCAATCACCCGTTCCAGGAATGTTGTGTACCAGGTAAAACGTAATGCTTTGGTAGCAGTAATCCTGCTTCTTTTAGCATATAGGCTGTTGAAAAGCATGGGAATGATCAGTACAGCCACAACCAGTGAAATGACCTGAGTAAATGCCACCGTCCACGCCTGATCTTTGAACAATGCACCTGATGCGCCGTGCAGGTATACTATGGGAAGAAAAACCACAATGGTGGTAATGGTAGAAGAAATGATGGCACCGCCCACCTGTGAGGTTCCTTTGATGCAGGAGTTTTTCAGCGACTCGCCGGTTTCCAGATTCCTGAATATGTTTTCTACAATGACAATGGCATTGTCAACCAGCATGCCCGCTCCCAGGGCCAGTCCGCCTATGGTCATAATATTCAGTGACAATCCTGAGAAATACATCACCACAAACGTGGCAATAACCGATATAGGAAGAACAATTGCCACAATGAAGGTAAGACCTCCGCGACGCAGAAAAATAAAAAGGACAATAATGGAGAACAGGGCCCCCAGGAATGCTGTGTCACGTAACTCTCCTATGGCATTAGTAATGAATGAAGCCTGGTTCTGAACCGTAGTGAATTCGTAACCCGGTAAGGCTTTACGGATAGTTACAAACGACTTGTTGATCTCGTCAACAGCTTTCACGGTATTGTAGCTGGTTTCTTTGTATACCGACAGGCCCACACAGCGTTTGCCATTGATCCTGACGATATTGGCTGGTTCCTTGTTGACAAAGCGCACCTGCGCCACGTTGCTGAGAAATACAGGGACGCGGCTGGTCGGAGAAGCAGCAGTAGCAGTAGCAGTGGCAGTGGCAGTAGGCGCAGTACCGTTACCGGGCTGTTTGAAGGCAACCACAATTTTTTTAAGATCACTTTCGCTGGCTACCAACGATGTTCCCTTAATGATATAACGTTTGCCCATTTCAACAATACTGCCACCCGAAACATTGCGGTTCATGCTCATGATCTGCTGAACCAGGTTATCGGTTGTCAAGCCATACGCGTTCAACCGGTAAGGGTCAGTTTCAACGAGTATTTCCTTTTCCTCGGTGCCTGTAAGCACCACATCAGCAACTCCCTCGAGGCGAATCAATTCATTGCGGATATAATTCTCACCCGTTTTCCGCAACTCATTCATATCCGAAATTTCGGGATGCGACATGGCGATAACCATAACCGGCGCGGCATTCGGATCGTGCTGTGTGATAATGAACTCATCAATATCTTCGTGTTGGCTGAAATTGGTAAGGGCTTTCTGCAGGTCAAGAAATGCCTGGTCCATATCGGTTGACCAGTTGTATTCAACTTTCACCCTGGCAGCGCCAACCATACAGGCAGATGAAACCTGAGAAACCCCTTTCAATCGCATGGATTGTGATTCAATTCCCTCAACAAACTGTTTCTCGATTTCTTCAGGCGGCCGCTCGCCCGATCTGAGTTCCACGAATATCCGGGGCGCGGTGATCTCAGGGAAAAGATCAATGCTCAACTTCCCCAGCGAGATATATCCCAGCAACAGAATGCCCAGGATAATCATGGAGATGGTTACCGGGTAATTAACAGCAAATTGTGCTATTTTTTTCATACCGGCCGGTTATTTGGTTTCCTTTACCTTCGACCGGTCGCGCAAGGTCTCAAAGCCTTTGACAACAAGCTGTTCACCTTCCTTAAGTCCGGATACAATTTCCACCTCATGCGGATTCTCAATACCAAATTCAACCACCCGCTCTAATGCCACTCCCTTTTCAACCACAAAAACGCTGTTACCCCGCTGTTTTGAAACAATGATATCCTTGGGCACCACGATAACCTGTTTGGCTGAAGCGACCACAATTTCGCCTTTAACGTACATACCCGGCCGCAATTGAAGATTATTGTTATTAACAACGATGACTCCCTTATAGGAACGCGTTTCCGGATCAATTGCGGGGGATATTTGGGTGATTGTACCGGTCAAAGTATCAGCGGGCAAGGTATAATTGGTGACTCTTACCAGTTGTCCTGACTTTGTTTTGCCCATGCTTTTTTCGGGCAGGTTCACTTCTAGATGCAGCTTACCATAGTCCATAATTTTTATAAGTAACGCATTGGTCTCGACCTTAACCCCCGGGGTGAAGTAAGGCAAATCAACAATCACACCTGCAAAGGGCGCCTTAACATGCATTTTTTGCAGCCGCAGCAATGCATCCTCGTAGCTGTAATTGGCATTGATGTAATTGATTTCGGCATTTTTCAGCTCGCTGAGCGTTACCCCGCCCTTATCGTATAGCGATTGCTGTTTGTCAAACACCTGTTTGGTGATTTCCAGGTTCAGCTTCAGGGAATTCAGCTTGATGTTGTTTTCATATTCCTTGTCTGATATTTCGATTATCCCGGCGCCTTCACCTACCCGGTCACCCAGTGCATAGGCACGGCCGGTTGCAGGATTATTTTTGAGCTGGTAATTCCCTGTGACTTCCGCCTTCAGTTGCACTTCCTTTACAGGGCTCACTGTTCCGCTGATCTCTATGAACTCTTCAATGGTTCCGGTTTTAACGGTGCTCACGGTTACCGGAACAACAATGTCCTTGCCCAGATTGTCCTGCTCTTGCTTACATGAGAACATCATGGTTGCTGCAACGGATAAGATAATTAGTTTTCGCATGGTGATTATGTTGAATGTCTGTTTTTTATTGTGAAATATTGAATAAGACAGGCTGTATAATTTATTCACTTAAATTTTCCTGTAATTCCCTGGGAACAAAGCTAATATTGTTTTCAAAGTCCCACAGCGATTGTATTTTCATGTTCAGTAATTCGAGTTTGTACGATATCAGGCTGTTTGCCAGGTTCATTTTTTTTTCGGACAACTGGTTCTGGTAACGGCCCAGGTCCATACTCGTCAGATCGCCGTTTTTGTATCGTTCCAGATTGATTTCATAAGTAAGCTGCGCATTCTTTTCATTCTGCCGGGCAATATCGATCTGCATGCTCAGGTTTTGCAAACTCCGGTATGTTTGACGAATACCCAGTTCAACGTTGGTGCGCTCTGCTTCGAGGTTGATCTCATCAATACGTATAGCAGCTTCGGCAGCCTTAATTTTCGACTTCCTGACTCCCCAGTCCCATATGGGAATATCAAGTGTTACGGTAACCTGGGGCGAACGGGTTGGTTTGTCGTAGATATTGGCAAGAGCCGGATCGATACCTACCAGACCCACTGAGAGATCAATGTTTCCGGCGAATTCATTTGTCGATTTAGCCACAACCAGCTGATCCTGGCTGTTTTTCAGGTCAATCTCACGCTGTTTAAGTTCCATGCGGGTATCCAATCCGTTCTGAATGGCTTTCTCCATATCCACCATCACTTTAGCAAATGAAGTATCAGTTAGGATTTCAAACTCCTCATTCAGTGGCATGCCGATATATTGTTTGAAGTTGTCTTTGGCATTGGCCAGTTCCACCTGGGCGTTCTGCAAATTTGACTCGCTGGTTGCCAGATTCAGCTCGGCCTGTAGCAATTCCTCCCGTGCTGACAGTCCGCCTTCAACCTTACTTTTAATGATGTCAAAACTGGTTTGTTGGTTCTTCAGTTCATCTTCAGCAACAGTAAGTGACATTTTACGCTGGTATACCGTGTAAAAATATTGTGTCACCTGTCTTTCGAGGTACAAACGCTGAATGGCGTAACTCAGGGTGGCATTTTCAAGTGCAAGACGAAGTTGTTTCAGTTCCATCCTCAGTTTATTGTAAGTAAAAATTGGCTGCGAATAGTTTATGAATAGATTATTTATATAATCCTTCGTAGTAGTATCCTGCAGACTACTATACACTTGCTGATAAGAGAACCGGTTTTCCAAGCCAATTCTACCATCGGTTAACTTAATGGGTTGACTTATTGAAAGATCGCCCCCAGCGCCCTGGGTTTCTGTCGTGTTCCATGCCGAAAAGAAACTGCTGAATTCACGTGTCTGGCTGTAGGTAAACGGAGTCAGCCTGAATTTAATGAGTGATTTGGTAGCGGCTTCCCGTGCATTCAGGTTTTCCTTGCTGATGGTCATGTTCAGTTCCGATTTGATGATATCGGGACTGTTTTTCATGGCAATATTCATGGCATCATGCAGCGTGAGCATTTGCTGGGAATATAGTTTACCGGTTACCATAACCAGGAATAACAAGCTGTAGATAAACAGTTTCATATTATTTTTGTTATTATTTTGTCAAAACCCATTTCACGGCATCGGCAAAAACCATATCACCGTTGCTCTTGTTGGAAAGTTCTACCCTGGCAGAATCAGATGATACATACCAGGTTCCCAGGTAATTCCATCCGTGATCCACATTCTCTGTGGTATAATTAATCTGCTCAACGCCATTATCATGATATACACTGATATTGTAATCAGGAGCTTTATTGCTTCGCCGCCAATCCATATGTATTTTGTTCACATAAAGGTATACATCATAAGAACCCGGTTCGGGCAAATGTGCTTTCCAGCTTGCAGTTCGTTCACCGGTACCTCCCCTGGTGTAATAGGATGAACGAACATAATTACCGTAAAATTCAGAGCGCAATACCGCATTCCACACCCTGGGTGGATTATAAGAGCGGACATGAGTGTATTTTAACCTGTTTTCTTTATTCCGGTTGATCATGCTCTTCAAATAAGCCTGATTGGTGGCTTGCCTGTATGAAAAGCTGCTGTCCTCATTATCGGCAATAACTTCATTGCTATTGATTAACCGGTCGAAGTATGGGGCAGGTTGCACCTGATCAAGCTGGGGAATGTTCCGTATTTCATTGAAACCGGAAAAACTATAGATCAGGCTATTAGGCAAGTTCTGTGAGATGTGAGTCATTAATGACATGTTAACAGGTTCGGTATTGAATACAAAGCCCACATCCCATGAAGTTTTGGCCGGTAAGTATATCTTTCTTGAAAAATCGGGAACAAAATAAGACCTGTAATTATCCGACTGATTTTGATTGGGATCTATCAAATCGACGTGCAGGGTAACCAAACCATCCACACTTTCAGGATTGGAGATCTGAAACCGGATCTGGTACTTGCTGAAATCGCCTGTTTTCAATTTGTAGCCGCTGACGTTTTTAACGATAAAACCAGGAAGATCTTTTTGGGAATACCAGGTGCCGGTCTCCTTTTCCAAATCAGCATTAAACTGCTGAAGGAATTTTCCGCTCAGTTCATTGAAAGCAAAAGAGCGGTGTCCGGCTTCTTTGACCTGCCTGATCAAAAGTGTATCAAAAGCATTTCCATATTTGGCTTTCAGGTAGTTGAACAAATAAAGCCCCTTTTCCTGAACCAGGCTTCTCAAATTGACTCTGCTTTCATTTTCATCATCGGTTTGTCCGGAATAAGCCAGTTGTTCCAGTGAATTCTCTTTTAATGCAAGGTTAATCCTTTCAATCTCACTGACATCTTCGTAATAGCGAAAACTGGTACCTTCATTATAGTTTCGCTTATTCAGGTAGATTTCCAGTCCGATGTTCATCACGGGCCATTGTTTACTTATCAACTGAGTAAAACAGGTATAATAAAGCGGGAAAACGTGGTATGTCTGCCAGTTATAAAGGTATGTGTACCCATTATCCTGGTTCCACCGGTTTGTGAAATTGTTGCGGAAGAATTGATCCAGTATTCTTGCCTGCACAACCACCGGAAGCACCTCTTCATTATTATTTCTGTAGCTTTTTTCCATTCTGAATTTCCACGTACCAAAATCAGACGAACTGAACATGACTCCTTTTTCGGGACAAAGAATCATTTCGGGCTGCACTGCATCGCTGGTTAAAGCATACTGATGCTGGTCGACCGCAAAGTGAACCGGAACTTCAACCAATGTAAATCGCCGAAACGGATAATTCAATCCCAGGTCGAATTCATAGTCTTTTTTGACATTGCGGATGAGGGTTGGCAGTGTATCATGCACCTGATCAAACAGAACACTGAAATAGTCATGTCCCTTTATGTTAAACAAACTATATTCAATGGAATCCACCGTGAGTGTTCGTTTTTCATAATTGCCGATAAGCAGGCTGATTTTTGGTAACGCGTATTCGGGAACAAATTGGACATATCCGTTTCCGGTTTCATTCCTTGTTCCTTGCGAAACCGGTGTTAAACCCGGAGATGTTCTGACCTTCAATGAAAACCGGGTGAAATCGGGGGCATACTGCAACGGAACCGATGTTGCATATCCGGTTCCGGTTACCGGGTACCACAACGCATCCGATGTCAGGCACACAAAATCCTTCTGCAAAAAAGCATATCTCTTTTGCATCCGGAAGACCTCATAAACCGGATTATCGGTAAAGGCCTTGTCGCCCAGGTCAAGAAATGCGATATTTTCATTAATACCGCCGGAGTATTTCAGCCTGATCATAAGACTATCCCCAGGTTTCAAGGGGGCTTTCAAAACATGAAGTATAATCTGGTGCATCCTTTGCCAGGCAACCGGTTGGTTGTTCACCTCCAGGTTTTCCACATTTAACCCGGGATTCAGACTGATGATCACGGTATCTATCTCAGTATTGTTTTGATTGAACAAGCTGAGATGAGCATCTACGAATATGCTCTTATTCCTGTGTTCTAAATCGAGTTCACAAGAACTGATGATGGGTTTCGGGATATGTACATACCGGTTGTTCAGTTCAATCAATTCCTGCCTGAAAGCAAATAGTGAATCTTTCATATGAAGATACTGCCATATCATGGCTGCCCCGGCAAGAAGAAACAGAAGTCCTGCCAACAACGGAACGCGTGTAAATTTTATCGATTGGGGAAGTCGTTGCAACCGGTATATGGTAAGCAGAATAAACCCAATCCCCAAAACGAAATAAATACTCCGGTGAAGCAGGATTTCGCCGAAATTGCCAAACCCGCTGATGGAGGAATACATCATGGGCACGTCAAAGGCAATGTAATCAAAAATATGGTATGCTTTTTTGCTCAGGTAAAAAACGGTTAGTGCAATATAGCCTATCAGCAAAATGAAGGTGACAGCCTGATTTTTAACCAATACCATCAGAAAAAACGACAATCCCAGGATAAATGTAAGTGTAGGCAGGCTGATCAGCAACGGGTATGTCAGGTAAGGAAAAGCGCTTTGAGAACCAAAATTTCCAATAAGCGAAAAGCCAATGCCTATCAGTAATACCACAAGGTTCAGTACAAGAAATACGGCCAGAATGCCCAGTGTCTTTCCCAGAATGTATTGCCCGTTTGTCATGGAACGGGCATAAATTACTTCCACTGTGTCGTTTTTCCGGTCCTGTTTCAGAAACTCCGAGGCGAGGAACACGGCTACCACAGCCTGTCCTAAATTTAGAATAATAAGATTGGCATATGGGATGGATGCTGACAATGCCCTGTATATCAAAGGGGAACCGGATGATTTGATGTTGATGGCCAGGTTAAATATACCAAGGCCGAGTATAGCTCCTCCGGCGAAGATTCTGAAGAACCAACTTCGCAGCAGGGTCCGCATTTCATAAGCGGCGATGATTCGAATGAGGTGAAACGACATGAAAAAATCTATATGGTTGCTGCTATTGATTCCATAAAATATACATAAGCATGTTCCAAATTGGGCTCTATCTCCTTAGCAGATGGCAAACTGATCTGCTCACCCACCAGTTGGATTTCCCATCCGTTTTCGGTTGGAATGGTTGATGTAACTGCATATTTTTCCTTCAGCATATCATATTCCACTCCTGCAGTCTGCACCTGCCACACATGTCCCCTGGCCTTGCCGATCAGCAATTCCGGTGATCCGTTAAACTGCATGCAACCCTCATTCAGCAACGCCAGATCACGGCATACGCTTGAAATGTCGCCCACAATATGCGTGGAAAGGATGATTATAACATCCTGCTGGCTCAACTCGGAAAGGATATTCCGGAACCGGATCCGCTCTTCGGGGTCCAGGCCGGTAGTAGGTTCATCAACAATAATTATGCGGGGATCTCCGATCAGCGCCTGGGCTATTCCCAGCCTGCGCTTCATACCACCCGAAAGGTTGTTCGCCTGGCGGTCACGGGCATCAAAAAGGCCCACTTTCTCTAACCATTCATCTACTTTTTTGTGCCGTATGGTTTTTGAAGTTATACCCGACAACCCTGCGGCATAATCGAGGAACTCCCAGGTTTTCAGTTTTGAGAAAAAGCGGAAATCCTGGGGAAGGTATCCCAGCAAGGCACGGATTTTTCCCCTGTCAGCGGTCAGCTCAAATCCATTCACACTTACCGTTCCGGAGGTAGGTGTCAACAGGGTAACCAGAATGCGGATCAGGCTTGATTTTCCGGCACCATTGGGTCCTAACAAACCGAACATGCCGTTTTCAATGGTCAGGTTAATGTCAGAAAGGGCATGTTTTCCGTTAGGATAAATTTTGTTTAAACCACGGATTTCTATTTTCACATGTTGGGATGCTGTTGCATATTATTAGACGATGAAGGTAGAAAAATATTGCACATATTTCCTTTTTTATTGCCCTTTGCACTTTAAACATTATGGATTTTTTGTTGTTACTAGGTTGTTATGTAAGACAAATAAGAAACATTTATTCCAAAACGATTTATATTTGAGTGTTAATTAACAATTTAAAGATTATGAATATCAGAAAATTAGTATTTGTTACCTTAGCAGTTGCACTGATGGGTATGGGAGTTTTATCTTGTAAACCCAAACAGGCAGAAACCAAAAGCCTGGCACGTGTTGAATATTATCGGCACCTGCTTTTCAGCGAAACCAGTTATGACCTTGAAAGAGGCTCACGCGTACTGACACCTGAAGAGGCCAAACAAATCAATAATTACAAATTTACCTATGACAGCCTGGGCAGGCTCACTTCGGTGGAATATGGCAGAAACAATGTGCTTTTGGGAAATTCATCCCTGCGTGAGGCTTCAAAAATTGTGTACAGCTATTCGGATGGCAAACAGGTAAAGCATTTTTTCAATAAAGACAACCAGCAGATTGCAGTTGACGGCGGGGTTTATACTTATGAGTTTTCTCTGAATGACAGCGGACTGCGAACGGGTCTGAAGTTTTATGATTCTTTAGGGACACCTGTTGAAAACCGGAATAAAATTCATTCCTATGTTTGGCGTAAGCTTCCGGACGGCATGGTCAGGGAGAACAGGTATAACCTGGCCGGTGTGGAGACCATTATGAGCGAATTCTGTCCGTTTTACGAATTGAGGTTCTCTTATAATGACAACGGATTTGTAACCCGTATGGCCAATTACCAGGGTGATACGCTTTACACCTGCACGGCTGAGAATTGCGGCGATATTGGAGTATCTTATTTTACTTTTGAAAATACAGATCAGGGTGATTTAACCAGCTTTACGGTGCATAATGCTTTGGGTAGTTTGTCTAACCTTTACTGGGGATGGGCAAAACGGCTCAACAAAGTAGATGAAAACGGCTACGTGATTGAAACTGCCGTATATGATCAGGACGATGAATTTGTAGGTGGCAAGATGATACCAATAACCCTGAATGAATATGATGCACACGGTGCTTTGGTCAAGGTAACCAATATGGATAAGAACAGGAACATCATCAACAATCCTGTAAACGGCGCAGCCATTACAGAATACAAGTATGATGAGCTCGGACACAGAGCTGAAACGCTATACTTTGATAAAGACAATAAGGCCGTTACCCCCAAACAGTCCTTCCCCATGTAAAACAGTATGATTATGAAGAAATTTCATTCCACAACTGTTTTGTTGTTGTTAAGTGTGTTGTTTTTTGCAGGTTGTTCGGGTAAGTCCGGTAAAAAAACTGAAGTATCTGAAGCACATGAATCAACAGCGGCAGCGGCAGTAACAGAGGTTCAAATTGACAATGAGACCCTGCTGCTCATCAAGGATCTGGCAGATAACGGCGACTATGTGAACAGCCGTGAATTTCCATCACTGATTAAGGCATCGGTGGTATATGAAAGTATGGGGGCCAATATGCATATCATTGACCTGCGTGCTCCCCTTCTCTATTCTCAGGGCCACATAAAAGGTTCGGTGAACAAACGTTTCGAAGAACTGCCTGAATATTTTGAATCGGGTATTAAACCCTTTGAACTGGACAAGATTATCCTGGTATGCGAGGATGGTCAGATTTCGAGCTATGCCACGTCATTATTGCGCCTGATGGGATATGGCAATGTTTACGCCATGCGATGGGGCATGAGTGCCTGGAATGCCAGACTGGCCGAAGCAGGCTGGTTAAAAGGTTTGTCGGCCAAATATGAGCAGAACCTGGAAAAGACGATCCATGAAAAGCCCGTCCCCCTGGGAATGCCTGTTATGAATACCGGATTGAGCCAGGGTGATGAGATCTCGGCAGTTCGTTTTAAAAGCTTATTCGCCGAAGGAACCGGAAATGTACTGATAGAAGCTGATGAAGTATTTAAGGATCCCCGCTCCTATTTCGTGATTAACTATGAGCGCAAGGACAAATATGATGATGCACACATTCCCGGAGCCGTGCGCTATAAACCCAATGCCACTTTGGGATTTACTGCTGAAATGTCAACAATACCAATAGATAAAATTGTTGTGGTGTATTGCGGAACCGGACATAATTCAGCCTTTGCTACAGCCTATTTGCGACTCTTCGGGTACGATGCCCGAACACTAAGGTACGGGAACAACTCATTCATGGTTGACTGGATGCGGAAAGATGCGGCCAAACTTTCGTGGCTTCCTTTCTCAGAAAAGGATATCAACAATTTTGAATTGGTAAAGCAATAGAATGATCTATAATTGAGAAGTCAGCATTCAGAACATTTTGTGGTTTTGCATGATGTTTAAGATTCCAGCCTGATTATGGTATCAGGCTGAAATTTGTATTTCAATACTTCGTTGACTGCACTATCATCCAAAATATACAGGTTCTCATAACCCATCTGACTCAGCAGCATCCAAATCCGGGCAGATAAAGCCCGTTCACCGGAAATCAGCACAAGGTTTCCTTCATGAGACCGAAGCCTTTTTTGATTCTCTTTTTCCAGTATGGCTGAAGCAGGGATATGGATTGCCCCCTGATTATCATTTACCTGATTTCTCTGTTCACTGAGATTTATCAGTATGGTATTTCCGGATAACTTTTCGAGCTGGTTGTTTGTGATCAAATTGCTCTGATCGATTGTTGGCTGTGCCCACTTTGCAGCATCATGGCGAAAATGATCATCACCGAATGCATTAATTACTAACAAACTGATTGCAGCAACCAGAATGACGCAAGCAAGAACAATCACAACCCTATTCGTTTTCATAACCTATTGCACTTTATTCTAATATTAATTCCTTTACTATTCACAACCTCCATCCAGTTTCTTTCTTGCGACCTCTAATGATTCACGGTACCGGGCTTTCAGGCTGTCCGGCATGCTGTTAAATTCTTTGAACTGCTTCCCTGCTTTTGTCCGTATTTCAAAAAGCGCATTCTCTCTTGCTGAAATTCTTTCTCCGTTGAACCGGGTATTCATAATCACGTCATACCATTCATTCAGGCCGCCTTTCATCACCTGGTTATCCTTGAAACCAAGTCCTTCGGCAATAACCAGCGCATAATTGGCTATATAATCATCATTTGCATAAAAAATGTTGCTCACATTCCGGCTCAGGTAGGTTTCCAGTTGGGTTGAAAGCATTTTTTTGTAAGGGATATTAATGGCCTGCGGAATGGAAGCGGTGTTAAATTCTTCCGGCGACCTGAGGTCGATCAGCTGAAAGGTGCTGTCTTCATTCACCAGCATCCGGGCTACCTGATCAACCGTTACGTAGCTTTCGGCATCCAGCGCTGCCGCCAGAACTTTTTCAGGTTTGCCATGAAAATAATACATGTTTGCTGAAGGTAAAAAGGCAAGAACTGCCCCCAGCAGAAGAAGTAAGATTGACAGGACAACTCTGGGATTCATTATTGTTCTCATTTTCAAATTTTCAAATTATCAAATTATCAAATTTCACTCGTTATTTCCGGCCTCGCAAATTTCTTTTCTGCTTTCTCTGCAAGCCAAAACATGCCAACAGCAGTTGCAATCAACAGGAAAGTAAAAAGTCCGGTAGATATGCCAAACACTTCATTGATTTTAACCGGTCCGCGAAAGGCGCCTTCAGCAAGCGGCTGAATCAGCGGATAGGTTTCAGCAAACAGGAATGCGCCGGTAAGTCCGCCGAGCACATAGAACAAAGCATCTATTTTGCCAATTCCCAGGGCGCATACGCCGGTTCCGGGACAAAAGCCACCCATGATGAATCCCGCGCCCATGATCACACCACCCACAATGGATGCGGTCACATAGTATTCATTTACAAAAACCAGATTCAAATTCAGCAATCCAAAATAGCTCATGAACTGAGAACCAACCAAAGCCACAATGGCAGCGGTGAAAAACACCTTAAGTACGGTGGCATCATAACCGTAAAACATACCAGCCAGTTTCCGGCTCGAAGAAAAGCCTGCCTGTTCCAGTGCCAGTCCGAAACCAATTCCGATCACAAAAGGTATCAGCAGGTCAAACCATGCAGGAAGTTCGTTTACTATTTCAATTGGACCCATGATGCTTATTTTATTTATATCCAGTTCTTTCTAAAAAACCACGCAAAAGCAAATGCCGAGCCAAAGATCGACATCATGGTTACAAAACCGGCCAGAGACAACACTGCCATACCTGACAGGGCTGCACCGCTGGTGCAACCCCGGGCCAATTGGGCACCATATACAAAAAAGGCACCCCCGATAAAGGCAAAGATCAATCGCCTGGTATTGGTTATACCGGGAGACTTTTCAATCTTCAGCTTCAGACGCCCGGATACTGCTCCTGAAATGAAACCTCCGGCAAGCACACCAAAAATAACAAGCGTAAGCCAGTTGGTTAAAGGCTTCTCATCTCCATTAAAATACTTGTTATAGTATACCGATTGTAAGGCATGAGGCTTATCTACTGCCCCTACAATCGATACCACGCAATATTTTAGTCCCCCGCTTGCTCCCAGTCCGCGACCGGAAAGGTACATGGACATTAGCAAAACCAGTCCCAGCAAAGTTCCGGCAAGGTAGGGATTCATGTACTTTTTTCTCATATCAGGTTTTGTAAATATGGTTTTACGGGATAATTCTCCGGCTCCTTTTACTCATTGATTGAGGTAAATATAAAACAGGTGAATCAACCATCCCGAAATAATGCTATTTTTATTCCTTAAAACAACAAAATATCTATTTTGTTTTGAGGAAACCTGCAACCCAAAAACTGAATCATAAACTTCAAACAAAAACCGTACACTTTTATGCGATTACTGGGAAACATAATCTGGCTGCTTTGTGGGGGACTGATCACTGCCATGGAATACCTGGCTGCCAGTTTGGTACTCCTGATCACCATCATCGGCATTCCGTTTGCTTTGCAAACCATCAAGCTGGCCATGCTTGAACTTTGGCCCTTTGGTGCTGAAATCCGCACCCGGGAGAACCAGCCGGGATGCCTTTCCACGCTGATGAACTTCATCTGGCTTTTTGTGGGCGGGTTCTGGATATTCCTCACCCACCTTGTTTTCGGGTTCCTGCTGGGCATTACCATCATCGGCATTCCGTTTGCCAAACAGCATTTCAAACTGGCTCATCTGGCACTTACTCCGTTTGGGAGGGAAGTGGTTTATTAGGAGGTGGCAGCGGCAGTGGTTTACAATTCAATTACAAAGGTGGTGAGCGAGTTGGGTGATGAAATCATGGTCAGTGAGCCCCGGTGAAGTTTCATGATCTCCTGGCAGATGCTGAGCCCGATACCTGAACCGCTCTTTTTAGTGGTAAAGAAGGGAACAAATATCTTTTCCTGTATTTCAGGAGGTATTGAGGGACCGTTGTTGATCAGGGCTATCGTTATCCGGTTTCTTGCCGAAGCAGATACTTCAAGAACAATTTCCCGCGATCCTTCGTTCTCAGCCACCGCATCAATGGCATTATTGATCAGGTTGATCAAAACCTGGTTGATCAGGTTCTTGTCGGCCAGGATGGCTTTGGGACTTCCTTCTCCACGTATTTCAAATTTGATACCGTGTTCAGCCATTTTGACGGAATAGACAATACCTAACTGTTCCAGCCATTCCCGAGTGTCGAATGGCTTGAGTTCAGGAGGCGGTATTTTGGCAATTTTCCGGTAATTGCCCACAAAATTCAAAATGGCATTGGTTTGCTCATCAAAAACCTGAAGACCGTTAATGGTTGATTTCAATGTTTGGTCATCCACTGAAGAAAGAGACACCGGTTTTCCATCTTTATGGTACAGCGAATAAAGTGCTTTTGAAACCGATGTCAGCGGCGACATCAGGTTCATGATCTCATGTGTCAGCACGCTGATCAGCTTTCTGTAGGACTCCAGTTCCCTGGATTCGAGTTCATAACGGATGTCCTGAATAGAAACCAGTTTCACCGAACCATTCGCCTTTCTCAATCCGGTTGCCTTAAAAGCGAGCAGTTGAAAGCTTTTTCCCGAGACCTGTTTATAGGTTAAATCCATCCCGGGTTCGATATTGCGGACTGCTTCATAAAACAACGGGTTTTTGATCCGGAGCAGTTCGGGATTGGTTGAATCGGGAGATAAACCTGCATAGTTACAGGCAGTCCGGTTAATCAGTTCAACCGAATCACCATTAAGGACAACCATACCTGTGGCAGCATGACGTATCAGTGCTTTGTAATATTTTTCATTGATTTCGCTTTCCTCACGAATTTTCTGAAAATGACTGTTCAGTTTATTGAAGCCTTCATAAAGGGCTGTGAGCGATTTATTCTTTTTCCCCAGAGAGTATTGAACCGCTGTATCGTTGTTTTGCAGGGCATTGAACCAGGCAGCAACCGACTGGTTCGTAGCATCATATATTCTCAGCAACAGTCTGACTGCTACAAATGCACATAATACGAGAATTCCGGCAGCAACGAATTCAGACCGGGCTGTCAGGTAACCGGCTGCATACAAAGTCAGCACCAGGATGACCAAAAGAACGTACTTTGATGTACGATGCAAAAGTCGCTCAGATACCATATTTTTTTATTTTATTGTATAAAGTCTGGCGTGTGATGCCTAATTGCTGTGCGGCAGCACTCTGGTTTTGCCCGTTTTTCCTCAGTGCACTGACGATCATCTTTTTTTCCATTTCCTCTAAGGTTTCGGCCTGGTTCACCGACACCGATTCTTCGGCACCGAAATAGAAATCGCGTGCCATCAGTTTGTTGTGGTCAGATAAGATCACTGCCTTCTCCATGGCATGCTGCAGTTCGCGCACATTTCCGGGCCAGGAATAACCATGTAGTCTCGACATGGCTTCATCGCTGATTTCCATGCCTTCCTTACCGTATTTCCTGGAATAGATGTTCACAAAATGACCGGCGATCATTTCAATATCCTCAATACGCTCCCTGAGCGGGGGAAGGTGTATCTGAATGGTATTCAGCCTGTAAAGCAAATCCTGGCGAAACTGGCCCGATGCAATCATTTGCGACAGGTTCTTATTGGTGGCACTGATCAGCCGGATATCCACAGGAATCTCAGAACTGGCCCCCACCGGCGTTATGGTGCGGGTCTGAAGTACGGTCAACAACTTGGACTGCAGACTCGTGGGGATGTTGCCAATTTCGTCAAGAAACAGACTGCCTTTGTCGGCCAATACAAACCTTCCCGTTTTGTCTTCATAGGCATTGGTAAACGATCCTTTTTTATGCCCGAACAACTCACTTTCAAACAGGGTTTCTGTTAGTGACGACAGGTCAACCAGTACAAACATTTCGTTGTTGCGCGTGGACAGCCGGTGAATTTCCCTGGCGATCAATTCCTTTCCCGTTCCATTTTCACCGGTGATCAGCACATTGGCGTCGGTAGCGGCAATTTTCTGTACCACCTGCATCACGTTTTTCATGGCAGGAGAGTCACCGGTAACAATGGGATAATTGCGGTTGGTTTCGTTTTTCAGAAGTGCTTCTTTCGATTTCAGCAGGTTGATTTCCTTGCTTGATTTCCGAAGCCGGTAAGCTGCTTTCAGCGTTGCTATAAGCTTCTCATTGTCCCATGGTTTTACCACAAAATCACAGGCTCCTTCTTTAAGGGCTTTTACCGCCAGGTCGACATCTGCATAAGCGGTGATCATGACCACTTCGGTATTCGGGTGTTGCTTTTTGATTTCCTTCAGCCAGAACAGACCTTCATTACCTGTATTTACTCCTGCTTTAAAATTCATATCGAGCAAAACAATATCGGGAACATTTCGGGTCATCTCAGTCAACAATGTGTTTGGATTTGATAAGGTAACAACCTCTGCGAATGTGGGTTGAAGCAACATCTGAAGTGCATTCAGCAACCCTTTGTTGTCGTCGGCAATGAGCAATCGACCCTCTTTCATGGTGCTAATTTTATTCAAATGTAAAAAAAATTAACTCTCATGTGTAAAATATTTTAACACATTCTTCCTGTTCAATTTACTTATATTAATGATATACTGCATATTATCAGAGTGGCATAACTTTAGCATGTCTTCAGTAAAACAAGAAAACATGATTCGTACAGAAAAGCTTTCAAGAATTTTCCAGACTGACCTGATTGAAACCACGGCATTGCAGCAGATTAACCTGGAAGTAAAAAAGGGAGAATTTGTAGCCATTATGGGTCCTTCGGGCTGCGGAAAGTCGACCTTGCTGAATATTCTGGGACTGCTGGATTGCGCCAGTGACGGACAGTATTATTTCGATGGTGCCGAGGTCACCGGTTTGAATGAAAAACAGCGTACCCTGTTGCGCAAGGGCAACATCGGGTTTGTTTTTCAGAGTTTTAACCTGATTGACGATCTGAATGTCTTCGAAAATGTGGAGCTTCCTTTGGTAGCACTTGGTACATCGCGCTCAAAAAGGAAAAAAATGGTGGACGAAATGCTGGAATACATGCAGATCGGACATCGCCGGGAGCACTTCCCCAGGCAGCTTTCAGGCGGACAGCAGCAGCGTGTTGCCGTTGCCCGTGCCCTGATTACCAGCCCGAAACTGATTCTGGCCGATGAGCCTACCGGAAACCTCGATTCTCAAAACGGAGAACAGGTGATGCAAATGCTTGAAAAGCTGAATACCGAAGGAACTACCATTGTTATGGTAACGCACTCATTAAATCATGCCGAAAGAGCGCACCGGATCATTAACCTGTTCGACGGAAAGATCATCACCGAGCAGATCGACCGGACGTTCCAACCGGTTTACAGTTTAAACAATTGAGATATGCTTACACAATCCTTTAATATATTGGCCAGGCGGTTCCGGAAAGACCCGGTATTCTCATTGGCCACGCTGCTTGGGTTGACCCTGGGATTTGCCTCATTTATTCTATTGGGACAATTTGTCAATTCCATGTTGAGTTACGACAGTTACCAGGAACATTACGACCGTATCTACAGGGTCCAGTTTTTTATGGATCAACAGGAAAACAAGCAAAAGCATTCTGCCAGCATAACCGCTGCGCTGAGCCGGCACGATCTGAAAGGACTGCCGGAGATTGAAGAAATAGTGCTGATTCACGATGTGGGGGACAACAACAAGAACGGAATATTTCTTTCTCCTGATAAAGAAAAGGAATTTATTACCCGCTGGGGATTTTATGCTGATCCTTCTGTTTTCAGGATATTTACTTTTCATTTCATAGAAGGAGATCCTGAGAAAGCATTGTCCGAACCCTATTCCATTGTTCTTTCGCAATCACTGGCCAACAAGATATTTAACGGCAAACCGGCCCTGGGCAAACAAATTTATTTGGAAAACAAATTGGCTTGCACGGTTACCGGGGTCTATGAGGATGTCCCTGACAAGTCGACCTGGGAACCTGCATACCTGTTACCCATGGAATCTTTTGCAGACATTACCGGATGGAAAGACTATGAAGAAAATTACCGGGCCTATTCTTTTATGACCTATGTATTGTTGAAGAAAAATGCCGATCCGGCCCAGGTGGATGCCAAGATTCATGATGCCATGAAGGATTACAATGAAATGCATTTCCCCTATCTGCGTCCCATGTCGCAACTGTATCTGAATCCCTGGTTTCAGCCCGACTATTACATAGCAATCGGATTGCTGATTTTCAACGGACTTTTAATTCTGATCCTCTCATCCATCAATTATGTCAACCTGCAAACGGCAAATGCCTCAACCCGTTTCAGGGAAATTGGAATCAAAAAAAGCATTGGATTCACACGACGTCAATTATGGTACCAATTCATGGCAGAAAACCTGATTCTGGCTATGATCAGCTGCATTTTGGCCATATTGCTGGTAAGGTATGCATCACCCTTTGTCAACCGGCTGATGGGCAGCGAAACCTTAAGCACTGACTACAATTATTCACTGCTTATGATGGTGGTCATTTTCACTGCATTGATAACCGGTGTATTGTCAGGCATTTACCCTGCTTATGCTATTTCCATGTTTAACCCCGTAAAGGCGCTGAAACAAAAGCTGATAGAAGAAAAGAAGAATGGTTTAAGTCTGCGTAAGGTGTTGGTAACTGCTCAGTTCAGCATTGCCATATTCCTGTTGGTTGTTGGGTTTATCATGTATCGCCAGACGCATTATATGATGAATCGCAACATGGGATTTGATTCAGAAAACGTGTTATTCGCCAATATAGTAACAGAAAAGAAAGGTCCTATCAACTCATTGCGTCAGCATCTGATGAGTCATTCTGAAATCGTTGATGTCTGTCATTCCGATTACATTCCGTTTATTCTGCCGGGCGGTGCCGAAGTAAACTGGGAAGGAGGTTTCCCAGATGAAAAGGCATTTATACGCTACAGCCAGATCGGGTATGATTTTGTTCCCACCTTTGATCTGAAAATTGTAGAAGGAAGGAATTTTTCACGTGACTACCCCGGCGATTTTGACAAATGCCTGTTGAACGAAACCGCTGTTCAGACTTTTGGATGGAAAGAACCCATAGGCATGAAACTGGATATCCGGGGCGGAATCTTTACGGTTGTTGGTATCGTAAAAGATTACATAGTATTTTCAGTACACAACCCACTGGAACCTCATTTTTACAGGTTGATACCCGATACCATACAATCAAACAACATTTTCTCGGTTCGTTTCAGACCCGGTAAAGAGCGCAGGGCGAAAGAAATTGTTGAGCAGGAGTTCCAGGCTTTTTTTCCGGATGATGCCTTCGAATTCAAAAATATTCAATCACGCATTCAAAATGAAAATGCTGTCATGGAGTGGCGGCACCTCATGAAGATCAACATGCTGTTTGCTGTGCTTTCCATCTTTGTATCATCCATAGGTTTATTCGGATTGATCCTGTTCTATACCCGGAATAAACTGAAGGAAGTAGGGATTCGAAAAGTACTGGGCTTCACCGGCGGTCAATTATATTACACACTTTCATCCACATTTATCAAACTGCTGCTGATTTCAGTATTTTTTGCGTGGCCGGCAGCTTATTACGCATATAAAAGCCTGCCCGGGGCCAATAAATACCCGATACAAATCTGGGAATTTCTGATTGCAACAGGCATTATCCTGCTGGTAGCCATTGCTACCATCAGTTACCAGATCATTAAGGCATTGAAGGTGAATCCGGCAGAAATTATAAAAGATGAATGATGTAAGAGCCAAGAACCAAGAACCAAGACAGCAGCGATATTTGTGGCATTAAGTCGCACTTCGACCTGCCTACAGGCAGGCTCAGTGTGACCCGTCATTGTCATACAGAGCTTGCCTGCCTGCCGGTGGGCAGGTCGAAGTATGACAAGAAGTGGAAACAGTGACGGAGATCCTGCGAGGTGTTTTATTGCGATTTGAAAAAAAATCAAGTAGGTTTGTCAGGTAAAATGCGAGGAGAAAATTGCACAATTACCTTCAACATATCCTGTTGTTTGCTAAAAGGCTGATATTGTTGCTGATCTTGTATTCGGTATCGCGTCTTTTCTTTTACATATTGAATACCGGCTATTTCGGAGATCTTGGATTTTTTGAGTTATGTAAGTTAATCCTGGTGGGAATCCGTTTTGATATAGCCGCTATTATATTCACCAATGCAGTTTTTTTGCTGTACCTGCTTCCCGGTTCTTATAAAAACAGCACTGGCGTTCAGAAATCCTATGACATACTGTTTTTCATCATCAACGCCGTAGCCCTGCTAAGCAATTTTATTGATGCCCGGTTCTTTGAATTCATCAACAAACGGTCGACCTCTTCAATTTTCACCCTATTGAGTACCAACCAGGATGTATGGCTGATGATACCCCAGTTTTTAAAAGATTACTGGTATGTGGCCCTAAGCTGGATTATCCTGATGGCAGTTCTTTGGAAATACATGCCTCGATTGCCTTTTAAAAAGCTTACCCGGAGCAAACTGACACCAATGAATCTGTTGTATCAGGTTTTTTGTTTCGGTGTTATTTTCGGCCTGTTGTTATTGGGGGCTCGGGGTATTGGTTTAAAGCCCATCGGCATTATTGATGCAGCCAATTATACCTCATTAAAGAATGTTCCGCTGGTGTTGAATACGCCGTTTTCCATATTGAAAACCATTGAGAACGAAAACCTGGAGCCCAAAAACTATTTGCCCGAAGATTCACTTTCAAAAATTTACAATCCGCAGCATCATTATCAGACGAAACAAATGAAGCCACTCAATGTGGTGATTCTGATTCTCGAAAGCTTTTCCAAGGAGTATTCAGGGTTTCTTTCAGGAAATGAAGGATATACACCCTGCCTCGATTCAATACTGGTTCATTCCAGGGTATATGTGAATGCTTATGCCAACGGAACACAGTCGTATGAAGCCATGCCGGCCATACTTGCCAGCATTCCGAGCCTGATGGACCGGCCCTACAGTGGATCGAACTATGCCGATAACCTGATAGAGAGCCTGCCAGGATTACTCCGCAGAGAAGGTTATCATACGTCGTTTTTTCATGGCGGAAACAACGGCACCATGGGATTCAGCAATTTTGCCAGTGTGGCAGGAATTGAGCATTATATCGGGCGCAATGAATACAATAATGATGCTGATTACGATGGTCACTGGGGAATATGGGATGAGCCTTTTCTGCAATATTTTGCCGGCCGTTTGAACACATTCAAACAACCCTTTGCCAGTGCCATTTTCACACTCTCGTCACACCATCCGTATAATGTACCTGACAAGTACACAAATATGTTTCCCGAAGGATCGCTTCCTATTCACAAAAGTGTACGTTATGCCGATTACGCCCTGGCGAGGTTTTTTCAGACAGCCGCTAAAATGCCCTGGTACAAGAACACAGTTTTTGTGTTAACGGCAGATCATGCCGCACAAGCCGAAGGAGATGAATACAACAGCACAACAGGCATGTATGCCATACCGGTTGCATTTTATTGTCCGGGTGACACCACACTGAAAGGAATTGATTCTACCATTGCCCAGCAAATTGACATCATGCCTTCAGTATTGGATTACCTGGGATATGCAAAACCGTTTTTTGCTTTTGGCGAAAGTTTGTTCGACACGGCTGTTTCTCACAAGGCAATTACTTATGTTAACGGCATCTATCAATTGATTGACAGCGATTTTGTAATGGCTTTCAATGGCCAACAGATCACTTCGTTTTATAGCCTGAAACAGGAAAAAGAAATCTCCTTGAATGTACCGGACAACAAGGAATTAGGGCCTGTTTATAAGGATATGGAAACTTTTTTAAAGGCTTTCATTCAAACCTATAACTTCAGAATTATCAACAACAATACCTCAATTGCCCCTGTCCCATAGAAACTATCTCAAAAGGCTGATTTTGAGAGAACGTCATTGCGAACGAAGTGAAGCAATCTATTGCAAATGAATAGATTGCTTCGGTCGTACCTCCCTCGCAATGACAGATAGCAAGCCTTTTGAGACAGTTTCTTTTCTCATTTCACTGAAAAGCACTATCTTGAAGTGCCTAATAATAGATTAAAAACGTAGCAATCATGGATGAATCTCTGAATAGTGCACGCAACCAAACCAGGGAAGCAAGAGCAAATTATTGGATTTCCATTGCCATTATCGGGATCCTGTTTTTCATTTTCGGGTTTGTTACCTGGCTTAACGGCACGCTGATACAATTTCTGCAGACTGCATGTGAGCTTACAGCCTTTGAGGCAAGCCTGGTAACGCTTGCGTTTTATATTGCTTATTTTTTCATGGCATTACCCTCATCATTTGTACTGCGTGTTACAGGGTACAAGAATGGTATGGCAATCGGGTTGGTTGTCATGGCTGTCGGATCGCTTGTTTTTATTCCGGCAGCATACAGCCGCATGTTTGGCATATTTCTCACCGGCTTGTTTATTATGGGAACCGGTCTTGCCCTGTTGCAAACTGCCGTCAATCCATACATCACCATAATTGGCCCCAGGGAAAGTGCAGCCGCACGGATTTCCATCATGGGAATCTGCAACAAGTTTGCCGGATTCCTCAGTCCACTTGTTCTAAGTGCCCTGGTGATGCATGGTATGGAAAAATACAGTGAAAAAAGCCTCACTATGCTTGATGAAGTGCAGCGGCTGGCGGCATTAAATGAGTTGGCGGCACGACTGGTATGGCCCTATGTGTTTATGGCAATTGCTTTGGTTTTGCTGGGTCTGATGATAAAATTATCTTCATTGCCCGATCAGCTTGACCTGGAAGATGATCATGACGGAAGTCTGCCGGCTTTCATGAAACAAATTCCGCAGGCATTGAAGATACCTCATGTTACGTTGGGCATCATTGCCATTTTTTTATATGTAGGCATTGAGGTGATTGCCGGTGACAGCATCACCCAGTACGGGAGAAGCCTCGGATTGGATTTTGCTCCGCGCCTGACTGCTTATACCATGGCCTTCATGGTTATTGGTTACATCGTGGGCATAATACTGATACCCAAATATATTTCACAAGCCAGCGCATTGAAGTTTTCTGCCCTGTCAGGTGTTTTGTTTTCGGTATGTGCCTTGTTTTCAAGCGAAACCAGCACATCAGTTTTTAGCGGACTTTTGGGATGGCTTAACGACCTAGGGTTCAACATCCAGGCCCCTCCCAATTCCGTATTCTTTGTTGCACTTCTCGGTCTTTCCAATGCCATAGTTTGGCCTGCTGTATGGCCATTAGCCCTTGATGGAATTGGCAAATACACAAAAATTGCATCAGCCTTGCTGATTATGGGAATTATCGGAGGTGCGTTGCTGGCTCCGGGATATGTGGCATTATCTGTTAAATATAGCTTCCAAACTGCTCTGTGGATGGCAGTTCCGATCTATCTATACTTGCTCTGTTACGCCATTTGGGGCAAAAATGCCGGTATTAAGTGAATTATGTATTGTAATTCAAAAATTCTATTATCTTTGTACACCCCTAACTACTTATTATATTCTACATGCCCCGGTTCCATTGAGTCGGGGTTTTTTTATCCCCGCCATTCATAAGCTCCTTTGATATTTGGGCTCACTGTTGCAGGTGAACATGTCATTCGAGATTAACCCTGACTATCCATTTTTCTTTAACTTTTGAAGACGCATAGAGCGATTTTACCTTTTTGTTGAGTGGAAACAATTCTGTTTTTCCATTGGTGGTGTTGACTGTAATTTTAAAGTCATGCACATCGTCAAAGTTGTAATCAATGGTTTGTTCAATTAATTCTGGCAAAGCCTGGGTTGAAGAAAAAGCCACCTGAACCACCTGCTTGCTGCTTTTTTTCCATAAGGTGGACTGTACGGGATGATTCACAGATATCAGCAGATTACCGGATTCATATGTTTTATTCAATTCACCACCGCTATAAACAGGATGAACACGCATGAAAGAAAACCTGGTCAACTGTTTTGACAGCAAATCATTTTGAACAAAAGTCACCGGTATTAGCAAGAAACAAAGTGTTGCCCAGAAATATGCTATAATATTTTGAAGCGTTTTCATAATTACTCAGATTAATTGATTAAACTGCCCGTTTTGATAAGCCTGAAGATCAATATAATGCCGTTCTGCATGGGGCCGGTCAGAAATACAACCAACAGCAGAAAAGCCGGATAAAGGAAAAGATTTCTGGCCCAGCTGTAATTTTTGTTAACCGGAGTACCTTTTATATGATAGTGAATGGCAGCTCTCGAGCATGCATCGATACATTTTCCACATTTCATGCAGGTAATCGAAGGCCTGCCTGCAGCAAGGTCTTCATTCATCAGCGACATGGTAGGACATGCTTTCACGCATTTCTCACAGCTGCTGCATTTGTCCTTGTCAATCCGCACATCAAAGGCGTTAATTTTATTGGTGAGCGACAGCAGGGCGCCCATAGGGCAAAAGGTGGCACATTGAATCCGCTTTCCGGTGAGCACTGGCAAAATAATCACAAGTCCCAGGAACAGTGATACAAAGACAATAGTTTTCATTAAAACCGTTACCGAGGTTACTTTTTCGAATTCCGTAACCGCTTTAAACGGGCATAACCAGTCGCAGTAATATGGATTCAAAGACATGGCCGAAACAAGGGCAATGATGATCAATACGGCAAAGGACATCCAGCGAAAAGCGGGGTTGATTTTCTTCAGCTTCGGCTTCTTTGCTATTCGTGATGTGCCGTCGTCCCAACCGCCATAAAAGCATCCCCAGCTGCAAAAGCCACGACCCAAAGCAAGACTGACCCCGATCACAATAACCAGCATGGAAGCAATAGACGCAAAACCGCCAATGATGGAACCCGGAAAAATGATGGAGTTGGTTAGTGCAATGGGAATAATGATCATGGTGGTTACAATGTGACAAAAGGGAATTTCACAAGCCAGGAGTTCTTCCTGTGAAAAGGTCATGGATCCCCTTGCTTCAATAAGATTAACGATGAAGGTCAGCGCGAAAAACAGGGCCAGGGTAATAAAGCCCCATGCCCTGTATTTATCGGTTTTTCCTGTAAACTGGATCATAAAGAAAAGGACCACAAGAAACGTAAAAGTCAGCAGGAATGCGACTGTTTTTTCTGTTGTTGAGAAATCCGGAGCACCTCCGGAAATAAAAATCAGAATAAGCAATACCATGGGGAGGGTTAGCAGGATGGATTTCCAGACACTTCCCTGAGTGGCATAAACCGGTGAGTTTTTCATTTGGTTATATTTGAATTTTGAATGTCCATTTCTTACATTTTTTGATACCAGCACATATCCCCGGAGCTCCATTTAACTTAAGCCAGCACCATGGCTGCACCTTTGTAAAAATAAAGCAACCCTGCCAGGATAGCAGCGAATTTGCCAATGATTCTAAGAATATGCTGTCGCCGGAAGAAAGCAATAAAGGGAACCGGCAAAAAATAGATCATGGTTCCCAGAAAGAACAAGAAAAAGAACACCAGGCTTCCTCCCACGTTTCCGGTCTTTACGGCATCGGTAATGGCCAGCAACAAAGGAGGACACAAGTTCAATCCGGTCACAAATCCACCAGCAACAGGAAGCACAATTGGGAAACGGCTACCAAAATATTTCTTCAGATTTGGATTACCATGACCCAGACATACTTCCCTGAACCTATGAAACCCATATGCAATAAGTAACAATGCCAGAATAAGATAGAGTATGCCCATAAAGACATGTTTTGTGGCAAAAGGTTGCAATAGGGTTGTGCCGGCTAAACCTGCCAGAAGTCCTATTAACAGGTAGGCAAGTAAGCGTCCGGCAAGAAAAAGCAACAGTGATCCGATGTTCCCCGAAATGGGTTTACCCTCCCCCAATATGTAAGGGATAATCACAGGGCCACAATAGGCAAGGCATACTGCGCCTGTGCTCAATCCCAGCACGAATCCCGATGAATAATGCATAATCCTAAATCAAAAGTATCAATATCAGGCGTAAATATGAGTTCCAGAAGCCTTTATAATCAACCGAAACTTGTCCCTCTCCAACTAGTAACCAATAATTCAAGCCTTTGGGTAAATTTAAGCAATGCAACAGACCATAATGTCATCATTTTGTAATTTATTGTCATCGGATGTAAAAGGTGGTAAGGGTGTCAAAAAAAGGCAACCCATGTCATGAATGGGTTTCATTCATGCAGGGTTGCCTTCTGAAAGCATTACCTGGCACTGTCAGAGGGTCACTTCCACCTGATGTTCTTTTTGATCATTGAATATCGGCAACACATTCCCCTTTACCAGGGTTCCGTCAACCTTCATTTCAGAAACACCCCTTGATTTGCCGTTAGGATTGGAGATTTTGATGTGATACACGGCATTCCTGTATTTCCTGGATACAGAAAGTTCCTTCCATTGTTTCGGAATGCAGGGATCGACTATCAGACCGTCGAAACCAGGCCGTATGCCCAGAATATGCTGACTGGCAGCAACAAAGGTCCATGCAGCAGCGCCGGTAAGCCAGGAATTCTTGGCTTCTCCGGGTTTGAAGGCGTCCTTTCCTGCGATCATCTGAGCGAAAACATAGGGCTCCGTTTTATGCAGTTCACCTTTATCTTCGGTATGTGCCGGAGAGATGCGTGTGAAATAATCAAAGGCTCTGTCGCCATTTCCGTTCAGTGTTTCGGCAATAATTACCCAGGGATTGTTGTGGCAGAAAACTCCGGCATTTTCCTTATATCCCTGCGGATAACTTGAAATTTCACCCAATTCGATATAATATTTGGTGAAAGCCGGGTTGTTCAGCACGATACCGTGTTCACAGGCGAGGTATTTGTTAACCGATTCCAGCGTTTTAGCTGCCCGTCCATCTTCCAGGCCGATTCCCGCCATGATACAGAATCCCTGTGGTTCAATAAAGATCTTACCTTCTTCGCAGCTTTGGCTTCCTACCTTATTTCCGAAGAAATCATAAGCACGCAGGAACCATTCGCCATCCCAGCCATGCTTGTCGACAGCCTCTGTCATTTCGGCCACATGTTTTTCTGCGCGTCCGGCTTCGTCCTGCTTTTTAAGCAATCGGCATATTTCGGCGTATTCCTTGCCGTATTTGACAAACATACCCGCTATAAAAACAGATTCAGCTACACCACCGCTTTTATTTTCGGTGATCTGGAAAGATTCATCGGGATTATTTGAAAAACAGTTCAGGTTGAGACAGTCATTCCAGTCGGCCCTGCCGATCAGCGGCAGCTTATGGGGGCCCATGTTGTTGATTACATGGTCAAATGAACGCTTCAGATGTTCGAACAGGCTGGCCTTGTTGTTTTCATCATTATCAAATGGAACCGATTCATTGAGGATACTCAGATCTCCGGTTTCCCTGATGTATGCCGACACGGCTGCAATGAGCCACAACGGGTCATCGTTAAAATTTCCGCCGATATCGCTGTTGCCGCGTTTGGTCAGGGGCTGGTACTGGTGATAGGCCCCGCCGTCTTCAAACTGGGTGGATGCGATGTCAATGATACGCTGCTTGGCCAGGTGTGGCATGATGTGCACGAATCCGAGCAAATCCTGGTTTGAATCGCGGAATCCCATTCCGCGTCCGATACCCGACTCGAAATAAGAGGCGCTTCGTGAGAAGAAGTAAGTAATGACGCATTGGTACTGGTTCCAGATATTCACCACCCGGTTGAATTTTTCATCGGGGGTAACAGCTTGGTAACCCGAGATCAGTTCCTTCCATTTTTGAATTACCTGCTGAAGCGATGCATGTGCTTTTTCAGGAGTATCAAACCTGGCAATGATGCTTTTGGCAGGAGCCTTGTTGATCACCTGGTTGGCAATGAACTTGTCTTTGTCAGGCACTTCCACATAGCCCAACACAAAAACAATTTCCTTTTGTTCTCCGGGTTTCAGGGAGATTTCAATGAAATGTGAGGCAATGGGGCTCCAGCCATGAGCTTCGGAATTATAGGCAGTTTGGTTAACAACTGCATTGGGAGCTTCCAGGCCGTTATACAAACCGAGGAACGTTTCACGGTCGGTGTCAAAACCTTTAATATCGGTGTTTACATGATAAAAGGCGTAATGATTCCGGCGCTCTCTGAATTCGGTTTTGTGATAAAGCGTGCTTCCTTCAATTTCAACCTGCCCGGTAGAGAAATTCCGCTGGAAGTTTGTATTGTCTTCCTGGGCATTCCAGAGGCACCACTCCACAAAAGAATGGATCTTGAGCGTTTTGGGCTTGTCGGAAAGGTTTTCAAGCTTCATCAGCTGAATTTCAGCATGAGCTTCATCAGGTACAAAGCAGGTAACTTCGGCCCGGCATTTGTTCTTTTCACCCAGGAACCGGGTATACCCCAGTCCATGCCGGCATTCATACTTATCCAACTCGGTTTTGGCCGGCTTCCAGGATGGAGACCACAAAGTTTCTCCATCCCTGATGTAGAAATACTTACCGTTGGAATCCAGCGGGATGTTGTTATAACGGTACCGGGTAATCCGGCGCAGGCGGGCATCACGATAAAAGCTGTAGCCTCCCGAGGTATTTGAAATGATTGTAAAGAAATCACCGTTCCCCAGGTAGTTGATCCACGGGTAAGGAGTTTGCGGGGTTGTGATCACATACTCCCTGTTCTTATCATCAAAATAACCAAATTTCATATAGTATATTATTAAAGAATTAGTCTTTGAGTCGGTTCCACCAGCTGAATTTCAGGATTACACTGGTTACGGCAATAATTGCAAGAGCAACAAAGAATGCCTTCCATTCCCTGATCACCAGGAATACCGGGAATGCAACCAGTGATGTCTGCCAGATAATACCCACGACCACATTGAACATATCGCGTTTGAAATCCTTGTTAGCCACGAATGCAGGATCTTCAGCCACAACCATTTTGTGAACCGGTTTCCAGAAACCCCAGGGCCTCACCTGTTTGTAGAATTTCTTCAGAGTCTCATCACTTTCAGGTTTGGTAAGTAAAGTACCTGCAATACAACCTATTATTGAGATCAGGAAGATCACCGGGAAGGCATTCAGGTTGAAATTATGTTCGATCGGGAACATGCTGAGGCCTGAATTACTGAAGAAAGGCATGATCAATGAGGCTGCCAGACCGGAAACCATACCCCAGAAATAACCAAAGCCGTTAAAGCGCCACCAGTACCATTTCAGTACGTTTGCAGCAGTGTATCCGCCCCATAATGCCGAGGTGATCCACAATACCACACTGTTGATGGAAGTGATCATGAAACCGATGAACACACCAATGACGACAATTCCGAGAGAAGCGATATAGCTTAATCTGACGTATTTTTTATCGCTTGCATTCGGGTTAATAAAGCGTTTGTATATATCATTCACAATATAGGCAGGGGCTGCATTTACCGTAGCTGCAAAATTGCTCATGAAGGCAGCCAGCAAACCGGCCATCAGGAATCCGAGCAAACCAACCGGAACGTAGGTTGCCAGCACCTGGGGTAATATACTCTCAAAATCAGGTTCTGTAAGGGATGCTGTGTACAAACTGTCGAAGTGTACCAGTGCCAGTATAGCCAGACCAGCTACCATGAAATACCGGGAAGGATTCAGCACCACGCTCACAAGAGAGCTCATTTTAGCTGCTTCACTAGGCGTACGGGTTGACAGCACACGCTGCATGTCGTAGTTGGGAGCCGGACCGGCAGCTGATATGAATATGCCTTTAAATAAAACCATTACAAAGAACAAACCAAACATTTCATAGCCGTCTTTAGCGATCCATTCGTTAAAAGCCTGCAATTTGGTTGAAGCTGTAGCGCCCAGGTTGCTCCAGTCGAGCCCCAGCCTGGCGCCAAAACCGATTTCTTTCCATCCGTCAGGAAGAACTGCATTCAGTGTTTCCGGAGATATCTGTGTAATTGCAATTATACCTATGGCAACCGCAGAAATGGTAAGAATACCATATTGAATCACTTCAGTGATTACCACACTGAACATACCCCCCTTAACAACATAAAATGTAGTAATGGCCATTAAAATCAGAGCATAAAGATTTTCATTGATTTGGGGGTGTTTGGCAAGGGTTTCAACACTGGTAACCAGCGGGGGAAGAAAAGCTGTGGTGAATTTTCCGATTCCCTTGAAACCGTATGAAAGAAATCCGATCACACTGACCAGGGCAAAGATCACTACAACAATATGAGATAGATTTGCCCCAAGCCCGTTTCCAAACCGGGTTTTGATCCATTCGGCACCGGTCATTACATTGGATCTTCTTAACCAGGGAGACAGGTATACCATCAGGAAAATCTGGTTGAATACCGGCCAAACCCAGGGTATCCAAACACTTTTCAGTCCGTAAACCGACAACCAGTATACCAGCAGCATGGTACCGGCAATATCAAACATGCCCGAAGCATTTGATACGCCCAGGAAATACCAGGGAAGGCTGTTACCTCCGAGAAAGTAGGACTGAATATTTCTTGAAGCCCTTTTAGATACCCAATATCCCACAAAAATTGTAGTAATCAGGTACAGAATAATAATACCCAGATCAATGTAATGAAGATTCATAATGGTTCATTTTTATAGTTTGGAATCGTATTGTTTTATAAAATTGACATTTTCTTTTTCGTTTTTTCATAGATTTCCCTGCTGAAAGTATACAATTGGGCAGGCTTGTGCCGCACTTCTTTCTGCTTTTCATGAAGCGGCACGATGTATTTCATCTGCGCCAGCTTTTTTCTGAAGTTCCTGGTATCGAGGGTTGTGCCCAATATGGCTTCGTAAAGCCGCTGCACATCGGTAAGGGTGAACTTGCCCGACAACAGTTCAAAGCCTATCGGCTCCTGCTTAACCTTTACCTGAAGTTGTTCCAGGGCCTTTCTGAGTATGGAAAGATGATCATAACCCAGCTCGGGAAGCTGGGTTACCGGAAACCATTTCACGGTCCGGAAATTGTGATCGTTGATATGAACCGAAGTACAGTCGATAAGCGAATAATACCCGACTGTAAAAACATGTCTGGCGATATCAGAGCCCAAACTTTTGATCCACTGCTGGTCTTTGATATGGGTTAACCGGTCAACACCTCCAAAGGTATGGAATTGCTCCAGGTAAATATCATTCTTTCCGATGAGATCGTTCAAAACCCTTACTGCGGCTTCATCCGGATTCTCGCCCTGCATGATGTGATTCCCGGTAAGGGTGTAGTCAGAAAAAACCGGTTCATGGTTTTTTTCGTTGTACAGGGTTCTTTCAACCAATAATACATTCAGGTTTTTTGTGTCAAATCCGAAGATCACACAATCAACCGACATATTTGGAATTATTGGTTTCTGCATTTATTGTAAAATATACAATAAGTAAATTCGGAAAACGAAAGTAGGAAAAAAAATGAGATAATCAATTTCTTAATTAAAAATTTATGGTGCCATCATTCAAATAAATTATGGTAATTTGCATTTTTCAATTCAATACATGCCGAAATTCAAAGTCATCAGGGCATCAGCGGGTTCGGGAAAAACGTTTAACCTGACCCGTGAATACCTGGAGTTACTGTTTGCCGACACGGAAAATTTCAAACATGTTCTTGCAGTTACCTTCACCAATAAGGCAACTGAAGAGATGAAAAGCCGCATTATCGGGGAGCTGTATGCCTTGTCCGCCAACCTGTCTTCGGGCCATTTAAGTGGTTTGATGGATTCAAGTTCTCTTTCGGAAAAGCAGATTCGCGGCAAAGCCACAGTAATTCTGAAAAAGTTATTGCATGATTATTCCCATTTTTCGGTAAGCACAATTGATACTTTTTTTCAGCGGATTATCAGGAATTTCACACGCGAGCTGGGCATACAGGGCGGGTATTCCATTGAACTTGACACAGAGGCACTGCTTGATGAATCCCTTAACAGATTGCTGGTACAAGCCGAAACAGACCAGGAATTGCTCAGCTGGCTTACCCGGTTTGCCGAATC
>CAZLLD010000031.1:0-41416 GCA_964560225.1 uncultured Bacteroidales bacterium
AGGTATCCATTAAGGCTCTTGCAACTTTATTTTCGTGGTACAACCGCATCCAGTTGCTGGATCGGCCTTCTTTTCTTTGAAGAAATAAATCAGCCATGTTCAGGGTTCCGGTACTCATGCCATCACTTACCATGAAAATGATGTTTTTTGCTTTACCACGAATTTTTTTTGAGGGTTTACCGGCCTGAAGTGTAAGGGGAAACATGGTTCCGGCCACTGCTGAAAGCAAGCCTGTCTGTAAAAAGGTGCGTCGTTTCATGGGATATATTGTTATTTCAAATCATAAATCAGATGTTTCTTCAAAAATAAAAAAGTATTGTCTGGAAATGGCATTCATTTGTGTTAAAAATCCTCATTTCATAATCTTCATCTGATGGTAGCATTTTTTGAACAGTTAGCTTTTGGCTGCAATCTTTATATTGCAAATATCAACGCATGGGGGAATTCTTTTGATTGTCTTAATTTATGATTAGCAATAATTTACTGCTATTGCATAAACCTTTTTATATACTTATTGATGCATTTGTCCATGTCTGTGCCGTTCCATATGCCTTCCCTTTCCTTTGGCCATTCCATTACCCGAAATGCTTCCCAGGGCATTTCCCAGTTTCAGTCCAACATAAACTGTGCGTGGACTTACGGGGCCGTATACATAGGCGGGATCGCGGTCAGCTGTTTTGTCGAAATCGGACTGATAGGCGTCGAATATGTTTTTTACTCCGCCATACAGCTGCAACGTAGCGCCATTGAGCTTAAAATTGTAATGAAGCCTGGCACCCAGGTCAAAAAAGGAATCTGTTTCTCTGAGTTCACCCACTTCCGGGTCGGTTTCCGTTCCGAAATAGGGTACCAGCATTTTGCCGGTATAATTCCCGGTCAGGTTCAGGCATGCATTGTCAACAAAGTCCCAGTCGAGTGTAAAAAAGCCATAATTATCAGGTGTACGGAAGAACTTTTTCTCGTCGAATTCCTGGGCGGCCTCATATTTGCTCGATTGTACGGTAAATCCGGATGAAAACATCAGGTCTTTGATGAGTTTCAGCTTGAATTCCATATTTACGCCCTGAACGGTGGCCCCGTCTTCAGCATTCATGCGGGTATAAATAACAGTGCCCTCTTCATCGGGTGTGCCAATATCATTTACAAACGGATTGGTAAGCTTTGTGTAGAATCCTTCGATCAGCAAACCGGTGTAAGTGGAACCGAGAACCTTGTTGAAATCAAAAGAGACCATCACACTGTGGCTGGTTTCCTGTTCAAGACCGGGATCATTCCGGTTAATAACCTGCCGTGAGCCGGAGGTTTCAATATGCAGGTCTTCATCAAAGATCTGTGGGGCACGGTATCCCTGTGAGTAGCTTACCCTGAACTGCAGCGGTTTCCATAGTTCATACATGAAACTGATTCGCGGACTGAACACATCGCCGCTCTTTGGTTCTTCGCCCTCCTTGGCGTGGTCTTTGATTTCGTAATGGTCGTAACGGCCCCCGATGGCAATTTTGGCGCGGTTCAGACGCAGGTCATACTGGAAAAAAGCTCCGGTAATGACTGATGACTGATCGGATACAAGGGTGTTTTCGGTATGCGGAACGGATACAATGGAGTCATCAACAATGACCGCATTGTCATAATCGGGGTATCCCAGTTTTTCATCGGTTAAAAATCCGCCTGTACTCTCAATGCCTGTTATAAGAGAAGATTTGCCCATAGCTATCTTATATTGGGCGCCTATACTGTATGTTTTGTCTTTTGTATGTCCATAATCGCTTAATGAATAGTTGGCGCCGTAATACGACTCCCTGTCTACCATTTGGCCGGAAGCATAAACCGATAACATGTCGTATTCCCGGAAGTATTTGTCGTATGTGATGGCTCCGGTTTTAATATTGTGCTTTATGGCTTCAGCTACTTCGCGCTCATGCAAAGGAAATTCCTGCCTGTTGCCGCCGTCTCGTTTTTCGCTGATGGTGAAAAAGTCAACCGACATTTTGCTGCGGTAGCCAAAACGGTGAAAAAACCGGGAACCCAATGTCAGGTTTGTCATAGGTGATATTTCCGAAAAGTCATCATCGTTGGCATCGAACATTTCGCGCTCACGGGTAAAGCCGTACACAGACACACCTGTTTTGCGGTCGTCTGAAACCAGCGAGGTGTTGAAATTGGCAGAATAGTCTGGTGCCGTTCCGGCAGATCCACTATGACCGACACCGGCAAATGAAGTGTTTAAGCCAATTTCGTATGTATTGATTTCAGGTTCCTTTAAAATCAGGTTGATGGTACCGGCAATGGCATTGCTCCCGTACAGGGCCGATCCGCCGCCACGGATGACTTCCACCCGTTCGATCATGTTGGAAGGGATGAGCTCGAGTCCGTATACCCCTGCCAGTCCGCTGAAAATAGGCCGACTGTTGATAAGTATTTGCGAATAGGGACCTTCCATACCATTCATACGAACCTGGGTGAATCCGCAGTTCTGGCAGTTGTTTTCGAGTCGCAGTCCGGGCACAAAATTCAATCCCTCTCCGAAAGTAAGGGATTGCGTAGTTGCAAAAAGCTTAGGTGACAGTGTATTAACCATTACCGGTGCCTCCGTACGTTTTTGTTCGCTGCGGCTTGCGGAAACAACCACTTCATCGAGGTTCAGTACATCTTCCTCGAGGTTGAAATTCACCTCAAGCACTTTGTTTTTTAAGACGGTGACCTCGGATTCCTGCGATTTAAAGCCAACCGACATGGCGATGAGGGTGACTTCACCTTCGGGGATGTTGACCAGTTGGTAGTGTCCCGTTTCGTCGGTAAGGGTTCCCAGGGTAGTCCCTTTAACAACAATGTTAACATAGGGCAAATGCTTGTCGCCCGAAAGAACATGTCCGACGATGTTGGCATCGGTTTTGGCCTTCTGGGCGAGAGTGTTGGAGATAAGGATAAGCAGAATAATAACCGGTGAGAATATTTTTTTGTTCATAAATCTGTTTCTTTGAGGGTTTTTACGTAACCCTGTATATTTTATGTTTTTATGGTTTTTGGCCTCTTTGGATTACGGCAAAAAATGCCTGTTGTCTGCATCTATGACTATAGGTGAGGCATGGAAAAAAGCGCAGGGGCTCAATTCCTTTTGCAGACAGTATTATCCGAAAAGTCTAAAGGCAGGAGGTGCCCTGAGGCAAATGGCGGTATTGGACGTATTAACAGGCCTGACCGGTAGTTCCGGTGAAATAAGTTCTTTTGGGAAATTAATAATTTCAGGCAGATCAGACTGTACAACCAAATCATCCCAGATGGACTGGTTGAGGTGCTGAATGAAGTAAAACTCATCTTTGTTATGATGGTGGTGGGTTGGTGCTTGTTTTTCACCCGAAGTTTGTTGCGATTTATGGCTATATAGATGGGAATGATAAACAATCTGTCCGTTGATCATGTGCGGGTGATAAAACAGGGTCAGGCTGCTGTAGTATCCTAAAAACACCAGCAACAGCAAAACCTTGCAAACGGCACAGTTATTATTAATTTTCCGGATCATAAGTTATACAGGCAACAAAAGTAATAACTGTTATTGAATGAACAATACCCAAAAGTAATGATTTTGTTACGTTTTGTTTTCACAATAAGCATTCATCAGCGTTTTTTCATTCCTGTAATCATTGATGGTATACCTTATAATCTGGCCCAGTTGCACTTTGATTTGTGCAATTATCTCCGGGGTATGAATCCCGGGCACTTTTGTTGTGCGAAATTCATAGTCGATACCCGATTTTTTGATCAGTTTAATGGATGTATTTAGCTTTTCAATTATCGCGACCGGATGTTTCACCTGGATGATTTTGTTATACAGTTCAGGTTGCAGCAGGTTTTTTACATCCATTGCTACAAAATCCACCCATTTTTTAATCAATAGATGGCCGAGCATTTCAGGATTTGACCCGTTGGTGTCCAGTTTTACCAGATATCCCATGTCTTTTATTTTTTCAATGAAGGTTGGCAGGTCGTTATGTAGGGTGGGTTCTCCACCGGTAATCACCACTCCTTCGAGCCAGTTTTTTCGCTCATTGAGCCGGCTCAAAACCTTCTCAACTGGTATGGAAGAATTTTTTTGAATAAGAGAGGGTAAAACCAGGTGGGGGTTATGACAATACCAGCACCGAAAATTGCAGCCTGCTGTAAAAACCACTGCTGCCATTTTCGATGGGTAATCTATGAAGCTTTGGTGAATGAAGCCACCAATCAGCATGATTGACTTATGTTTTCTCTTTCTTTCTTATATAATCCGTTGCTGTCGAACAGCCTTCTATCAATGAATTCAGCCTGTTTCCCATCGTTCCATTGTTCTACAGGTCTTATGTATCCTACTATTCGTGAAAACACCTCACATTCGGTATTTTTGCCTTTTTCGGTACATTTCGGACAGTGTTTATGTTCGCCGAACAGATAGCCGTGTTCGGGACAAATACTGAACGTAGGAGACAGGGTTATATAAGGCAGGCGAAATCGTGAGGTGATTTTTCGGATGAGCTTTTTGACTGCATCTGCAGGCAATTGTCTTTCACCCATAAAAGCATGAAATACGGTGCCTCCGGTATACTTGACCTGCAGTTCGTCTTGCAATGTAAGGGCTTCAAATAAGTCGTCGGTATAATTCACCGGCAACTGTGTGGAATTGGTATAATAAGGATTGGCTCCTTTGCGCACATATTGTTCATTGGCTGTAATGATGTCGGGATATTCAGACTTATCCATTTTGGCCAGCCGGTAAGAAGTGCCTTCGGCGGGTGTGGCTTCGAGATTGTATATATTCCCGGTTTCATCCTGGAATGCTTCCAGTTTTTCGCGCATGAAATTCATAATATCCAGGGCAAAGGCATGTCCTTTTTCATCGAAAATACCCGCACCGATAAAATTGAGGCAACATTCGTTCATGCCAATAATACCAATGGTGGAAAAATGGTTTTTCCAGAATTTTCCGGTTCGGTTCTTGATGTTCCGTAGATAGAATTTAGAATAGGGATACAATCCTTTTTCCGTGAGTGCTTCAATGACTTTTCTTTTGGTTTCGAGGCTTTCTTTCGCCAAATCCATTAGTTTGGCAAGGCGCTGGTAAAATTCGGTTTCTGATTTGGATTCATAACCCAACCGGGGCAGGTTAATGGTAACCACGCCTACGCTTCCGGTTAAGGGGTTGGCGCCGAACAATCCGCCTCCGCGTTTCTGTAGTTCCCGTTTATCGAGCCTGAGCCGGCAGCACATGCTGCGTACATCGTCGGGCTTCATGTCGGAATTGACAAAGTTGGAGAAGTAAGGTATACCGTACCTGGCGGTTATTTCCCATATTTTTTCGTATGCCGGATTGTTCCAGTCGAAGTCGGGGGTGATGTTATAAGTTGGAATGGGGAATGAAAATACGCGGCCACGAGCATCACCTTCGGCCATTACTTCGGCAAAAGCGGCGTTAAACAGGTCCATTTCGGGCTGAAAGTCGCCGTAAGTGACTTCCTGTGGTTTGCCACCGATGATCACCGGTTGTTCTTTCATGAAACCGGGAACCTTCAGATCAAGTGTAATATTGGTAAAGGGCGTTTGAAATCCTACACGTGTGGGTACGTTTATGTTGAACATGAATTCCTGCAGGGCTTGTTTTACCTGCTTGAATGTAAGTCCGTCATATCGGATAAAGGGAGCCAGCAACGTATCGAAGTTGGAAAATGCCTGGGCTCCGGCGGCTTCACCCTGCATGGTATAAAAGAAATTGACAATCTGGCCCAGGATGGTGCGGAAGTGCTTGGCCGGAGCACTTTCAATTTTACCGGTCACGCCAATGAAGCCTGAAAGCAAGAGATCTTCGAGATCCCAGCCTACGCAATACACGCTCAAAAATCCCAGGTCGTGTATGTGAAACCGGCCCGATTCATAAGCTTGTCTGATTTCGTCGGAATAAATACGCCTCAGCCAGTATTGCGAACTGACAATGGTGGCTATATGCTGGTTCAGGCCCTGTAGGGAATATGATGAGTTAGCGCTTTCACGGATGCGCCAGTCGTCCACATCAAGGTATTTTTCAACGATATCCACATTTGAAAAAAGTTCCCTGGTATTGCGCAGGTTTTCATGTTGCTTGCGGTAAAGTATATAAGCTTTGGCAACATCAAAAAGCCTGTTGTTAAACAATACCTGTTCCACTACATCCTGTACTTCTTCCACGCCGGGTGTATAATTCACTTTTTCAAACAATCCCAGGGTTTCTAATACATCAAGCATCATATCTTCGGCCAATTGCCGGTTGGGTTTGCCTGCTGCCCTGAGTGCCTTGAAGATGGCAAAGGTAATTTTGCCCGCTTTAAAGGGTACAATACGCCCGTCGCGTTTGCAAATCTGCAGGTCTTTGAGTGCTCCATTAATGTCCATAGTTAATAGTTTTAGGTTGATTAACTGTTAATGGTAGCCTGGAAGAAGAAAAATGAAAAATAAAGAAGGTAAGCATCTTTACCCTTCGCCTTTCACCCGAAAGCTACGAATTACATTGCAGGCAGGTCTTCTGGCTTGTCCGGTTCAGGCGGCCTTCCCATTCCTGTTAACAGGAACAGTGGCAAAAGGATGCCTGAACATGAAATGGACTCACAGCTACGGGGATAGCTCCTGAATTTTTACAAGTTTATATACAACAACCTGTAAATCACAGGATTCCCTATTAATCCGTATTCCTGAAGAATCAGGAATGGAACCTGCAAATCATCTGATCAAATGTAATGACAAACCTGATTACTTACCGCCATTTCGGGTTTGCTTTTATAAACATTCTGATGTTAATATTTTAATAGCTATTCGCCATTAGCTCTTGACCATTAGCGGTTAGCTATTGGTTGGCAGCAGGTATTGATGACTACCCGGAAAAAATTATAACACCTCAAAGAAGAAATCAGGCCTTGCTATCTTCATATGTTCTGCTAAAAATGCAGGTTGATTCCCGCAAAGGCTATGAAACCAGGCATCGGGTAGTCGTAATTGATGCTGTATTCCTGGTTAGTCAGGTTTTCACCCTTGACGAAAACATCCAGATAATTATTGAATTTATAGGCAAGTCGTGTATTAAAGAGGGTATAGCTTTCTTTATCCTTGGCAGGTGATACCCTTGTATAAAGGCCATTTACCGATTGCATCGAAAGGGCAATGGTGAGTTTTTTCAACTGATAAGTGCCACTCAGGTTAACATGGTGCTCAGGGGTGGCAATGATGGGTTCATCCATTGAAATGAAGCTGTAATTTGCACGAACCAACAGATTGGACAACGGTGCATAGCTTCCGGCAAATTCAATGCCGAAATTTGAAAAGTCACCGGTGTTTTGGTATTTGGTGATGCTGTTTTCGGTGACGGTTTTTATTAAGTTGTCGCCTTCGGCTTTGAAGATGGTCAGTTCGGCTGTGAGCTTGTTTTTCAGGAAGCGTTGTTCAACACCGAATTCATAATTTATCATCTTTTCGGGATTCAACTCTTCATTGGCTGTTCCCCACATGAATAACTCCCTGATAGTAGGACTCCGAAATCCCTTGGCAACTGATACCTTAAATGTGGTTGTTTGAAACGGGTGATATGCCAGTCCGGCCGAAGGCACCGGCTCGGTACCATACATGCTGTTGTGTTCAAGCCGGAGTCCGGCATTAAGCGTTAATTTTTCAAAAAGCAGTTGCTGGAGGTATCCGTAACCTGCAATTTCGTTTACAGTGGTGTCGGTAAATACCATTCCCTGTCCGCCCATGGCTTTTACATTTTCAGCCATGCCTCCGTATTGCTTGTAATCAATACCCAGAGTGAGTGTGTTCCCTTTAAACAGGTTAAATGATTGGTAAACTACGGTACCAAAGTTTTTGTCTTTTGAGTGAAATCCATCGGTAATGTCATGCTCCCCGAAATTGTAAAAAAACCGGATGGAACCATTGGTTTTTTCAAACGTATTGGTGAAGGCAAATGCCCCCATGCCGCGGGTGATATCAATGGTTTCACCTGCCAGGGCACTTTCTTTACCCGGATCGGAGGCGTCAAAATTAGCCAGACTGAAGTTGGCATCGATCTTGAAATGTTTGTTTATTTCATATCCTGCACCCAGGTACCCGTTGTTTATCGAAAAATCGGAGGAGTCTCTGTGTCCGTCGGTCTGATCATGATTAAAGGAGGCAAGCGCATGAAAGCCCTTCTTTCTGAAACCTGCGTTAACCATGTATTTTTGGGTGTTAAACGATCCATACATAACGCGTGCGTTGGCACCGAAACCTTCTTTCTTCTGTTCCCGGGTAATGATGTTGATCACACCGCCCATGGCATTGGAACCGTAAAGTGTGGAACCGGGGCCGCGAATCACTTCCACTTTTTCCACATCGGAAGCTATGTAGGCATCGGGAAGGGGATGGCCCATGATGCCCATAAACTGGGGATTTCCGTTTAGTAAAATCAGTGTCTGGGTATTCGGACTGCCTCCGGTTCCCCTGATGCTGATGCCGCCGGCTGAGCCGGTTGATACACCAAAACCGGTAATACCCCGCTCGGTAATGAATACACCGGGTACCTGCTCGCTCAAGACTGGCAGTAAAGCAGACTCCGAACTCTCTTCGATTTGCTTCTGTGTAACTACCGAAATGGTCATGGGCACATTGTGGCGGTTTACATTGGTTTTTGTTCCGGTAACCACAATTTCGTCAATGGTTGTGGTGTCTTCAACAGGCTGTGTCTGTTGTGCGGAAAGTGCACCAGGCATCAGAGATAAAAAACAACTAACCAGAAAGTTAAATAAGGATTTCATAGGGCGTTTTAATGAAGGTGACACGAAATAATAAATAGTGTTACGATAGACAAATATACAATCCATTTGGGATAAAAGGGACTTTTTTCTTAAAAAATTTGAGAATATAAATTCAGTGAAGGGATAGCGAAACAGGTTAATAACTATTGGCTGTTGGCTATTGTCCGTTAGCACTGTATATTATAGGAAGGTGTTGTTCGTCAGCCTCTTTTGCTGATTTCGGATAGGTTTTCCGGGTTAAGGATTTCAATATCCTTGTCTATAAGCTTAATGAGAGCGTCTTTTTCAAATATTTTCAGCAGCTTTACCACACTCTCCGTGGATATGCCGGCAAATTCGGCAACGTCTTTTCGCGAAAGCAACTGGAAAATGTCGGGATAATCCTTCTTGATGCCGTTCAGGTATAACAGCGTATCGGCCAGCCTGCCGTTCATCTGCTTGTAGTTCAGGTTGCCGATAATACTGAAAAGATCGGTATTTTGTTCGCAATAGCGTTTGATGATCGCATGTCCGAACATGCCGTTCTGTTTTACGACCTTGGCAATGGTTTCCTTTTCCACCAGGAAAACCTGGCAGTCGGTAAGGGCAACCGATGAGTAGTTAAAGGTATTGCGCGTGAAAACAGCTGAAAGTCCGATGAATTCTCCGGGCCTGATGATCCGGAGATTAAAGTTGCGACCGGCTTCCCCTTCGAGGTATTGTTTGGCCAGTCCGGTCATTATAAAAAGTACGTATGAGGCAAATGCACCCTGCTTGGTGAGGTTATCACCTTTGCGGAAGAGCACCTGGGTTTTACCTGATCTCACCAGTTCGGCTTCTTCCTGTGTCAGCACTTGAAAACAGGGCGCCTGGATATCGCAGATAAAATCACGGTCGGTTTCGAGAATGGGTTTCATCGCCAATAGGGCATTTTTCAACGCTAAAGATAACCCAATTCAGTTAATTGTTTTACCATACCGATCAAAATCAAACACAATCATGGTGGCTTGCTCACCTATCTTAAAGGAAACATGTATCCTATGGAGAATGATAAAGTGGAGGATGCCGAATAATCCACGTTCACATCTCGTGATGATGGAATATTCAGCGAATAGCCAAATTCAAGATCAAAATCGCCTATGTAAAGACATACCGGCAGGTAAAACCGGGTATTCAACAGGCTATATTTGTTTTCTGTAGCAATTTCTGTCTGGGATCCCTGCTGACCGCTCTGACTCCCCAGCTGATCCAGTTCTACTGACTCTGAACCAAAGAAGACTGAAAGTTCGGGTTCCAATTGCAGTTTGTTGTATTTGCCAAACCGGATTATCGGGAGGCGCGAAAAAACAGCCGGCGAGAGATTCATTCCAAATTCCTGCCCGAACAACACATTCAGGGAAAGGCGACCGCCGATCCAGTTATTTCTTAAAGACAAACCTGCACCCAGACTATTGGTAAAAGGATTGTCATCGATCGAATCGGAACCTGCATAAAAGTAGTGGCTGTATGATGCCCTGAAGTTCAGATTCTTTTTTGCGCTGAGTGGTCTGTAAATTCCTGCGGACAATATGGTATTGCTGTAGCCTTCACCCGGATCGCCGTACCAGGTGCCTGATGCGCCCAGAAAAACGCCTTTGGAATGAAAGAAAAAGAGATTACCGTTCATAGACATCATGTTTTCTTCAAGTTCTCTTCCGGCATACATAGTCTTGTTTTCACCCGACAATCCGCCATAGAGATAGCAAAATGACGATGGTGGATCCAATAACATCATCATTTCCTGATCACCCCAAACCACATCATTTAATAATGAGTCAATCCTGTTGGCCTGCGACCACGTTGATATGCTTTGTATCAGTAGTATTATTGCCATTAAATTCCGTTTCATAACTGTTTGGGGTTTAAAAATTGCTAAATGGTTTCTTAAAGTAAGTCCGGGTGTGCCTGTGGACACCCCGGACTTATGGATTTGGTTGGTTGTTGTATATTACCTGCCCCTGGTTTGTCTGCCCGATTGGGTGCGGGTGCCCTCACGACTTTGTTGCATCTGCTGCTTTTGTTCTTCAGTGGCATTGTTGCGGAATTCATTGCGCTGTTGTTTGCGCATTTCCTGGTTTTCCCGCAGCATATTCCGCTGTTGTTCGGTAAGCGACTCGTTAAAAGCCTTTCTTTTCTGTTCCCGGGTCATTTCCTTGTTTTCAAGGATTTTCTTTTGATCATCGGTTAAGGAAGCACGAAACCTTTCCCGGGTTTGCTGATTCACTTGATTCTGTGGACGTTCTCCTTCCATATTCATGGCGCCTGACTGTTCACGGGTCCGTGTCCGGGTTTGTGTCTGAACGCCCTCCTGCTGCTGTGTGGCAGTCTGTTCCTGTGTTTGTGTGCGTGTTTGTGTGCGTGTTTGTGTCTGCGTTTGAACACCCTCCTGCTGTTGCACAGCTGTTTGTTCTTTCACCTGGTTACGTTGCTGAACCGGAGCTTCGTTTTCCTGTGCATAGGTAAATACTGCAAACAGGCTAAGTGCTATGGCACTTAATGCGATTTTTACAATTGATTTTTTCATGACTTTGCGTTTTAATTATTAATAGTTTAAAAGCTTCTCTTTTTATGGCTTCTTTGCTATTAATCCGCATGAAAAAAAATCTACCCTACTTTTTTTGCAGATTTTTTTTGTGTCTTGAAAACAGGCTGAGTTACAAAATGGGAATGACCGCTTTAATGGGCAGTTTTAATAGGATATCTTTATAAATAGCGAAGGTGTGAAAGGTACTGCCTCTGCATACAGGCTGACTGTGGTTGATTCGTCGGTTGGAACGCGCGTGTAGTTTGAATACCTGATGTTTTCAGTATTCAGCACATTCAGCACCGAAATACCCGCATCCACCTTGACTTTCCGCGAAGAAACCTGATAGATGAGGTCTGCATCAAGTCGGCTATAGGGTTGCAGGTAATCCGTCCCGTCAGGCAGCAGGTCGGGATCCGGGAAACCCGATCCGAAAACATAAGTGGCTGAGAAGTGAAAGGCCTTGATCTTTGCCAGTCCTGCTATCTTAAACTCATGCCGCTGGTCATGCATGGCCGGAATATAGGAATCTGCGGGAAAGTAAGGGAACTTTTCTTCCGATTTACTTAATGTATAGGTAATCCAAAATGACTGATTTTTAAATTCCTTTTTGATAAATACATCCAACCCTTTTGTTCTGCTTTTACCTTCATAAGCGATTATTCCTGCCGTAGTCTCATGAAACCTGGCAATTCCATTTATGTTTCTCCTGTAACCTTCAATACTGGCTGAAAAGTTATTGCGGTTAAATGAAATGCCAAGCGTGTAGCTGGTTGAGCTGAGTACCGGGATATCATCATTATTGGAAAGTGACCAGGCTAATTTGTAATTTCCGGTGGCATCCATAATCATATTCTTGGTAACAAACTGGTTGTACATGCCGGCGGCACCAGTCAGCTTAAAAAAGTCACCAACCCTGTATACCATTGAAATACGCGGTTGAAGGTAGATTTTTTCAGTGGCGCCGGAAAAATCCGCTCGCAAACCAGGACGAAGGGTGAATTTCTCAGATAGCGAAATGTTATCCTGAAAGTACAGATAAGGTAAGGCAACACCAGTTTTAACGGTATCGCTTATTGTACTTATTTCATTTGATGTCAGCAAATATATAAAACCTGCGCCCAGGTCAGTTTTGTGTTTTCCGGAAACAACCAGCTTGTTTTCAATTCTCCCGTTGAATTCATTCAGGTCATTGATTGTTGTCTCGTGAATGTTCCTGAATACCTGGTTGCCTGTTGTTCTCTCGGTCACTTCGCTGTAATCCCTGTCGGTTTGCAATGAGGAGTAACTGCCTGTAATATTTGTGGTGTTTTTTTCATTCCAGCGCCAGCCATAAAATACAGCCCCGCCCAATTGCACATTCTGTTCCTGGTAGTCAAGCGAGATACTTTTTTGCATGGTTTCTTCATCAAAAGAATAGTCGAAACGGTCCTTCCCGCCATAAAGACTTACATAATAATTGCTTTTGGTGCCACTTCCGGAATATTTCAAATTCAAATCCCTGAAAGCATAATCGGGTACCAGGTAGTAATCCGCACCTCCGCTGCCTCCCCATTGTCCCCGGCCCGACCCTGAAGTGGAGTATTCCACGGGATTATATAAATTGTAATAGGTCTGCCGGTAAGCCATCAGGAGGGATGATTTTTTTCGGAACGGAATACTCACCATGCCATTCAGCGTCATATTATTGATGTTGAGCTGAACAGACGGTGCCAGGCGACTACCTTCCATACCGGTAATGTCCACAATGCCTCCGACCCGCTCGCCATATTCAGCGCCAAAACCTCCCTTCAGCACCTTAATATCTTTTGCCACAAACGGATTTACCGCGCTGATGTTATCATTGAAATTTTTCATCCCGTAAAGCGTGAATCCGTCGAACAGGATCTGACTTTGTCCTTCATAGCTTCCCCAGATGATCAGGTCGGATGATTGTTCACCCGAAGCCAGGATGCCGGGTTGAAGTCTTAACAGGTTAAACACCGAATTATCACCGTTTCCCGGCAGGTAATAGGCAATCTTATGGTTCAGCTTGATGATTCCGGGAGCATTCCCGGTTTGTATAGACCTTTCGACGGCAGAACCAAGAACCACTATCTCCTTCATGGCGATAACCGAGGGAGTAAGTCTGAAATTGTAATTGGAGCTTTGTGGTACAATGGTATCCAAAATGTAATAACCCAGGTAAGAAATCCTTATGGAGAATATGCTGTCGGTTGCTGAAGCAAATGAGAAATTGCCTTTGGCGTCAGAGAAAAACCCTTTGTTGTTAATAAGGATACTTGAGAAGGGAAGGGTTTCATGGTTGGTTTTATCGGAAACGCTTCCGGATACCAGGTAACTTCTCGGTTTTTCGGCTTTCACCATAGTATAAATGATGAACACTCCGTTGTCTACTTCGTATCGCAGTGGCAAACCCTTGAAAAGATAATCAAGCGCAAGGGAGGGGGAGGAAAATTTCCGGTCCAGTGTCAGCTTAAAGGAAGCGAGTTTCTGATCGTCAAACGACACCATAAGTCCATAGGTGTCCCGCATTTGAATCAGGATGCTGTTCAATGGTTTATCGGTGCAATTGATCCTGATCTCCTGCGAATGAACAGGGACGGCATGGGTAATGATAAAGATGGCTGCAATTAGAAAATCCTTAATTGCTATATTTTTAATTGCCATGTGTGATAACATATTCATTGTTTGAATTCCGCGAGAATTTCAGATCAAATGGCTTGCAAACCATATCCAGTGTCTGATCAACAGAGGAATTCCGCAGGAAAGCACCGGTGTAAGTAAAGTTAATGTCTTCAGGAATCTGAATGATGATGCCATATTGTCTGCCTACTTCTTCCAGCACCGTGCGAAGCGGGACCGAAGTAAAGCTCATCTTGTTTTCAGTCCAGGAAGTGGTTTGCTCCGTATTGATATCTGAAATAACATCCAGTGTCCCCTGGTCTGACAATGCTGCCTGCTGGCCCGGTTTGATAATGACCTCCTGATTTTCCTTGCTTTCTATTACTTTAACCTTTCCTGTGATACAAACAACGCGGTAATCATTTTCTCTTGAGTAAATGTTGAAACTCGTACCCAGCACAACAGTTCTGCCCCGATTTGAGATCACTTCAAATTTTCTGCCCGGTGTGACTTCAAAAAAGGCTTCGCCATCAAGCTTTACTTTTCTTGAAAATTGCCATATCAAAGGTTTGTATGATAGTGTGGTCTGGGCATTCAGCTTCACATGTGACTGGTCAGGTAAAACAATATTTCCGTGAAATCCGGCCGGAATGGTGATGGTCTTTTTATAGCTTTGTACGAAAACAGTTGCACCTATCAGCAGGGCTATCGTTGCGGCTATGGCAAGCCTGATCCAGGGCGATCCCATGGTGCGGATTTTAACAGGTGCCGCATCCTCCATTTTCTTTTCCAGTTCAGCCCAGATCTCCTGTTTGCTTCTTCCCCAATCAATGCGGGTTGCGGAGATCAGTTCAAGCGGGTCTTCTGAAAGTCCTGATGACGGGTTGATATGTTTTTTATTTTCAGACATGTTCCTGTAATGCTTTTTTCAAAAATGCCAGTGTAATGTTCATTCGTTTTTCCACAGCTTTAACACTCAAATCAAGTCGTTCGGCAATCTCATGATATTTCAGTCCTTCCATTCTCGACATCAGGAACACTGTACGCTGTTTCTCGTTCAGTGATGCCAATGCCCGGGTATAGTTTTCGAACAGTTGATTGTAGCGGAACTGATCTTCGGGCGACAGATCTTCACGGTCGCTTTTTAGTGTCGTCCTGTAATTCATTTCCAGCGTTTCTCTCCGGTACCGGCTGATGAACATGTCACCCGCCATCTTGTACAAAAGCCGAAGCGCTGTCTTCGGATCCACGTCCAGTTGTTTCTCCCAGATTTTCAGAAAAACATCCTGCGCCAGATCCGAGGCCTGTTCCTTATCTGCACCACGGTAATACAAAAAACTGCGTACAGCATCGAAATAGTTGTCAAACAAACCCTTGAATTCTTCTTTTGTCAATGTGCTAAGAACTTGGTTCTAACTTATAAACATTCTCAATTTAAAGTTAGTTAATCCTAATCCGAATGAAAATGAATTTACCCTACTTTTTGAACAGGTTTTTGTTGTCGGATAATGCTTGTGTGGGTCTAAGTCCACAAAGTATGTGTATATGATCCGGCATGCCATTGATAGCCAATAGTATGTGTTTATTATTTTAAATTATGTTGTCAATTTTATTTTACCAATATTTAGTCCCTGACGGGACTTCTGTTTATTACCAATTGTATTCTACCAATATCATGTCGCTAACGAGATAATTAAGATCACAACCTACTATTGCCAGAAGAAAATTAAGAATACTTGATTTAAAAAGCAAATTTCATGCATCGGGTTGGGTAAGCAGCTATAAAGTTAGTTCATATCAATAAAAAAACTGTTTTATTTCAATTATTGAGTTGTGTTCCTGGAGCCGGAAATCCTTTGTACAAGGCTTATTACACGCTAATTTTGTACTGTCATTTAGAACAAGAAGCTATTGGCCATTGGCTCGAAGCTCAAAGCTCATAGCTCACAGCTAAAAAATTAACAATAAAACTTAAAATACCATGTTGTACACCAATTTAAAACATCTCGAATCGGCCGCTGGGCATCAGCAGGCTATCAGTGAAAACGAAAACGTAATGGTTATCTGCGGGCGTATGGGTCCCATGTGTATTCCTGTATACGGCATTGCTGAAGAACTGGAAAAGGAGTATCCGCATGTGAAGTTTTATGATATGGAGTTTGATAACCCTGAGTCACATGTGATCCGCAACCTGCCTGAAGTAAGGGGTTTTATGGGCATACCGTTTACCATTTATTATAAGAACGGTAAGGTGGTAAAAGCTACTTCGAGCATTCAGACCCGTGATCAGGTAAAGACCATCCTGGATAAGGAATTTGCTGTAGCTGTCAATGCCTGATGCCATGAATCATTATGATGCCATTACCAAGCGTTTCAGGCAAATCACCACAGCAGTGGGTGATGGAACGGTTGCTGCCCTGGCTGCATCGAATTACCTGCACGAATTAAAAACAAAACAAAAACATTTAATTACAGCTTGATATGCAAACAGCACTGATTATTACAGGCATCGTAGTAGCCATCTTCGTTTTTCTTACACTCAGGGCGAAAGCCAAAATGAAAAGCATTCCCCTGGTGGATGATCATGAGAAAATAATTACACTCACGGACAAGAATTTTCAGCACCAGACCAAAGGCAAAGTGGTTTTGGTTGACTTCTGGGCTGCCTGGTGCGGACCCTGCAGGGTAATGGCCCCTGTACTGAATGAAATAGCCGGAGAATTAAAGGGGAATCACTATATCGGCAAAGTCAATGTGGAACAATACCAGTCGCTTGCCGGCAAATTCAAAGTCCGTGGTATCCCCACCATGGTGCTTTTCAGGGATGGCAAAGAGGTAAATCGTTTTGTCGGCGTGAAATCAAAAGAATTTTTAGTGAAACAAATACAAAGCGCTTGAAGATATGGAAAGAGGTAATTTCAATACCATCATTCAGGATTCTCGTCCGGTTGTGGTTGATTTTCACGCACAGTGGTGCGGTCCTTGCCGGGTTCAGTCTCCTATACTGAAAGAAGTGGCTTCTGAACTGCAGGAACAAATCAGAGTCATCAAGATTGATGTGGACCAGAATCCTGAGATTGCCGGTCGTTTCAGAATTCAGGGAGTTCCAACTCTCATGATTTTCCGGAATGGGGAAGTCAAGTACAAACAGTCCGGTGTGCACCAAAAATCGCAACTGATCAGTGCCATCAACCAGGCAAAAGTATGATGCCACCCCGACGGGGTGGTAGGGAGATGCTGAAACATCAGTAGCAGTGTCAGGAGCAGTGGCAGCAGCAGTAGCAGTGGCAGTAGCAGTAGTATTTGAGATAAAATACAATAAGGAAATGAATTACATTAACGCATAAGACAATAGCATATGAAATATTACATCAATAAAATACTCAAAATGGATTTTGAGGAATCCATTGAGCAGGTTACTGAGGCATTGAAGAAGGAAGGCTTTGGTGTGGTTTCTGTTATTGACATGCAGGCAAAGCTGAAGGAAAAACTGGGTGTCGATTATCGGAAATACACCATTCTTGGAGCCTGTAACCCGCCGTATGCATATAAAACTTTGCAGGCGGAAGAAAAAATCGGGGTGATGCTTCCCTGTAATGTGGTGGTGATAGACCGGGAAAACGGAACCACCGAAGTGGCCGCAGTGCACCCGCTGGCATCCATGATGGCCATTGAGAATGCGGAACTGGAACCATTGGCAAAGGAAGTCACTGAAAAACTGAATAACGTAATTAACAGTTTGTAATATGTCTGAAAACAATGAAATGCAAAACAACCTGAAGATAAACCTGAAGGTGAAACTGAAGAATTTCTTTGCCTCATGGAATTTCTGGCGACCCTTTATCGCCATTGTCATTGGAGGCTCGCTGGGATATCTTTATTATCATTATATTGGGTGCAATTCAGGTTCGTGCGGCGTGACCAGCAATCCTTATATGAGTACATTGTGGGGCGGATTGCTCGGATTTTTCCTGGTAAACAGTCCTTGCAGCAGGGGTAGATGCTAAAGTGTAATATGAAATTTTATAAAAAACAAGAATATGAAAAAGCAATTATTTATAAGTCTGGGTGTTGCAATGATTTTCATGAGTAGTTTTGCAGGAGAGCCTGCAAAACCTGAAGCCAAAGCAAATCCGGCAAGTCCGGTCATTCACCTGACTAACGAGACGTTTAAACAACAGGTTTTCAATTATGAGATAAACAGGGAATGGAAATATGCCGGCACCAAGCCTGCCATTGTTGATTTTTATGCCAACTGGTGCGGCCCGTGCAGGATGGTATCGCCAATCCTTGAGGAGATTGCCGGTGAATATAACGGCAAAATCATTGTTTATAAGGTTGATACAGACAAGGAAAGGTTGTTGTCACAGAACCTGGGCATTCAGAGTCTGCCCACCATTTTATTGATTCCCGCACAAGGACAGCCTCAGGCTATCATGGGCGCTTTACCCAAGGACCAGCTCGTAAAGGCCATACAGAATGTATTACTGAAGTGAAAATCATACTGAAGCAGCAATGATAAATAGCAGTAGCAAATCATTGAGTCTACTGTTGTGAAAAGGCGATTCCGGTAGTTACACCTGTGAATATTCGATGATGTCTTTTTTTCTTCCCTGAATAACAAATCGCATCCCTTTTTCAAGGGTGATTTCGGTATTGAAATTTTTGTTTTCAATGGCAACCCATTTCTCCAATGAAGGCGTTGACTGCTTTTTGTCGGAATATTTCAATGCCAGAACCGAGAGGTTTCGGAATGTTGTTGGCCCAATCGCGGAAAGCTTTTTTCCGATATACTCCTCGGGAATACTAATTTCAGCTATTTTAATGTCATCAGAAATATTGTAAATGCTCCAAACCCCGGGCGTGATCAGTTTTTCGGCAAAAACAACAGCTGTGTCGTATTCCGGGTTGATGGTTTCATCAACACCAATCTGGTTCAATACGGTTTTGTGGATCAGTGAACTTTCTCGTCCATAGATATTTTTCACTCCCAGTTTCCGGAGCTGTGCTGTGGTTTTCACAGATGAGCCGAAATCATCGCCAATGCATACAATTACCTTGTCACAGTCTTTCAGCGGCAAAGTCTTCAAAGCATGAATATCGGTGATGTCCATGCTTACCGTATTTTTAATTTTGTCCTTGAAAAACTCCACCTTCTCCATATCCTTATCCACACCGATGACATCGTGCCCCAACGCAGTAAGGATCTTTGCCAGCGATGCACCAAAATTACCAAGGCCAATAATCACAAAATTCATGGCTAAAATATTTTAGGTTATTATGATATTTTCTTTTGGGTATCGGTATACCGAGGTTTTGCTTTTTCTGACGAGTGCAAAAAGCAAGGTCAGTATTCCCATTCTTCCGGTAAACATGAGCAAAACAAGGAAAAGTTTGGAAAAGTCGCTTAACATGGGTGTGATACCCATAGACAATCCTACGGTTCCGAATGCTGAAACACATTCGAAGAGAATACTCAATGCTCCTTGTTCGGGCTCGGCAATGTGCATGATCAGGGATGCACATCCGAGAATGACAATGGACAGGATGATAATGGCAAAAGCCCTGTCAACCGAATGTTCGTGAATTTCACGCCCGTGGAATTCGATGTGCCTGTTTACTCTTGCGATGCGCAAAACATTCATTATCGCTATTGCAAATGTGCTGGTTTTAATGCCACCGCCCGATGAATTGGGTGAGGCACCTACCCACATCAGGAATATCGTCAGTACAACAGTGGATAGGGTAAGTTGCGACATGTTCACACTATTGAAACCGGCAGTACGGGGCGAGACACTTCCGAAAAAGGAATGAGCTATTTTCCCGGGTAATGACAACCCTTTTAAAGTGGATTCATTTTCAAAAATGAAAAAGAAGATGGTTCCCACAACGATCAGGAATATTGTAGTATAAATTACCAGCCTGGAGTTGATGTTGATCATTTTGGGAATGAAGGCCTTTCTGTGGCCAAACCTGATGATCGAAAGCAGACTCTGCAATTTATACTTGATGAAGGTGTACAGGTTCAACAGTATCGGGAATCCGATTCCCCCCAGTATAACCAGAAAACCTATTGTATAAATTACCGGGTAAGTGTTGCGGACGCTAACATCATACAAACCATCAGTGAGAGTAGAAAAACCGGCATTACAGAATGCAGAAATTGAATGAAAAACGGAGAATCTGATTTGGCTGCCCAGGGTGGTATAATAATCAGCGTTCAGGTTCAGGTAAATAAAGATAGCACCGAATGTTTCAAAAAGTAATGTAATGAAGATTACTTTCGCAAGGGTTTTGCGAATCTCGGACACATTTTCCTCACTTAGAAAATCACTCATTACCATTCTCTCTGAAAAGGATGCGGAACTTCCCTTGAAAAAGAAACCGAAGAAACTTGTGAAAGTCATGATACCAATGCCGCCAACCTGGATGAGGATGAGGATAATGCTTTTCCCCAAAAAGGTAAACCGGGTTGCTGTGTCAACAACAATCAGTCCGGTTACGCAGATGGCACTGGTGGAAGTAAACAAGGCTTCAACAAAGGTTATGGGTGTTGTAGTGGCATTAGGTAACATGAGAAGTGCTGAGCCGCACAAAATCAGGAATGCAAAACTCAGCATGAAAAGCTGGGCTGGGTTTAAAACCAGGGCTATACCCCTGATATCGAAACGCGAAAATTCAAAAATGAACAATCCCATTATTATCAGTGAATACACGTAGTGGTTGTTCAACCAGTCTATATTTCGGTCAATATCAATGGTGAATGCAAACATCAATACCAGAGCAATAGTGAGAAAAAGGAAGAAGTCGGATGTAAAGCTCTTGTATCCGATGCATATTAATGAACGTAATGCATAAAAAACGGCAATTACTGTAAATAATGAATGATAATAACCGGTGGCAGATGAGATCACTGCTGAAGTTTCTTCAAAGCCAATGGTAAAAATAGCTTTGATGAGCATGAAAATCAGCACAAACAGCAGCAGGTAATCAATGACCGGGCGGATGGTTTTGTTTACCAGTTTTGACCTATTTCGTGATCCCAAAAATGGTCTGTTTGAATACATTCTGTTAAGAAAAAGCCGCCTAAATTACACTTAATATCATTACCGACAAATTGTAGGAAGCTTTTTTTCTATTGATTCAACTTCATGAGTTTCTGAAGGAAAATGATTGTTGCAGAATTATTTTGTAAAGCAATAATTTCATAACTTTAAACAAAACCAGTTTGTAACGGTTACTTACGTGTATTTTCAATTATTTAAGCATAAAATTCAAAACATATGAAAAAAAACATGGGAGGTACCGATAAAGCCATTCGTTTGCTTTTTGCCATGGTGGTGTTAATTCTGTCCCTTACCAAAGTAATCACCGGTACTTTGGCTATTGTGTTGATCCTTTTGGCCGCGGTATTTGTGCTGACTAGCATGATCAGCTTTTGTCCTCTCTACACCTTGTTAGGCATAAACACCTGCAAAAAGAAAGAATGACAGGTGTTCAGTGCTTTTGCAAATCACATTAATACAAGAAGTTATAAATGTGTTTTGATTCTGCTCCAGGGCATTATTAGGTTTTTATGACTTCAGATAAAGCCATAAAAATGAAATATTATTGCTTATCTTTGCAAAGAATATGATTTGAGAATCTGTGCTTTTTCTGACCGATGACCTTCTGATATTGGTCCATTCCGGCTCATCTTTTTGAATCCTCTGTTTTTTCAGTTGCGTAAATTTGATCTCAGCAACATATGTATTTAGTAACAATCAAAAAAATTAATTCATATTTTAATAATTAAGCATGGCCAGATCACAGGAATCTTATAACAAAAAGGAAGTAAGGAACAGAAAAGAGAAAAAGCGTAAGGACAAAGTACAGAAAAGGCTTGAGCGTAAGGAAAATGCCAGGGACGGCAATACCAGCCTTGATGACATGATTGCTTATGTAGACGAAAATGGCAGAATCACATCTGAGCCACCAGATCCTACAAGAAAAATAAAAGTGAATGCAGCAGATATTGAGGTCAGTGTTCCCCGGCAGGAATCTATTGATCCATCAAAATATATACGGACAGGTATTATCACATTCTTTAATGATTCCAAGGGTTTTGGTTTCATACGTGATCTGGATAACAGAAACAGTGTTTTTGTACATATCAATGATATGGAAGAGCAGCTTGCTGAAAATACAAAAGTTACCTTTGAGGTTGAGCAGGGCATTAGAGGACAGAAAGCTGTGAAAGTTAAAAAGGCCCTGTAATGAGTGCGTAAACCGCCTTAATTTTTTCTTGTCAGCAAACAACAAAAAATTATCTTTGCCGTTCAAATGTTTATCAATTCTCATTTACGGCATATGCGGACCAAAATAGTATTTTTTTCAACCTTACTTTTAACCTGTCAGATTTTTCAGCCCACCCTATATTCACAGGATTTAAAAAAGATACCCCCTGAAAAGCCCAAACTAATAGTAGGTATTGTGGTCAGCCAGATGCGCTATGACTACATTCAACGGTTTTGGGATAAGCTCGACGCCGGTGGCATTAAGCTGCTGGCAGATCGGGGCACCTATTGCAGAAATACCAGTTTCAATTACTTGTTCTCACAGCAGGGAGTGGGGCATGCCAGCATTTCTACCGGCACTATACCGGCCGATCATGGTATTGTAGGTCGTGAGTGGTATTTATATCTGCAGGACAGAATTGAACAGAGCACTGAAGATCCGACTCAGAAAGCTGTAGGTGGTGATGTTGACAATGGGCATTACAGTCCCCGTAATCTCATGTGCACTACATTTTCAGATGAGCTGAAGCTTTCAAACAACTTCAGGTCAAAGGTTTATTCAATTTCTGCTGATCCGGGTCCCGGCATTTTTTCTGCCGGTCATACAGCCAATGGTGCATACTGGTTTGACAAGCGCACCGGTAACTGGATCACCAGCACCTACTATACCGATTCATTGCCCGGATGGGCGGATGCTTTCAATAAAAAGAGATTCCCGGACTTGTACCTGAAAGAAACCTGGAACACGCTTCTTCCTATTGAAAGTTACACAGAAAGCCTTCCGGATAAAAACAAATACGAAACCGGATTTAAAGGACAGGTTACATTTCCCTACCTGCTTGAAGAAATCTCAGAAATTAAAAAGAACAAGCTGGATTATAGTTTACTTGATAAAACACCGTTTGGCAATACTTTCACCAAAGACTTTGCCGCTACACTGGTTGTTAATGAACAGCTGGGGAAGGATGATGTTACCGATATACTGACCATTTGCTTTACTGCAATGGAAAATATAGGCAGTTTGTTCGGACCGAATTCGGTGGAGGTTGAAGATGCCTTTCTCAGGCTTGACAAGGAGATCGCACATTTTCTGTCATTTCTCGACAGTCAGGTAGGTAAGGAAAATGTACTGGTTTATTTAACGTCTGATCATGGTGTAGCACAAATTCCATCGTATTTGAGCGACAACAAAATACCTGCCGGCTATTTCAATCAGACAGGAGCCTTGTCACTTCTGATGAGTGCTTTAAACAATACTTACGGCAGGGGTGAATGGATCAGGGCATATCATGCACAGCAAATCTACCTGAATCATACCCTTATAGAAGATTCCAAGCTTTCACTGACCCAAATGCAGGATTATATTGCTCAGTTTATGCTTCAGTTCTCCGGAGTGGCCAACACTGTAAGCTCTCATACACTACAAACAGCCAATTTCACCGAAGGGGTTTACAGAAAGATTCAAAACAGTTATAACCAGAAGCGTTCGGGCGATGTGATCATCAACCTGAAAGCCGGATGGGTTGAAAAAAGTGATGTTTCAACAGGCGGTACTTCTTCTTATTCCTATGATTCGCGTATTCCGCTTATCTGGTACGGATGGAAGGTGGGAAGAGGCAATGTTACACGACAGGTTGACATCATTGATATTGCACCCACCATCTCAACATTGCTGAATATTACATTCCCCAATTCATGCACAGGAACTCCGATTTTTGAGCTTGTACAGTGATCGTGCATTTTATATTTTTTGACAGGTTTGCAATTACCTAGAATGTAAGTTGCATGGTTGCTCTTATTCCGAATGGGCTGACATCCGGATGATCCAGATAGGAGAAACGCCAAACTGCGTCGATGCGGAACAGTTTGAATATGTTTTCAATGCCTGCATTGGCTTCGTAATAGGGCTCGCTCAATCCCGATAATCCTTCGGGAAAGGCCATCACCGTTTTGTTCCTGTCAGAAAGCTTTCCGTAGAGAATATTACAGCCCACGACTTCACGCAGGTGCAGCCGGCGCAATAGGGGAATTCTGTTCAGAAAAAAGCCCTGAAAATGATGTTCGGCAAACAAGCTCATGTACTCATCACTCACAAACTCGTAATAATTCATCATGTTGAATGACAACGGATCCCATGCATACGTTTCATTTCCTTCGTGCAGCTTTAACAGGGGATAGGGCAGGTTGCCCCATATCTTGCCAAAGGTGATACGGTATTTGATGTATCCAAAAGGATTGGTTTCAAGCTTGTCGGAGATCTTCAGCCGGACTTTGTAATACTCGTAGTCGCTCTCCAGCACTCCTTTGGGACCGAAGGTAAGGTCGAGGTCAAGTGTTGGATACTGTGATCCCAGGCTCCTGCGCTCAAATTTGCCCCATACAAATTTTTCACGGTAGGCAAAGTGTGTGCTCAGCGTTATTTCCGAAGAGGTCAGTGACGCTCCCGCAAGCGTGTCACCGTGTTCCGACAAGGGAAAAAAAGGTACGTATCCTGTGGGGTAAATTGTCTGGTGATTTAACCTCAATGTGTTGGAGAATCCCGGAGCCCATTCGTGCTCATATAAGGCATTGAACTGATCTACCATGGTGAGCTTGTAATTGGGATTTCTTCTTAACACAGATGTCATCCAGTTGTCGTCGAGAAAAGCATTTTCGCTCTTGCCAAGCTGGCGTATATCGTGGAAATAGGAAACTGTGGTGGTTCTACGGGGATTGGTATTGAACATATAGGTTACATACAGCCCGTATTTGATCCTTTTATCCTTGAAACCATAAGCAATGTGGCCACCGGGCATAATTTTGGTGCTGAATTCATTGCTGGTGCGACCGCCGAGTCGCAACCGGGTTCCTTCAATCTCGTTGGAGCTCAAGGTTGTATAATAAGGACCCAGTTCAACCGGTCCCATTACTATATAATAGTTGGTCAGCATGGTCATCAGGGTGTTGATTGTTTTAAAAAGGGGCACCCTTTTGACAGAATCAACCATGGTGTAAATTTTACTGTCTTCTTCAGACAATTCGGTTTTCCGGTTTTGATTCCAGAATGAATCATCCCGGTCGAGCTTGTTCTCGATCAGGTAGGTGTCGGTGGTCATTTTCTTCACCAGCTCCGGAACCGGATCATTCAGCGTGATGCTGTCATAAATGGCTGTTTTGCGGCCAAAAAAACCATAGGTTTTTTCAGCCAGGTTGAAATCAATAATGATGTCCTCACTGGTCAGAAACCAGGTGGTGTCATTGATCTGGTCGTATTCATAGGTGGCAATCATGTCTTTCAGCAGGTTCAGATTTACATCAGCCGAAACACGAAGCTGGACTTTTTTTATGGCATAACTGGTATCAGCTACCCACAGGAACCCATGAAAGGTTCTTTCCTGTTTTCGCCTGGGTTTAAAAGAAATCTTCCGGCACCAGCTGCCATCAATAAAAGCGCTGTCCTCAAGCAGGTATTTATAATACATGCGACCTACTCCGGCAATCGGACTTACGAAACCGGGATCGAAGAAAATGATGAAGTCGTCGTATATATTCAGATGCTGGTACATTTTTCCGGTATACTGGGATACCGTTTTGTTTTCAATGCCGCTTATTTTAAAGGCCTCAATCACTTCGCGGTTGACAGGCGGGTTTTTTGACCGGTATATTTTGGAAACTGTTTCTGTTATTAAAAGAGGCAAGTAATTTTTGTTGAACACTTCAGAAGAATCCATGTAATCGAACACAAAGCTAAAATCCTTGATGAGTCGGGCATCCTTGAATTTTTCATCGATGTTGTTCATGTCGAGCCGCAACTTTGTATAGGCCTTATATTGGTAATTGGTTAACTTGTCGGGATTGTTCTGTTTTTTGTGATCATTGATCCGGCGTAAGATTTCAAATGCCGGATTTTCTCCCGGCTTCACTACAACTGCTTCAAGGGTAATACTCTTGGGTACGAGCCTGATATCGACATTCTGAGTAGCTCCTTTAGCAACCTTCAGCCGGGCCACCTCGTAACCCAGGCTCGAAACAAGCAGCGTGTCCATGGCTTTGGTTGTGGAAAGAAAGAATGATCCGTCGGTTTCGCTGATGGTACCCACCAGGCTGTGCAGAAATCCGATATTCACATAGGGTATGGGCTCGCCGGTTTCGCTGTCGGTAACCTTACCGGTGATAACTGTTTTCTGAGCTGCTGCCGGTGAGACGAGATTGACAGCGATGATAATCAGGAAAATGCAGACCTTGTTCATTTTAATATTGTGTGCTTCAAGTAAACAAAATAATTCATTACCGGGGTGGTCTGCAAAAACCGTGCTTAAAATTCCCAACGAACACCCAGTGTGGGCATAAACTCCCATTCATTAGGCCCTACGGGGAAATTCTTGCTGATTTCCACTTCACCACCCAGGGCAATTTTGGGTGTAACCAGATACCAGACTTGTGGTTCTGTTTGGAATACAATTTCTTTGGAATCGGGATTGGCAATCTTGTCCTGCGACCAGATATCGGCAAAACCTGTGAACAAAACCTTGCCTTTGATCAAGGGCTGAAACCAAACCACCGTAAACTGAAAGTCAGGCACGTCCATACCTCTTGGCATCCGGCAAAGCCATTGAGTGGTAAGCACTACCTGTCCTATTTTTACCGGATGACTGAAACCCGCGAGAAAAACACTGTTGAAGGTAAATGATCCGGTTAATTCACTGCTGTCAATCGGATAAGCTCCGAATCCGTCATTATATTCAAGATGAAAGGTTAATTCATCAAATGTGTCCATTTTTCTCAAACCGGGGATGTAAAAATCCCTTGATATCTCCCAGTAAGCGGCAGACATGCTGCGCGGACTTCCCGGGTAATCAAAATCAAAATCTGCAAACCAGAATGTGGAACCCAGCGTATCGGGACGGAACATTTCGAGTGTGGCGGTGAAGAATTTCCGGTTCTCACCAAAATCATAATGAAGCTGAAGATTTTGTGATTTCAACAAAACAGGAGACAAAAAGAACAACAATGCAATTAATTTTTTCATGACTCGTTTTTATAAAGGAAGTGCAAAATTATAAATTATGCACTGAGCACAAAAAAATATGCAAAAGAGGCAAAGGTATTGCATAAATCATTTCTTTCTTGGCAAAGACAACCATCATGGCATTTTAGTTGCATCAAAAGCAAGTTGGATTGTTGATTTATTCAAACAGAGTCTGTCTGAAATGTCACATATATGTAAAGGAATTACTATTTTTAAGCTGATTTAATTTGAGAGAAATGAAAAAGAATGTGTTTTGTTGGATTGGAGTAGTTTTAATAGCTCTTGCCGGTTGTTCAAAGGACAATGATTTGAATTTCTTTACCGTGAATCAGGATATTGAATTCGGTGCGCAGCTCGATTCGACCATCCTGGCTAATCCCGCTGAGTATCCCGTGTTAAGCCGGACCCAATACGCCCAGGTATACACTTATCTGGAAAACATGTTGGGAGATATCCTGGAATCTGAAGAAATTCTTTACAAAGATGAATTTGCCTGGAAGGTTACCGTAATCAACAGTGATATAGTCAACGCCTTTGCTGCACCCGGCGGATACCTTTATTTTTATACCGGCTTGCTGAAATATCTGGATAACGGTGCGCAACTGGCAGGGATCTTGGGGCATGAGGTGGCACATACCGACAGGAGGCACAGTACGGAGGCCATGACCAAGGAATATGGTTTTTCGGTTCTTCTCTCCATCATATTGGGAAATGAACCTACTCAAATGGAGCAGATTTTGGCCAGCCTGGCGCTGAATGGAACGGTACTGGCTTATAGCCGGAAGAATGAAAATGAGGCGGATCAGTATTCGGTATATTACTCGGCAGATACCAGGTATTATAACCCATTAGGTGTATCGAGTTTTTTTCAGAAAATGATCAGTGAGCAGAATACGGCCGGAACCGGTATTCCGGACTTTTTAAGTACACACCCGAGCGATGAGGACCGGATTGCCAATATCGGCACTGTATGGTATAACCTGAAGAATGAAGAGCCTGAACTGAACAGTGTCGACTGGAAGGAACTGATTGAGGAACATGTGGCCGTAAAAGCCATGTTGCCTGAGTAAACCAGGAAGCGTTAGGATTGTCAAAAAAACGAAACCTACGAACAACAACAATCATATGAAATATAAGCACACCCTGGAAGCAGCACTTGAGAGCCTGCACGAGATTGAGGAATTGATCAGCGGATTTTCAGACAGCGGAAAAATTCCTGCTGTTGAAATCGACCTGGTGTTGCAGAAGATGCGGAACATGTATGAACTCATGCTCATGGTCAAAAAAGAGCCGGAAAGCAGAGACGTATCTGATGTAGCTGAAAAGCAAATAGCACCTGCAACTGCTCCTGCAACTGCTCCTGCCGCAGCGCCTGCACCTGCTCCTGCCGCTGCTGCACCTCCTGCGCCTGCTCCTGCTGCTGCCCCTGCTCCTGCTCCTGCCGCTGCCTCTGCTGCTGCTCCTGCTGCTGCTGCTGCTGCTGCCGCTGCCCCTGCTCCTGCCGCTGCCCCTGCTCCTGCAGCTTCTCAGGAAAAGCCTTCAAAACGAACAAAAGCTGTGGAAACCCTTGCCGATCAGTTTCAGGGAGGAACCACGCTGCATGAAAGTCTTCACAAGAAACTTACCAAAGAAGAAGATACGCTTGCACATGCCAAGCCGGTTGCCGATTTGCTTTCAGCAATTGGAATCAACGATCGCTATACTTTTATCAGGGAGCTTTTTAACGGCGATTCGGGAAAATTTGAAAGTGCGGTCAAATTTCTCAACGATGCAACCAGCTTTAATGATGCATACAACTATATGTTGTTGTATTTCAACTGGGACATGGAAAGCGAACCGGTACAACTCCTGCTTGACATCATTCGCCGGAAGTTTATAAAGCATAAGCATGAGTAAGCTATTCGTTGTTCCTACCCCCCTGGGTAACCTGGAAGATATGACACTACGCGCCATCCGGGTGCTCCGGGAGGTTAATGTGATCCTTGCAGAAGATACACGTACCACACGAAAACTGTTGACACATTATCAGATTGACACACCTCTCCAGTCCTATCATATTTTCAATGAACATCAGAAAACTGCCGAATTAACTGACCGGATTGCTGCCGGTGAAACTATGGCTCTGGTTAGTGATGCCGGTACACCTTCTATCTCTGATCCCGGTTTTATGCTGGTCAGATCATGTGTTCAAAAAGATGTGCCGGTGGAATGCCTGCCGGGAGCGACAGCATTGATCCCTGCGCTTGTGGTTTCAGGCTTTCCAAGTGACAAGTTCTGTTTCGAGGGCTTTCTTCCGCATAAAAAGGGCAGAAAAACAAGGATGGCAGAACTAGCTCTGGAATCACGCACTATCATCCTTTACGAGTCGCCTCATCGTATTCTGAAAACACTGCAGGAGTTACAACAGGTGATGGGTGATGAAAGGAGATGCTCGGTTTCAAGGGAACTGACCAAGATGCATGAAGAAACGATCAGGGGTTCGTTCACTGAGCTTATCAGCCATTTCACAAAAAATGCACCCCGCGGGGAAATAGTGTTGGTTATTTCAGCCTTATAAGCGTTTCTGTTGCGCTTCCATGCCTACCGCCTGCCTGCCGGTAGGCAGGGCAAGCAGGCATTGGTTTCTGAGTCTTGCATCTTGGCTCTTGGTTCTTGGTTCTTGGCTCTTATTCCAGTTTGGTCAGGTAAACATTCCTGAATTCAATGTCCTTTCCGTTACTCTGCAGACATATGCTCCCTCTGGAAACTGAAAGGCCAGTACCTTTATTCTGCAATGTTCCGTTTATGTATACTTCAACGGTGTTGTCCTTGCAGATGACTTCCATGGTATTCCATTCACCAACAGGAAGTTCGGTAGATTCTTTCAGCTTGCTGAGAGTAGTAGTATTCTGCTCCCTGAGCTCATTCACACTGGTTCCGCCAACACAAACCAAGTCGCCTGCAGCGTTGTCTTTTAACTGAACTTCAAAACACTGCGGCCATAACACGTCGGGTTCCTGAGCATGGATTAAAACGCCACTGTTGCTTATCTCAACAGGCCACCGCCACTCCAGATGGAGTTTGTAATCCGAGAATTGCTCCCTGGTTCTCATGTAACCGGCAGGATTTCCTGTAATGCGGATGGCTGCATCTTTTACGGTGAAAACGGTTGACGGATCAACTGATTGGTCTTTGATGAAAAATAACCAACTGTTAAGATCTTTACCGTTAAAAAGGCTGGTATTGAGCACGGGTGCGCATTCTCTGATTTGCTGGGCAGATATCAGTGAATTCAGCATCAGAAATGCAATTCCAATTGTTATGCAGTGAGTCTTCATCATGGATTTCTTTTTGATCAAATATAAAACATTTCGGATTGGAATTGAAAACGCAGAAATTCTTTAAATTCATTTTTCAGCGCTGGAGTTAAAAATAGTTGTAAATTTACAAACCGACCGTCGGTATGTTATTGAATTTATGAAAGCAAATAAAGATCATCGGATCTATTCGATCATTGAGGCAGCCATCAATGAATTCATTGAGAAAGGTTATGCCGGGGCTTCCATGGAAGGTATTGCCAAAAGGGCAGTGCTCAGTAAAGGAGGACTCTACCACCATTTCAGCAGCAAGGCCGAAATTCTTTTCGCAGTTAACCAAAAATTTCTTGAACCGGTAATGGAATTAGCCGGAAAAATTGAAGCTGGTCATTCTGTTGCGGATGGTTTGAACCGGTATATCCATGATTATTTTTCTTATTGGAGCCATCACCGGCGCGAATTGAATCTGTATTTCATGACAATGAACGAGTCGTTCAGCAACCACCAGATAATGGAGCTGTACAGAGAATCGACCCAAACAATCTTTGAGTATTTCAGGGCATTGTTTCAGAAAGGACAGGCAGATGGCCTGTTTAAATCGTGCAATGCTCATGCCCGGGCTGTTGCACTGGTATCCTGCCTCGACGGATACCTGGGTTATCTGCTGATTGATCCCCTGCTTGATACAGCGACCATTGAAAAAGAGATTCAACAGGTTTTTATTCAAAGTTTGTTGCTTAAAAACAAAGGCAGTTCCTGAACATATCAACTATTACCAGAAACAAATACAATGAATACCATCATTGAACTGAAACACGTCACCAGGAAGTTTGGAGATCTCACTGCGGTGAATGACCTGAGCGTGGAGATCAAACGAAAAGAAATATTTGGGTTACTTGGACCTAACGGTGCCGGCAAAACAACAACCATCAGCATGATTTGCGGCATGCTGGAACCAACCAGCGGAAATATCAACTTTAAGGGATTTGGCGGCCGTGATCCCAAATCGCTAATTGGATATTGTTCGCAGGAAAACATTTTATACCCGAAACTGACCTGCATGGAACAACTTGTTTTTATTGGGCAAATGTATGGAACAGCTCAGAAAACTTGCGTGAACCGTGCGAGGGAATTATTGACCATCCTGGGTTTATCTGATAAAGCTGAGGAAAGGGCAGTGAACCTTTCCGGGGGTATGAAAAGGAGACTCAACATCTGCCTCGCCCTGATACACGACCCTGAGATTTTAGTGCTGGATGAGCCTGAGGCCGGTCTTGATCCTCAAAGCCGCGTCCTTGTGAGGGATTTCATCAGCAACTTTGGTGAAAACAAATCAGTAATACTGACAACCCATAATATGGACGAAGCCGACCGCCTGGCGCATCGCATCGCCATTATTGATTACGGTAAGCTGTTGTTGCAGGATACGCCGTACAACCTGAAAAGAACCATTGGAGACGGGGATATTCTGGAAATTATACCGGCAAATGGCAGCGGTGAGCGGATCAGCAGTTTTATCAGAAAGGCCGGAACAATGGTTACATTGATTAAGAGCGACCAGCACAGCCTGTTGTTCAGACATCCCGACATGCTGGAAATTTTACCTTCAATAAGGCATATTGCGGATGAGGAAGGATTTCAGATTGCCGAGTTCAAACTGCGACAAAATACGCTTGAAGATGTTTTCATTCATTTAACCGGAAGAAACCTGAGACAATGAAACTAATTGCTGTGATTACAAAAAGCCTGAAAGAACAGGTGCGCAGTTACTGGGTTCTTTTACTGACACTCTCCATGGGTCCTTTTTTCATTTTTGTTTATTACCTGATCGTTGAGTCATCCAAACCACAGTATGACATTCTCTTTGTAAACAACGACCAAGGCGTGATTGTGAATAACAATAGTATGAATCATGGTGAGCGTCTGATTGCCTATTTCAATGAGAAGCTGCGCGACACTGCTGCGATTCCTTTTCGTGTGAAGGAAATCAATGACCGGAGCCAGGGTGCGGAAATCCTGAAGAATAAGCATGCCGATGCGCTCCTGGTGATCCCTGAAAGATTCTCAAAAGATGTTCTGGAGAAGACAAATAAAGACAGTCTAAATGCGAGTCCTGTTGAATTCCTGGGTGATCTTACCAGTTTAAATTACCTAATCAGCGCAGTTTGGGCCGGCGAATTGCTGAATGATTACATGTACGCGGCAACACACAAACAGAAAATAGTGAGCATAACCTAAACTCCGCTTGGATCATCGGGCACCCTAGATGATTTCAACCTGGTTGTACCGGGTATTTTGATCGTTTCTCTGATTATGCTCATGTTTACAGCCAGTATTGCCTTTGTTTCAGAAGTGGAAAACAAAACTATCATGCGACTCAAACTTTCCAGAATTGGCTCATTGGAGTTCCTTGGTGGAATTAGCCTTGTTCAAATTATGGTTGGAGTTCTGTCTCTGTTGTTGACCTTACTGACCGCAATTTTACTGGGCTTTCGGTATGAGGGGTCACTGGGTATTCTATTACTCATAGCTGCACTTACCAGTATGTCCATAATCGCCTTCAGTCTCATCATTGCCTCTGTAACCAAATCAGCCAACGAAGTGCTGATTGTTGGCAACTTTCCCATGTTCCTGTTCATGTTCTTTACCGGCGCAGCTTTCCCGATAAAAAGCGAAGCACTCTTTACCGTTGCCGGATATCCTGTAAATGTTCAGGGGTTGATGACTCCTGTTCATGCCATCTCGGCTTTGAACAAAGCACTGGTAATGAATATGAACCTGGTCAGCATCCTGCCTGAAATTATTGCAATTCTTCTGCTAACTGTTTTGTACTTCCTAATTGGAGCATGTATTTTTAGAAAAAGACACCTGAAACTGGCATAAGGACCTTTTTATGGCTGATTGGCGTTTTGAATGAGAATGTTGTTGGCAGGCATAAATAAATCACAAATGAAACGGCAAAATCAGAAAGAAAATTTGCTTTCATAAAAGTAAATGGTTATATTTTAAGCATGTATTTTGATTAGATAGTAATCATCAATTTTAAAACATGAAAAAACTAACAGCCTGTTGTGGTTTGAATTGCGAAACCTGCGATGCAAGAAAAGCCACTGTGGAAAACAACAACGAACTGAGAAAAGCCACCGCGGCAAAGTGGCAGCAAATGTACAACTCACCTGAGATTAAACCGGAATCAATTAACTGCACCGGATGCAGGGTAGACGGGGTGAAGTTTTCCTATTGTACCATGTGCGAAATCCGTGGATGTGTAAAAGCCCGGGGGTATGAAACATGCGGTGAATGTGCCGATATGGCTACCTGCCAGATTGTGGCCATGGTTCACAAACATATGCCTGAAGCCGTTGACAACCTGAAGCAACTCAATTGACGGGCTGGTAAAACAAGCAGTAATTTATGGTTTGGTGCTGTCGTTAAGCAGGCTTTTATAGTAACCCAGCAGTTCTCTGAGCCTTTCGGGAATAACAGGTTTTGAAATGTAATTGTCGAAAGATGCCTTCATGATTTTATCTTTATCCTGGGCCAGTGCAAAAGCTGTTAATGCAATAACCGGTATTTTGCTGTTGATCTTTTTAATCATCTCACAGGCATCGAATCCATTCATTACGGGCATTTTTATGTCCATCAAAACCAAATGGTTTTTAGCCTGTTCATTTGCCGTGAAGTATTCAACTGCTTCTTTGCCGTTATGAGCCCAGGAAACCTTTGCTCCGTTTTTCCGGAGAAGCCTTTCAATCAGTTGGTAATTGTCGGGTTCGTCTTCTGCAACCAGCACGTGAATCTGGTCGAGTCTTACATCTTTTTCTGATGTCGTTATGCCAATCTGATCCGGAAGGTCGTCATGGTGGGTATAAGGTAATGTGAAAGAGAATACGGAACCTACATCAATTTCCGATTCTACCATAATGGTTCCGCCCATTAATTTAACAAGTCTTTCACATATCGAAAGACCAATTCCGGTACCCTGGTAAAATCTTTTCTTGTCGGGTTCAATTTTGTGGAACTGCTGGAATATGTTCTTCCGGTTTTCTTCGCTGATGCCAATCCCGGTATCTTCTACATAAAACTGGATTAAATTGTCCACAATATGATAGCCGAATCGTATGTAGCCGTGATCGGTATATTTGTATGCGTTGTTGAGCAGGTTGGTCATTATTTGCCTGAACCGGATGGGATCATTGTGAATATAGGTTCTCTCACCCGGGTTGTCGGCTATCAGGCCGATGTATATCTTTTTTTCGTTTTTCAGATCATAATACTTTTTCAATTCCACCAGAGTATCATCCACACAAAAATTCTCCTTATACAGCACCAGTTGGTTTGCTTCAATCAAAGAAATGTCCAGAATGTCATTAATCAAGGTAAGCAGTATATCAGAATTATTCTTGATGGTCTGAATAAAATAGCTTTTTTCGGTTGGATCGATGGTGTCGTCATTCAGCAGGCTGGCAAAACCAACGATGGCATTCATGGGAGTGCGGATTTCATGAGACATATTGGCCAGAAATGAAGATTTGAGCTTGTCTGATTCTTCTGCTTTTATTTTGGCTTCCCTGAGTTCTGCAGTTCTCATATCAACCAGGTCTTCCAGGTCATTTCTGTGCTTCAGCAGTTCTTCATTCTGTATGGTGATTTCTTCCTGTTTTTCTTCCAGCAGTGTATTAACCTGGGTAATTTCTTCCTGTTTATTGGTGAGCATTTTATAAGCAGTGCTTAATTCTTCGGTTCTTTTCTTTACCATTTCCTCAAGCTGGTGTTGTCTTTTAGTCAGCATTTTTACCCGCAGCCGGAATAATAAGGTGCCAGTCAAAATGATAAGTATAATAGCGGCAATTTTAAACAGAATAGTTTTCCACCATGGCGGCTTGATATGCAAGGTAAGCTTTGTCGGGATTTCATTCCATACGCCATCGCTGTTTGCAGCTTTAACCATGAAGGTATAACTACCATGCGGCAAATTAGTATATGTAGCCAAACGAAGGTTTTTTACATAGTTCCAGTCTTTGTCAAATCCTTTTAGCATATAGGCATATTGGTTACCTTGCGGGGATTGATAATGTAAAGCAGAATACTCAAAAGAGATTACATTTTCTTTATATGATAATTCAAGGAAATCGAGAGAATTGATCAGCTGGTTAAGGATAACCCTGTCATTAACCACATCGCCAATGTGAACAGATTTTGTAAATATTTTCAGATCAACGATTTCTGTTACAGGTGGGGTCTTATCAGCTATGATCTTGCCCGGCTTAAAAACATTTAATCCGTTTATGCCCCCTGCAAATATCTCATTGGTTCTATTATCCCTGTATATTGCATTAATCGAAAACTCATTATCCTGTATGCCATCTTCACGAAAATAATTTGTAAAAACACCGGTTGCCGGATCCAACATAGACAAACCCTTATAGGTGAGCAACCAGATGTGTCCGAATTCATCTTCAACAATTCCGTAAATTGTTGAGACAATCAAACCGTCTTTTTCGAAATAACTTGTAAAAACAGGTTTTCCGCTTGCATCAAAGGTAAGTTTGTTTAATCCAAGAGAAGAGCCTACCCATAAATTATCTGCATGATCAATATATAGCGAGATTACATAGTTATTGCTAAGGCTGTTGTTATTTAGTGGGTTATTTTCATATACGACCAGATTATCAGATTTAGGATCGATACAATAGAGACCATCGTTATTTGTTCCTACCCAAAGATGTCCCTGCTTATCTTCTACAATTGGCCAGATAATCTCATTGCCGATATTACCTAAATCATGTGCTTTGTTCTCATATTTGATAAATTTATCTTTAGCTGGATCGAATTTATACAAGCCTTGCCCATAGGTACCAACCCAGATCATTCCGTCGCGGGCAGCACACATTGATATTATATTATTAGCGGTAGTCTTTTCAGGATCAATATAATATCTAATGAAATTATTCTTTTGAGGATCATATTTATTGAGACCCAATGAGGTGCCTAACCAGATGTTTCCTGTGAAATCCTCAACAACAGCTCTGACCGTGTTGCTGCAAATGGAATATAGATTATCAGGGTCGTATTTAAATAGTTTGAATTCGTTTAAATTTCTGTTATATATATTAAGACCTTCTTGTGTGCCAATCCATAATAAACCTTTCTTATCCGTTAATAAGGCGAGAACCTTGTTATTTGTCAAGCTGTTGGAATTGCCCGATTCAGACCTTATAGTCTGGAATTTATCTCCGGCCTGGTTAAACCGGTTTATTCCACCCAGATCTGTACCAACCCACATTTCACCGGTTCTGTCTTCAAAAATTGAAAAAATTGCGTTGCTGCTTATACTCATAATATCATTTTCCTCATGCTGATATCTGATAAAATGAACTCTTTCTTCAGGTTGAGCATTAGGAAAGTGTTTGGCGTAATCTTCGGCAGTCATGACCTTATTTAACCCGCCACCCCAGGTTCCGACCCAGATTTGGCCCGATTTGTCGCAATACAGGTCCATAATGATATTGTGACTGATACTGTATTTGTCTCTTTGATTATTTGAATAACGCGTGAACTTTCTGGTATGCGTATCAAATATATTCAGACCACCACTCCAGGTCCCAACCCAAATATTCCCCTTCTTATCAATACATACAGCGCTGACATCATTGCTGCTGATACTTGAAGGATCCTTTGGATCATTCTTGTATACTAAGAATTCATTCTTATGCTTGTCGTAATGATTCAATCCATTGCTAGTGGCAATCCAGAATGTGCCATCAGATGATTCTACAATATCTGCAATTCTTAATGAGCTTATTGAGTTTTTACCGCTTTCAGGCATATGATGAATAAACCTGAAGCGGGCTTTCCGTTCGTCATCGTACTCTCCCGACAGCCGTTCCATTTTGTCGAGGCCACCACCGCCGGTACAAATCCATATATCCCCATCCCGGTCTGTAATAACCCTGTAAATAGTATTATTGGATAAGCTGTTGGGGTCATCCGGATCATGAAAGAAGCGTACAAATTTGCCGGTATTTGTAAGATATCTGTTTAATCCGTTCATCGTACCAACGATGAGCCCACCTGCCGGATCCTGACAGATTGATCTGATATGGTTATCAGAAACACTGTACAAATCTGATTGATTATACCGATTTTCTATAAAACTGTATCCATCAAAACGGTTTAATCCACGATATGTGCCAAACCACATGAATCCCTCATGATCCTGAAAAATGCAGGTAACAGAACTCTGGCTCAAGCCCTGGTCTGTGGAAAGCTTGTTAAAACTAATGGAAGCTTCCTGTGCCAGAGTAACAGAGCTGCAACAACAGATACAAAAAACAAAAAAGCATGATAAAAGAATATGGCCTTTTGCATAAATCCTTTTCAAATCAATCAGCTTCCCGCGCATATAAGTACGTATGAAATTAAAGAAGCCTCAGTTTCAGGCACCAGGTGCATGCCATCTTTAAAAGTAGTAAAACTTTACGTGTTAAAAAAGAATTAAAAGAGCCTTTTTAACTAATTTTATTGCGCATGAACTACAATGTAACAAACGATATTGATGATAAGCTGCCATCAGGCGAGTACACCTTTGAGGACAACAAGACCATGGTTCTTTTCGTCATTGTGGCCATTGTTTTTGCACTGTGTGCCGATGTACTTTTTGATTTAATCTGGAAAGGCAAGCAGGCACTGCTGAATCTGGAGGTTTCTTCGTGGGTGAAATACATGTCGGTATTGCTGGCCATTGTCTTGCACGAGCTGATCCACGGACTCTTTTTTGGATTCTATGCCAAAAATGGTTTCAGGGCAGTACGTTTTGGTTTCAGCCGGACCCTGTTTTCTCCCTATTGTCATTGCAAAGACCCTGTGAGCGTAAAGCATTACCAGAGAGCAGGTATTGCTCCAACCCTGATCCTGGGAATCCTTCCCCTTACTTTTGCTTTGATTACCGGAGTGAACTGGATTAAAACCTTTGGGATTTTGTTAACCATAGGCGGTCTGGGTGATGTCCTGGTTTGGATGAAGATGTTCAGGTTCAATGGCAATTTAATGGTCAGAGACCACCCTGATAAAATGGGATTTATCATTGATAAGTAATTCTTTCATTCTCTTTGTCATATCATTGAATGATTGTTTGGATTTGGTATTATGATTTCTTAACTTAAGAAACCAGGTGCGGCAGAAAATTTTCAACTAATTGTTCCGGACAATAAAACCGAAAGCCATGAAAAACACAGGTTGCATTTTGTGTTCAGCTATTTTGCTGGTGTTTGTCCTTTCAGCCTGCAGGCAGAAAGTGGATGTGGAAGCTGAAAAGGAAGCGATCGAAACGGTTATCAATTCAGAAACTCAGGCCTGGATTGACAAGAAACCTGAAAAGATGAAGGAATTTTATGTTCACGATGCCAGCCAGACTCGTGTCAATATACAGGATTCTGTATACACCATCGCTACCGGATGGGACAAGCGATCGGTAGCTATTGATACCCTGGCAAAATATGCCGATTGGATTGGTGTAGAGGAATTCAGGGTTGAGAAGGAATTCTTGGAAATTAAAGTTATGGACGATGCAGCCTGGGCGATTCTTAAAGAAACACAGAACATGGTATACTATGGTTCGCCTGCTACTTCGGTCGCTATTATCTATGTGGTACTGGAGAAAGTGAAAAAGGATTGGAAAATCTCCTGTTTTGTCAAGAGCAATATATAAACATATACCTTTCTAAATGGCATCTCCTGATACAAAGTCTGCAAGGCTGTGACGGCTTTGTATATTGTGGATAATTATTCCTTGTCAAACATTCTTTTGCGAAATGCTTCACGGAAATTTTCACCAACGGGTATCCACTTATCACCAATTTGTACCTGATTTCGAGACATTTTTATAATGTGGTCAATACATACAATAAAGGATTTGTGAATTCTCAGGAACTTATCCTCCGGAAGAGTTTCAACAAGGCCTTTCAATGTGAGCAGCGACAATATGGGTTTTTTTGCGTCGGTGTAAATCTTTACGTAATCCTTCAATCCTTCAATGTATAAAATTGAATCAAGCATGATCTTTACGGTCTGATACCCCGACTTGACCAGGATATAGCGCGAAGCTTGGGAACCAACTGAACCCGAAGACTGGTTTCGGAGCCGGTGCAATTCGTATGCTTTGTTTACTGCCTTAAGAAAACGCTCAAAGGGAACAGGTTTCATCAGGTAGTCAGTTGCATTCACATTGAAGCCCTGTAAAGCGTATTCGGAGTATGCTGTGACCAGAATAAACTGAGGAGGGTTGTGCAGGCTGTTGATAAAATCGAGCCCCGATAGCCGGGGCATGTGTATGTCCAGGAAGATCAAATCAACCTGATGATTCCTGAGAAATTCGGCAGCTTCAACTGCACTGCTGCATTTTCCAATCACATTCAGAAAACCCAGTCTGCCGGCAAATTCTTCAATCACCTGTTGGGCCAGCGGCTCGTCATCAACTATCAGACAATTCATTTTCCTTCAGTTTCAGAACCAGTTCAACAACATAATTGCCCTGGACCGGACCTTTTTGTATTGAAAAGTTCTCCTGGTAAAGCAGTTTAAGTCTTTTCAAAGTGTTGCTCAGACCAATTCCCGACTGACCATTCTGAACATGGTTGCTGTTTTCGACAATCGGGTTCTCCACATGAAAATGAAGTTCATTACCGGTTTGTGCAATATCAACAACGATTCTGCCTCCTTTTTCAGCATCTACACCATGTTTAAAGGCATTCTCAACAAAAGGAAGCAAAAGTAATGGTTCTATGACTGTTTCTTCATTTCCCAGCCGGGTGGTGAAGTCAATTTTCATGTCTTCGCGCAGCCTCAGGCGCTGCAATTCAATATAATTGGCAATGTACTCAACCTCTTTCGACAGGGGTACAAGCTTTCTTTCAGTGTCATAAATAATATACCTCATGATCTCGGAAAGCTTGACAACAGCCTCAGGGGTTTTATCTGATTTGATGATGGCAAGCGAATAAATGCTGTTCAGTGTATTGAAGAAGAAATGCGGATTGATCTGGGATTTCAGTAATGACAATTCAGCACCCAGTTTCTGGTTCTCCATCTCCTTCCGTTGTTTTTCATTCTCATACCAGTTGTTGGTCACCTTGATACTGGTGCCCAATGCAAGCAGTGCAAAACAGAAAAGAGCAGAGTTATAGCCTCTGTAACGGGGGTATTTTTTTCGCGGCCTGTGGTTCTTTTCACCTTCAGCTACTCTCCGGGCTTCTTCAACCTTAATGATATGCCTGACATAGATTTCGTTGGCAAAATAGGTAGTTGAAAGCATGATGAATATCCCCAGAAAGTATATTGTAAACCTTCTTTTGCTAAGAAATTTCGGGACCAGCCAAAGGTAATTTATATAAAAGCAAACAATTACAATGGTCCAGTACATGTAATCCCCAAAGTTTTCAGGCGGCTTCACCTGGGTTTGCAATACCAGCGGAGGAAGGAAATAAAGCAATACCCAACCTGCCAGGTGTATGCCAACACTATAAATGGTTTTTCCGGGTTTCATGGCAACAAGGAAATTAATCAGTGACAAATATACATCAATACGTTTTCAGGGTAAAAGGATAACAGGAATAATAGATGTAATGGAATATTTTGACGATGAACACGGATGGATGATTCGCACTGAAAATTTTTGATCCGCAACTGTTTAATCTGTCAACCTGTTAATATTGTTCTGCAGGATAACGTCCATCGTCTTGAAATTCGTTTTATTTTCACAAAAAATATCCGAAAACAAATGAAGAAGACAAGGGTTGCCATCCTGTTCGGCGGACGTTCGGCTGAGCATGAGGTATCGCTGCAATCAGCCAGAAATGTGATTGAATCACTCAATAAAGACAAGTATG
>CAZLLD010000032.1:0-1065 GCA_964560225.1 uncultured Bacteroidales bacterium
CCTGAATACATTTATCAATCGGATAAGGTTCGGGGTGAAACCCCTGAATTATTGGACATGCCGGAAAAAACGCTGGTTGGCATCTCATTCTTCATCAGCGAAGACGCCCAGATTAACGATCTCTCGAAAGAATGGGCCCGGTTTATGAATGAAGTCCCTTCGATTAAAAACCGGACCACACCCGGGAGTTTTTTCCAGGTGCAATACTGGTCGGATCAACAGGAAATCGGAGGCCTGTATTTTTTCATCGGCACCGAAGTAACACACATAGAAGATCTCAATCCGCTGTTTGTAATCAAAACCATCCCGAAAGGCAGATACCTAAGGTTCATTCATAAAGGTCTGGCCAACAAGGTCGGATACACCTACAAATATATTTACAATCAATTCCTTCCCGATACCCATTACAGGCTCACCAAATCGTTCAATTATGAATACTATGGTAAAAAGTGCCTGGGTCCCTATAATGAAAATTCGGAAAGTGAAATTTTTATTCCGGTGGATTGAAATTCAGCAGTAAAGACATTAGTTTTGCGATTATAAGATAAGTTATGACAAACGAAAGCCAGTCTGATGTCATGCGCAGGTTTGCCTCCAAAGGTGTCTTTCCGCACCAGATGGCATTCACACTGCTCATTCCATTCCGGAATATCTTTCTTTCCCCCCGGCAGCTGATCGAAAGGCTTGAACTGAAAGACGACATGACCGTGATGGAAATCGGTCCGGGACCCGGATATTTCAGCTGCAAAATTGCCGGTCAAGTTAAAAAAGGAAAACTTATTCTTGCGGATATTCAGAAAGAGATGTTGGATTATGCAAAAAAAAGGCTTCAAAGGAAAGGAATTGAAAATGTGGGTTTTTACCTGTGCGACGGTCATTCCTTTCAGTTCAATGAGGGGATATTCGACCGAATTTTCATGGTTACAGTTATTGGGGAAGTCGAAAACCGGGAAGCTTATCTGAAAGAATTTTACAGGATACTCAAACCTGGAGGCATGTTGTCAATATCGGAACTGGCCGGTGATCCAGACAAAATGACCATTAAGGAAGTAAAAGAACTGGCCG
>CAZLLD010000032.1:1165-40479 GCA_964560225.1 uncultured Bacteroidales bacterium
GAGGCCTACTACAGTGTTATCAGCAATTACAACCGGTGTTTGGAAGAACAAAGAATAATTTCCTATGAAGAGACCTTCTACAATCGTGATTTCCTCACCCAGTTGATACCCCTGAAAGATGCAAATGGTGATGTTTTCAGAATAGTTGGAATAGCCAGGAACATTACCAATGAAAAGATGCTTTACAGGCAATTAATGGTTCAGAATGAAAGACTCAGGCTTCTCAATACCGAATTAACAAAAGCCAAGGAAAAGGCAGAAGAAAGCGATAAACTTAAGTCGGCTTTCCTGCACAACATGAGCCATGAGATACGCACTCCCATGAATGCCATTGTCGGATTTTCTCAATTGCTGATTAATTGTTATAATGACAAAGAGAAGCTGGAGTTGTTTAGCGGCATTATCAATCAGCGTTGCGATGACCTGCTCGTGATAATTGATGAAATCCTCGATATTGCAAAGATTGAATCGGGACAATTAAATATCAGCATTGAAAAGTGCAACCTGAGTTCGCTATTTGATGAACTGCAAACGGTTTTCAAAGAGCATCAGTCTCAAATAGAGAAACAGCATATTCGTTTCAGCCTGCAGGCGGGATGCGATGTCTCAAAATTGGTTGTTGCTACGGATAAGGTGAAACTGAAACAGATATTCACCAACCTTCTGGAAAATGCTTTTAAGTTCACTGATGAAGGATCGGTTGAGGGAGGATGTATAACCGACAGCAACAACGATCTTGTATTCTATGTGGCTGACACAGGCATTGGCATACCTGTTGAAAAACAGCAGGTAATTTTCGACCGGTTCATTCAGTTGCAGCAAAATCCTGATCGCATATATGGTGGGGCGGGTTTGGGCCTATCCATTGTTAAAGGATTGGTAACGTTGTTGGGCGGGAGAATTTGGCTCGAATCCGAATTGGGGAAAGGTACCTGTTTTTATTTTACAATTCCTTTGCACCCGGAAATAGTTGCTGAACACGAGCCTGTTAATTTACAGAAGGATGAAAATACAGGTTTATTGAAAGGCAAAACCATCCTGGTGGTGGAAGATGATACCTATAATGCGGAATACATTAATGAAGTACTTTCAAATTCCGGCTCAAATATCATCCATGCCAGGTTTGGCAAGGAAGCAGTTGAAATTGCCGATTCCCTGCAGCTCGATTTGGTATTAATGGATATCGGATTGCCCGATATCAACGGATATGAAGTTACAAGGCAGATCAAACAACAGCATCCCGATCTAAAAATCATTGCACAAACAGCTTATGCGGCATCCGAAGACAAACAAAAGTCCATAGAATCAGGGTGCGTTGATTATATCAGCAAGCCTCTGAAATCAAAAACTTTGCTTTCGGTAATGAACCGGCATTTGTCGGTATAACAAAATTCCATTTGTTGTGCCACGATAATTTCAATTGAATAAAGCAAGCAATTCGGCTACCATCTTATTAAAAACAGTTCCACTGATGGGCTTGGAGGTGTTTTCATCAAATACCTCCTGGGTGAGCCGTTGGCTTTGAGATGTGAGTGGGCAGTGTGCAACAAAATAATTTTGGGTACAATCTTAAACAATTTCACTATCTTCAAAAGTCCAAAACACATCAACATGAATGTTGATTTGACATTTATAAAGAATTAATAAACAGGTCAAATGAAAAAAACAGCATTTCTTCTGCTTTCTGTTTTTGTTGCGTATACATCCGCCGCACAGGTAGCAAAAACTGACAACAACAATTTCCCTGCTCCGGTAACCTTTACCACCGATCAGGATCACGAGAACATGATGAAGCAATTGGGTATTATCCGGTTGCGGCCCGGATTCAGTGGCAATGAGCAGGATCCCAACCATGCCAATTATGACGAATCTCTTGCCAATCCCTGTCCCCAACTCCCCGATGTGCTTACACTTAAGAATGGTAAAAAGGTTACCACTGCTGAGATGTGGTGGAAATTGCGCAGGCCTGAATTAGCTGAAGAATTTGAAAGAGAAGTTTATGGTCGTTTACCAGCCAACATACCCGGCGTTACCTGGACAGCAAAAATAACCGACCGGGAATTCGTCGGCCGCATACCGGTGCTTGCAAAACAAATGACCGGCCACGTGGACAACAGTTCGTACCCGCTGATCAATGTAGACATCAACATGGTGGTTGTTACTCCTCTTAATGTGAAAGGACCGGTACCGGTGTTGATTATGTTTGGCAGGCCTTCGCTTCCCTCCCCGGCCCAACCCATGCCGGAAGATATGGAAAAGATTAATAAAGCTTTCAAGGAGATGATGATGGCCAGTGATTCTTCGATGAAGGAGATTTTTGAAAAATATCCGGCCTATTCACCCATTACCCGGTTGGCCGGTCCCAGCTTTTTTGCACCGCCCATCGACGGGAATTCAGCACCCACAGAACAGTTGCTTGCTGCGGGATGGGGATACGTTCTGTTAGACCCATCGAGTATTCAGGCTGATAACGGAGCAGGACTTACCCGGGGCATCATCGGACTGGTGAACAAAGGTCAGCCGCGGAAACCCGACGACTGGGGTTCACTCAGAGCATGGGCCTGGGGTGCAGCACGTGCGCTGGATTACCTGGAAACCGACACAATGGTGGATGCCAAAAAAGTAGGCATTGAAGGAGTATCACGCTATGGTAAGGCTGCTTTGGTTACCCTGGCTTTCGAACCGCGCTTTGCAGTAGGGCTGATCGGCTCTTCGGGAAAGGGAGGTGCAGCCTTGCATCGCAGGTTTTACGGCGAAGCTGTGGAGAACCTTACAGGTAGCGGAGAATACCATTGGATGGCCGGTAATTACCTGAGATATGGAACTGAAGAATCTAAATTTGGACGTAAAACCGGTTGCGATTTATTGGTAGATTCACATGAACTGATAGCCATGTGTGCACCACGACTCACTTTTATCAGCTATGGCATTCCAGAAAAAGGTGATGCCCATTGGCTCGACCAGAAAGGAAGTTATATGGCCACGGTAGCAGCAGGTTCAGTTTACAAATTGCTTGGAGCAAAAGACATAGGTGTTTCCAACGACTACATGAAAGAGCAGATGCCACCCGTGCTAACCGGACTGCTTGATGGCGAGCTCGCCTGGCGGCAGCATGATGGCGGACATACCGATGCCCCGAACTTTCAGATTTTTATTCCGTGGGCCAGCAGGTTACTCAAGTATCAGGCAGTGCCGGCAAGATAATCGGAAAACGTATATTGTGCCTGCCAAACAAAGTCAAGAGTCAGGTATCAGGATGGCATGCGCCTGGTTTTACCCGACCACTGATTTATGCTGAGGCGAATGATAGCTGTTTGACCGAGCGATTGCCGGGCATATTTCATGCCTGCTGTTTTATCGTCAGGCGAATACTTATCGAGGAGTAACTCAAGCGCTTTCATCCGTTCAGCGTCATCAGATATCAGTTGGGCTGTGCACCAAAGCACAATGCTTTCATAGGCTGTAGTGAATTTGTCAGGAATGACACGGGTGTGGCCAACGACACAGAACGACACGCGCTCGTTTTTTGCAATACACCGCAATTTATGACCTTCGGGAGCACAATGAAGATATAAAAAGGATTGACCATCCCAGGCATAATTTACCGGTATGCCATAAGGTCTGCCCTCTTCGGTTTGCATGGACAAAACACCAAATTCGCCTTGTTTCAAAAGTTGTTTTGCATCTTCTTCGTTGAGCAGGCGATCTTGCCTTCTTATGTTTTCGTTTATATATTGCATAGAAATATTTCTAAAATTACCTGGCTTAATACGGAATTACAAGCAAAAATAAAACAAAGCTGATTTCTCATAAAACAATACTATCTTTAATTCAATAAATATTGTATTGTAATGGAAGCTATGCCTGATCTTGGTTTATTTATTTCCACGGTTTTCATTGGTTTTTTTGCTATTCTGAATCCCATTGGCACTACACCCGTTTTCTTATCGATGTTCGGTAATGCCGATCGCCACATCATCAAAAAAGTAGCCTTTAAATCAGTTATGGTGGCTTTTGTGATCATTACCATCTTCAGCCTTTTCGGGCACATCATATTCCGGCTTTTCAATATCACCCTGCCGGCTTTCCAGGTTGCAGGAGGCATCATTGTTTTCTTCATTGGCTATGACCTGCTGAAAGGTAAAGCATCCACTGCACACGGATCTAAGGTAATCGATACCAGCTCGGCATACGAGGAAATGGCGGTTTCTCCGCTGGGCATACCTCTTCTGGCCGGACCCGGTACTATTTCTACGGCAATGAATTTTGTCGGTCAGGGCAAAAGTTTTATGATCACCCTGTTGGTCATTTTGGTGTTTGCCATTGTTTGCCTGATCACCTATTGGATGTTTATTGTAAGTCAAAGAATAGCAGACAAATTAAAACCCTCCTTGATTAAAGCCATCTCGCGGATCATGGGACTGATCCTGGCGGTAATTGCGGTTCAAATGATTATTAACGGGGTATTTAATATCATTAAGGAATTCCCGGGGCAATGAACTGCTACTGCTACTGCTACTGCAACTTCTTCTTTGCCATTCGGTGAAAGGCTTTCAGTTCTTCCTTTCGCTGCTGTGAAAGTTCTGTTGCTTTTATGCCGCTAACTGCACCATCCAGCCCATACAACAGCTGAATACATGCTCCAGGATCCATGGCCTGAAGCCTGAGAAAAGCCTGCTCTGTTCCAACAGCCTTTAATTTACTGACTGAATCAATTCCTGCCTGCTTCAGCTTTGCTTCCGTATCCTTCCCGATGTTCACACAACCTGAAAGATCATCCGCAGCTTGTTGCCTGTTTTTGTTTGTTTTCATAATGATTTCCGAATGTCAGTTAAGAAATGTGGGAACAAATATAATGTATGAAGGTGACAACCTTATGTCAGTATTGTAATAACCGTATATTTGATGAGAAAGCCATAATCTGCAACCTTGGTGATAATAAAAATTGAACCTGCTGCTGAACTTTTTCTCGTTTGAATGGTTATCTGATTAGTTAATGTTATTTAATTCACACATCATGAAAGTAGCTGTATTCAGTACCAAGTCGTACGACAAGGAATATCTCGACAAGGCCAATGCAGATAACCTGCATGAGTTCAATTATTTTGAATCATCACTCAAGTTGAAAACCGCGAAGCTGGCTGAAGGGTATGATGCCGTATGTGTTTTTGTAAATGATGTATTGTCGAAGGAAGTGGTTGAAGCACTTGCCGTCCGAAACAACAAAGCCATTGTGCTGCGTTGTGCCGGTTTTAACAATGTAGATATTGAAACAGCGTGCAGACTTGGGGTGAAGGTTCTTAGGGTGCCCGCCTATTCGCCCAGTGCTGTTGCCGAACATGCCGTGGCCCTGATCATGGCACTGAACCGCAAAACCCATAAAGCCTACAACCGGGTGCGTGAGGGCAACTTCTCGATTGAGCGCCTGCAGGGGTTTGAACTTGCCGGAAAAACGGTTGGTGTGGTCGGCACCGGGAAAATCGGCGCCGCTTTTGCTTCAATCATGAAGGGCTTTGGAAGCCGCATTGTTGCTTATGATGTTTATCCCAATAAAGAACTGGAAGTACAGGGAACCACCTATTTGTCGCTTCACGAGCTTTTAAAGCAGTCAGATATCGTATCGCTGCATTGTCCGCTTACTCCCGAAACCAACCGGATGATCAACAGGGACAGTCTGAACCTGATGAAAAGGGGTGCCATGCTGATCAATACAAGCCGGGGTAAGCTGATTGATACAGATGCCGCCATTGAGGCATTGAAAGAAGGCCAGCTGGGCTACCTTGGCATAGATGTTTATGAGCAGGAAGAAAAACTCTTCTTTAAGGATTTGTCAGAAATTGTTATTGTAGATGATAAGATTTCACGCCTAATGACCTTTCCCAACGTACTGGTAACGGCACACCAGGCATATTTCACCGACAACGCTTTGAACCAGATTGCCCAAACCACTGTCAAAAACCTGACTGATATTGAAAATGGCACCATCAACAGGCAAAACCAGGTGTGCATTGACATGATTAAATGAAACAGGCCGGATGCAGTGATATACAATAAGATTTAACTTATGGTCTGTTTATTCACTGGCAAAGATTTTTCACATACTCCGTACCCATTTCCCGCAGCTTGTATTTCTGTATCTTGCCGCTGGCTGTTTTGGGATAATCGTCCACAAAGATCACATGTTTGGGTATTTTATGTCTTGAGATCTTTCCGCGGCAGAATTCCTGCACTTCCTCCTGGGTAAGCGTTTGGCCTGATTTCAGCTTGATGAAGGCGCCCACAATCTCGCCGAATTTTTCATCGGGTATACCTGCGACTTCAACCATTTCTATCTGTGGCATCTGGTATAGGAAATTTTCTATTTCGCGCGGGTATATGTTTTCTCCCCCACGGATGATCATGTCCTTGATGCGGCCGGTGATCCGGTAGTATCCGTCTTTCGTTTTCACGGCCAGGTCACCCGAATGCAGCCAGCCATCCTTGTCAATAGCCTTGGCTGTGGCCTCGGGATTGTTGTAATACCCTTTCATTACATTATATCCCCTGCAGCAAATTTCGCCCTGAACTTCCGGAGGGCATTCCTCACCTGTTTCGGGATCAAAAACCTTCACTTCCACACCCGGGTAATTGGTTCCTACAGTGGTAGCCCTGATTTCAGGAGGATCGGTAACCCGCGTTGCCGTCATGCCCGGCGATGATTCGGTAAGTCCGTATACGATAATCAGATCGCGGCAATTCATTTTGGTCATCACCTGGTTCATGGTTTCAATCGGACACAATGACCCGGCCATGATGCCGGTTCGCAGGCTGCTCAAATCGAACATGTTGAACATGGGGTGGTTGAGTTCGGCAATGAACATCGTAGGTACACCATAGAGTGCTGTGCACTTTTCTTTCTGCACCGAAGCCAGTACGAGCAGCGGATCAAATTCCTCAACAAACACCATGGTACCGCCATGGGTGATGATGGCACACATGGCCAGCACGCAACCGAAACAATGGAACAGCGGCACACACACCAAAAGCCTGTCGTTCTGCGTGTAATGCATGCAATCACCCGTACTCTGGCCGCAATTCACAATGTTGTGATGGGTAAGCATGACCCCCTTGGGAAATCCGGTGGTGCCCGATGTGTATTGCATATTCACCACATCATGGCATGAGGTATTCTGCCTGGCTTTGAGCAGATCATCATCGGGCAGGTGTGATCCGAGCAAAATCAGCTCATGCGTGTTATACATACCCCTGTGTTTCTGGGGACCGATGAAAACCACATTCTTTAATTCCGGAAAATTGCTGCTGCTGAAGTTTCCTCTTACGGCTGACTTCAGTTCGGGAACCAGTTCAAATACCATGCTTACATAATCACTGTCGCGGTAACCGTCAATGATGCACAACGTATGCAAATCAGCATCCTTAATCAGGTATTCCAGTTCAGAAAGCTTATAGCTGGTATTCACAGTGACCAGGATGGCTCCAATTTTAGCCGTGGCATACATGAAAGTTGACCAGTCGGGTACATTGGTCGCCCATATGCCCACTTTATCGCCTTTCTTTACCCCGATGGACAGCAATCCTTTGGCAAGCTGGTCTACCCGCTGGTTAAACTGAGCATAGGTAAACCTCAGGTTTCGGTCGGGATATACAATAAACTCATGATCGGGAATTTCACGTGCCCATTTCTCCAGGAGATCGCACAAGGTATATTCAATCAGCTGCATAGTCATTCATTTTAAAAAGGCACGTAAACTACTCCCAATATTTTTGCCTGTGATCCGGAGGTGGTTACCAGGTGATCCACAATGGAGTCGTAATAGATGCTGTCGCCCTGTTCCAGTTCATAAACCGTATTGCCGTAATGAATGGTAACTTTGCCCTCCATTACATATATAAATTCCTCTCCTTCATGTGATGATTTGGCCAAATGGTGTTCCTTGTCAGGTACAATATCCACAACAAAAGGTTCCATGTGACGTCCGGCCTTGTTAGGTGCCATGGAATAGAATGAAAGATGTTCCCTGCTCTTGTTTTCCTGTGTTGAAAAACTGTAAGCCGATTTACGGTCGCTCATGCGCATGACAGCAGGACCCTCTTTTGCAGTTTCATCAAGCAGGGTGCCTATGCGTACTCCCAGCGCCCTGGAAATGCGGATCAGTACACCAAGAGATGGAATCGAAACTCCCGACTCGATCAGGTTAAGTTGATCGGTTGACAATGCAGATCTGACAGCCAGATCCGGCTGTTCTATATTTTTCAGTTTCCGGAGCGCAATGATCTTTTCTCCAATAGAATGAGTGGTTTGCATAGCTAATTTTGGGTTAAAAGTTTGGTGAAAATAGAAAAAGAAAGGAGAAGGAAGAAAAAAATTATCATAAATTAGCTAAAATTAAAAATCAAACCACCATGGGCATAGCACTCATCATCATTCTGGCAGTCGTGGTATTGCTGGTAATCGGACTTTACAACAGGCTGGTAAAACTGAGAAACAACCGTGAAAACGCATTTGCAGATATTGATGTTCAGTTGAAACAGCGGCTGGATCTCATTCCCCAACTGGTGGAAGCAGTTAAGGCATATATGAAGCATGAAAGCACAGTTCTTACTGATATAACCAATGCCCGGGCCAACGCGCTTCAGGCAAAAACCATCAATGAAAAGATTGCAGCAGAAAACCAGGTTTCAGCTGCCTTGCAGGGTTTGAATGTTGCTGTGGAAGCTTACCCCGATTTAAAAGCCAGCCAGAATTTCATGCAACTGCAGGAAGAGATTTCCGACATTGAGAACAAACTGGCTGCCGCCAGAAGGTTTTTCAACTCGGCTACCAAAGAACTCAACAATGCCGTTCAGACCTTTCCTTCAAATATACTGGCTGGCATGTTTGGATTTCAGAAAGAACCTATGTTTGATTTGGGCACAGAGCGTGCCAGGGCAGAAGAAACACCCAAGCTCAATTTTTAGGATTCATGCAGTTCGTCGGTTTACACACCCAGATCAGGAAGAACAATTTCAAATCGGTTGTATTGCTCATCCTGTTCCCGGCAGTCATATTTGTTCTTGTTTGGCTGTTCATGTTTCTTGTCAGCGGTCAGCAACCCGAACAGCGGTTTTATTCGACGAACAACAATTTCGTGCATTTTATTCCCTGGATTACCATTGGAATTCTTGTCTGGTTTACCATCGCCTACTTTTTTCATACCAGCATGATCAATAAGGCAACCGGTTCGGTTTCACTTGAAAGAATGCAGAACAAAAGGGTATACAACCTGGTAGAAAATTTGTGCATTGCAAGTGGCATGAAAATGCCCAAGATCAATCTCATTGAAGATGATTCGTTGAACGCTTTTGCCAGCGGAATCAATGATTCCAGTTATACCGTATCCTTGTCAAGAGGCATCATCAACAAGCTGAACGACGAAGAGCTGGAAGCTGTAATTGCCCATGAACTCACGCATATCCGCAACAGGGATGTGAGGTTGCTGATCATATCCATCATCTTTGTAGGCATATTTGCCTTTATTACCGAAATGCTCATGCGATCCATCCGGTTCAGCGGTGGAGGTGGCAGCAGCAGTGGCAAGAAAGGCGGGGGCAGCATCATTCTTATTGCCTTATTGTTGGCCGCAATTGGTTACCTGCTGTCAAGCATATTCCGGTTTGCCCTGTCGAAAAAGAGAGAATATCTGGCCGATGCCGGGTCGGCTGAAATGACCAGGAACCCGCTTGCACTGGCATCAGCCCTTGAGAAAATATCATCCGACTCACGTATCGAAGCTGTTCAGCGCAAGGATGTTGCCCAGCTTTTCATCGACAATCCGCAGGAAAAACCCAAAGGTGTGAACCTGAATTCCCTGGCTGTCATTTTTTCAACACACCCGCCTGTTGAAAAACGGATTGCAATACTCAGACAGCTTTAAAAAATAATCAAGCGGTTACTTAGCGTTTGTCAATAAAGTTGGTATAATGTCTAACTGGTCATGTGTCTGTTAGGGTTCCATTTGCAAGGCTTGCGCAGTCCGAAAATGCGGAGTTTACTAGTCGTAAATGAGCAATTTTCGGACAAGCGTAACGCAGCAAATGGGACTTTACGGACAGACACTACTTAATATCTGCATGGTATTCCTGTAACGACTTGACCTTATATTCTCCTTCTCTACGGTCTTTAATGCCTTTGGTTGCAGCAAGCGCAGCAGATGTTGTGGTGATGTACAACACTTTGTGTTTGATGGCATTTTTCCGGATGTAGGAATCATCGTACTCACTCATCTTGCCTGCAGGCGTATTGATCACCAGGTTAATTTCCCGGTTCTTAATGGCATCCACAATATTGGGCCGGCCTTGGTATACCTTCTTAATCACTTCGGCATCAATCCCGTGTTCCTTCAGAAATTTCTGTGTTCCTCCGGTGGCCAGAATCCGGAACTTCATATCGCTGAAATTCCGGGCAATTTCAATAATTTTTTCCTTATCGCGATCGGCAATGGTGATCAAAACGGTTCCTTCAACAGGCAAACTGGTTTGGGTTGCCTCCTGGGATTTGAAAAACGCCATGCCATAGGAATCAGCCAAACCAAGAACTTCACCCGTGGAGCGCATTTCGGGCCCCAGCAGCGGATCGACATTGGGGAACATGTTAAACGGAAATACGGCTTCTTTCACGCCAAAATGACTGAATTTCTTTTCCTTCAGGTTAAAGTCGGCAAGTTTTTTTCCAAGCACCAGTTCAGTAGCAATACTGGCCATGGATACATTGCAAACTTTTGAAACAAGGGGAACTGTTCGGGAAGCCCTGGGATTGGCTTCAAGAATATAAACTTTGTCTTCGTAAATAGCATATTGGATGTTCATCAACCCAACCACATGCATCTCGATGGCTATTCTCCTGGTAAATTCCTTAATGGTTTCCACATGCTTCTCTGGAATAATAACCGGAGGTATCACACAGGCCGAATCCCCCGAATGAATACCGGCGTATTCAATGTGCTGCATTACAACCGGGACAAAGGCATCGGAGCCATCGGAAAGGGCATCGGCTTCAGCTTCTATGGCATTTTCGAGGAATTTATCAATCAGCAGCGGACGGTCAGGCGACACATCCACGGCAGCTTTCACATATTGTTCCAACATTTCCTCGTCCATTACAATCTTCATGGCCCTGCCGCCAAGCACATAGGAAGGACGCACCATTAAAGGGTATCCGATTCTTGCAGCAATGGCAAGAGCCTCCTCCAAGGTACTGGCCATTCCCGATTCAGGTTGCGGAATGTCCAGTTTTTCCATCACGTGCCGGAAACGGTCTCGGTCTTCTGCCAGGTCGATGGTTTCAGGAGTGGTTCCCAGTATCTTTACTCCGGCTTCGGTCAATTCCTTTGCCAGATTTAAAGGTGTTTGTCCGCCGAACTGCACAATAACACCCTCCGGTTTTTCCTTATCGTAAATACTGAGAACATCCTCAGCGGTAAGGGGTTCAAAATACAGTTTGTCTGAAGTGTCGTAGTCTGTTGATACGGTTTCAGGATTGCAGTTGATCATAATTGATTCATACCCTGCAGCCCGAATTGCAAACGCAGCATGAACACAGCAATAGTCAAATTCAATACCCTGTCCGATCCGGTTCGGTCCACCGCCGAGTACCATGATCTTCTTTCGGTCGGTGGTCTGTACCTGGTTGGGAGCATTATAAGTGGAGAAAAAGTAGGCTGCATCCTCAACACCGCTGACGGGAACAGGTTCCCAGGCTTCGGTAATCCCTATTGCAATCCGTTTCTTACGAATTTCCTTTTCTGGAATTTCAAGCAACTTAGCCAGGTATTTATCGGCAAATCCATCTTTCTTTGCCTGGATCAACAGGTTGTCAGGGAGCATGCTTCCTTTATAGCCCAGAATGGTTTCTTCCAAATCGACCAATTCCTTCATCTGCTCAATAAACCATGTTTTGATGTGCGTTTTTTCGGAAAGTTCATCCACACCCGCACCTTTGCGCAGTGCTTCATACATGATGAACTGCCTTTCGCTTGAGGCATGGTTGAGCATCACCATGAGGTCATGCAGCGACTTCTTATTGAAATCCTTGGCAAATCCCAAACCTGAACGGCCTATTTCGAGTGAACGAATTGCTTTCTGGAGTGCTTCTTTATAATTTTTACCAATACTCATCACTTCGCCGACAGCATGCATCTGGGTTCCCAGTTTGTCTTCGAGGCCCTCGAATTTCTCAAAAGCCCAGCGTGCAAATTTCACTACTACATAATCGCCCCATGGCTCATATTTATCAAGTGTTCCGCAGCGCCAATAAGGAATTTCATCAAGCGCCATACCGCCTGCCAGGAGGGATGAAACCAGTGCAATCGGAAAACCGGTGGCCTTTGAAGCCAGGGCAGAAGAACGGGAAGTACGCGGATTGATCTCGATAACAACAACTCTGCCGGTTTTCGGATCGTGGGCAAACTGTACATTGGTACCACCAATTACCTCTATGGCTTCAACTATATCGTAGGCATATTTCTGAAGCCGTTTCTGCAGCTCAGTGGATATGGTCATCATGGGTGCAGTGCAGAATGAATCACCTGTGTGAACACCCATGGCATCTACATTCTCAATGAAACATACCGTAATCATTTTATTTTTGGCATCCCGCACCACTTCAAGCTCAAGCTCTTCCCATCCCAGCACGGATTCCTCCACCAGTACCTGGTTGACCATGCTGGCCGACAAGCCACGGCTCACCACCGTTCGGAGTTCCTCTACATTATATACGAGTCCGCCACCCGTGCCGCCCATGGTATAGGCGGGCCTGATCACAACCGGATAGCCCATTTTTTCAGCAACTTTCTCGGCATCCTCAATGGTATTTACGGCTGTGCTTTTGGCCATTTCAATACCCAGCCTGTCCATGGTAGCTTTAAAAGCAACGCGGTCTTCTCCTCTTTCAATGGCATCAATATTTACGCCGATCACGCGCACATTGTATTTTTCCAAAACTCCGCTTTTTGCCAGTTGTGACGACAGATTAAGACCTGTTTGCCCTCCGAGGTTTGGTAAAAGTGCATCCGGCCTTTCCTTTTTGATGATCTCGGTGAGGGCATATTCATTTAATGGTTCAATATAGGTGATATCGGCAGTGCCGGGATCGGTCATGATGGTAGCCGGGTTGGAATTGACCAGTACTATTTTATAACCAAGAGACCGTAACGCTTTGCAGGCCTGTGTGCCCGAGTAGTCGAATTCACATGCCTGTCCGATGATAATGGGTCCCGACCCAATGATGAGTACCTTGTTAATATCTTTAATTTTTGCCATGGTGTTAAATGATTCTGCACGTTGAAATAATCGGGCAAATATACCCCTGCAATATAGAATTTCAAGCACCCTGTTCGTAAAAATTTATAAATACACCCCGACGGGGTGGGTATACCCCGACGGGGTACCCCCACCCCGTCGGGGTGTCTGAAATCATCCGGCTTGTTGATCCTGTCCCTGAATTTTGCCCAACGAGGAAAGTCCGCTAAAAGTTCCCAGGTTCATGGAATCGAGGGCAGTGCTCGGAACAATGATCAGAGAACCTTTTTCCTTCAGTCCTTCCCCGATATAGTTCATGGCACGCAACTGCAATGCTACAGGATTGTTCACGTATTCCTCGCTGGCCTTGGCAAACTTTTCAGCTATTTCAGTTTCAGCTGTACCCAGGATAACGCGTGCCCGTCTTTCCCTCTCTGCCTGAGCCTGCTTGCTCATGGCATCGGCCAGTGCCTGAGGAATGGTAATTTCTTTGATACCAACGGTCTGGCACGTAATTCCCCAGGGATTGGTACTTTCATCCAGCACAACTTGCAGCGCGGATGCAATCTTCTCCCGGTCCTGCAACAATTCAGCCAGTTCATGTTTTCCGATGATGTCACGAAGTCCGGTTTGTGCCAGGTATTCAATTGCAGCATTGTAATCCTGTACTTCAAGTGCCGATTTTTCCACATCCCAAACAGTCCAGTACAGCACTGCAACCACATTAACCGGAACCGTGTCTTTAGTAAGCGTCTGTTCAGCATTAAAATCAGTTACCCTGACACGCTGATCGATATAATCCATGATCCGGTCAATAATAGGAATGATCATAAACAAACCCGGCCCCTTCAATCCCCGGAACTTTCCCATTCGTAACACCACAGCCTTTTCCCACTGATCAGCTATCTGAATGGATGAGGCAAAAAGCAGGGATACAACCAGCAAAGCACCTAAAACTGGGCCTGAAATTATTTCGAATTCATACAAGGCAACCCAAATCCCAACCAGAATCAACAACACAGTTATTGAAACGGGATTAAACAAATTCTTGGTGATGATTTTAGTTTTCATGGCGATTATGTTTTTGTAGTTCGTGAATGATTTCCTCAATCGTAAAACCATAATTGAATGCTATGGTCATAAATTCCCTGCAGATATCCTGAATTTTAGCCTGCTTTTCCTTTTCTGTCATGATGACTTCACTTTTGTTGATGAAAGTGCCCGTTCCCTGATGGCTATCCAGAATATCCTGTATTTCCAGCTCTTTATAAGCTTTGGCAACAGTGTTCAGGTTCACTTTAAGTTCCACGGCAAGCGACCTGACCGTAGGTAACTGCTCTCCTACCTCCAGTTTGCCCGAGGCAATGCCAAACCTGATCTGATCAATGATCTGACGGTAGAAGGGAGTTCCTGTCTTTGGGTCCAATACAAACTTAATCATTGTAGTAATATATTATTGTAATAGTTTTATAGTACAAATATACTACACATATTTTTCAATTGCAAAAAATACTATACTTTTTTTCATTGTTGTCCGGGTAAAATTTCTCGGATTTTATACTATCCAATATTTATTGCGTCCCTACGGGACTTTGTGAGTTGAGAGGTGACTTTTCTTTTCTAACCATATTTGGTTCCTAACGGAACTGTCCCGGTTAACCACCCCGACGGGGTGGGTATTCCACGCCAGGTATATTTCTACTCCACCCCGTCGGGGTGGTATTGAAAGTCATATTTTAAAATGAATGAAATGATATGACACAAACAACTTTTGTTGTTTCTTTACAAACGCATTCACAAGGTAATTCATGAGCAAGGACGATCGGCATACATACCGCAACGAGGGAAAAAACTCGCTTATTCAGCTACTCAGGCCTTACTCGGGTTTGGTAGCACTTCTTGTTCTGTTTACCGTCCTGGGAAACGCGCTGAATTTGCTGATCCCACTCATCATCTCCCAAGCAATCGATTCCTTTAGTCACGGTGATTTCTCCATTAACACAATAGTTATCAGGTTCACCCTGGCAGCGGTTCTGATTATGTTTTTCAGTTACCTGCAGGGCGTTGTTCAGACCTATGCAGCTGAAAAAACCGCAAGAGATCTTCGGGAGCGCGTTGCCGGAATTGTTTCCAGACAATCATACGCCTACGTAATTCGCGCCAATCCTTCAAAACTATTAACAAACCTCACCTCCGATATTGATTCCATAAAAACATTCGTAGCCCAGGCAGTATCCTCAATTATTTCTTCCCTGTTCATGCTGGTGGGTGCCAGCGTATTGCTGCTGCTGATCAACTGGAAACTGGCACTGGCTGTGTTATGCATCATACCCATAGTGGGTACCGCATTTTACATCGTGCTTCGCAGGGTCAGGGTGTTGTTCCGAAAGAGCCGTGAGGTTATCGACTGGCTGAACCGGGTGATCAATGAAAGTATTCTGGGGGCCTCACTGATCAGGATTCTTAATTCGCAAATACCCGAGTACCGCAAATTTGTGGATGCCAATACTACGTCAAAAGACCTGGGGCTATCCATCCTCAGCTTGTTTGCCGCACTTATTCCTGTCATTAATTTCGTGGCAAACCTGGCAATACTTACTGTATTGGTTTTTGGAGGCCACATGGTAATATCGGGCAACATGACGCTGGGTAATTTTGCAGCCTTCAACAGTTACATTACTATTTTGATCTTCCCGATCATCATCATCGGATTCATGAGCAACCTCATTGCTCATGCAAGTGCATCGTATCAGCGGGTAAGGGAAATACTTGACACCAAAGAAACAGAAGAAGCAGGGAATTGCACAGACCTGATTTCGGGGACAATTGAACTTCGCAATGTGACGGTGATTTATGGTGACAAACCGGTGCTGAATCAAGTCAACCTGAATTTCAGCCGCAGTTCCAATACTGCCATAATTGGTCCTACAGCTGCAGGTAAATCTCAACTGCTTTACCTGCTTACGGGACTCATTAAGCCTACGCAGGGTGAAATCCTTTTTGATGGAAAAAGCATAGAGGCTTACCGCAAAGAGAATTTCTACAGGCAGGTTGGCCTGGTATTTCAGGACAGCATTATCTTCAACCTGTCGGTACGCGAAAACATTGCCTTCAGCCAGCAGATACCCGATGACGTGCTTGAGAAAGCCATAGCAACATCAGAATTGAAAAGCTTTATTGACAGCCTGCCCGAAAAGCTGGACACGATGATTTCCGAGCGGGGGACAAATCTTTCAGGGGGCCAGAAACAGCGACTGATGCTGGCCCGGGCACTCGCTCTCAATCCAACGATTCTGTTGCTGGATGATTTTACTGCCCGTGTGGATCAGGCTACTGAACAGCGCATCATGAATAATATCCAGCAGAATTATCCGGGAATAACAATCATTGCCGTGGCACAGAAAATAGCCTCCATCAAAAATTATGAACAAATCATCCTGCTGATGGAAGGAGAAATTATTGCAACCGGAGACCACTGCACCCTTTTGGAAACCTGTCCGGAATACATGCAGATATACAATTCGCAACGCAGTACCAGTATTTATGGTGTATAATCTCAATATCAATAAAGATGAGCAGGCGAAACGCACCAAAACATTTGCTGCGCTTAAAAAACTGTTGCTTATTCTTGCCGGAGAAAAAAGAAACCTGATTGCGGCACTCATTGTCATTCTGATCTATTCAGTTATTGTTCTTTTTGCCCCCCTGCTCATTGGCTATGCGGTTGATCATTATGTTCAGCAAAAGGATTACCAGGGTGTGCTGCTCTTTGGTGGTATCCTGCTCGGAATGTACCTGGTAGCTCTTGTTGCCAATTACCTGCAAACCAAGATGATGGGTGGCATAGGTCAACGTATGCTGTTCCGACTTCGCAACGACATATTCATCAAACTGCAGGAACTGCCCATTGCATTTTTTAATGAGAATAAAGCCGGCGACCTGATTTCCCGGATCAATAACGACACCGACAAGTTAAACCAGTTCTTTTCCCAGTCACTCATGCAATTTATCGGAAGCCTGTTTATCATGACCGGAGCCGGCATTTTCTTGCTTTCAATAAATCTTCAGCTGGGAGCTGCTTCACTGATTCCGGCGGTTGTACTGTTACTTTTCAGCAGGTTCATCACCCCCTGGGTTAAAAAGTTGAATGCCGCATATCTGGCCAGTACTGGGAACATGAGTGCTGAAATTCAGGAAAGTCTAACAAATTTCAAGGTAATCATTGCTTTTAACCGGCGCGATTACTTCAGGGAGCGCTTTAGCGAAGTTAATAAAGAAAACTATGTTGCAGCTATAAAGTCGAGTCTGGCCAACAGCCTTTTCATTCCGGTCTATGGATTTTTCTCCAACCTGGGCCAAATGGTGGTTCTGGCTTTGGGAATTTACCTGGTATCAAAAAAGCTTTTTACACTGGGATTGTTGATCAGTTTCCTGGCCTATATCAACAACTTTTATAATCCGTTGAGACAACTGGCAGCGCTATGGAGTAATTTCCAGATTGCACTGGCCGGATGGGACCGAATTTCCAAAATACTCTCCATGGAAACAAACCTGAAGGTATTGCCGATTGAAAAGCCGGGTAACAACCAGGCCGTACTGAGCTTCAATCAGGTTACCTTTGGTTACGAACCCGGAAAAGCAATTCTTCACCAGGCAAGTTTTGACCTGGGAAAAGGCAAAACCTATGCCTTTGTTGGGCCTACCGGAGGAGGAAAAACCACCACCGCTTCCCTGATTGCCAGGTTGTACGATCCCGACAAGGGCATGATATTGCTCAACGGCAGAGATATTCGTTCGTACTCACCGGAAGAACGCTCAGAAATCATAGGTTTCATTCTGCAGGAACCCTTTCTGTTCACCGGTACGGTGAAGGACAACATCCTTTACGGCAACAGAAATCTGGAAGGTCTGACTCATGAAGAACTGCAGGAAATGATCAAAAGAGAGGGACTGGATGATTTGCTCGGACGCTTTGAGAACGGGCTTGAAACCAGGATTAATAATTCAGGGGAATCGTTGAGCCTGGGACAAAAGCAATTGGTTGCATTTATGCGGGTCGTATTGCGCAAGCCGTCATTGCTCATCCTTGACGAAGCAACTGCCAACATCGACACAGTTACCGAACAGCAGTTAGAAAGCATTCTGAAACGTTTGCCGGAATCAACCACCAAAATTGTCATTGCGCACCGGCTCAATACCATTGCCAACGCTGATGAAATTTTCTTTGTCAACACTTCCGGTATGATCAGGGCAGGCTCCATGAAGAATGCCATTCAGTTACTAATGAACAGCAGCAGAGAAAGTTAAACTTACTTTAATTCTATAAAAACATGAACAATAAACCCGAATCACGTATTGAAGAGCTTGGTCTAGTTTTACCTCCGGCTGCCAAACCGGTGGGTGTATACAAGCCGGTGTTAATCATTGATAAATTCTTATATGTTTCCGGCCAGGGACCGCTCAGAAACGACGGAAGTCTGATTACAGGCAGGCTGGGAGAAAACATGAGCCTGGAAGAAGGCAAAATGGCTGCGCGTCAGGTCGGCCTCACCATGTTATCTACCATAAAAAGTAAGATTGAAGATTTGAACAAGATCAAGCGGATCGTAAAGGTACTGGGCATGGTAAACAGCACAGCCGAATTCGGTCAGCATCCGGCTGTGATCAATGGTTTTAGCGAGCTGATGGCGGAGGTATTTGGCGAAGACAACGGTATTGGCGTTCGCAGTGCCGTAGGCATGTTTCTGCCTATGAACATTGCTGTTGAGATCGAAGCTGTGTTTGAATTGTATTGATCTGAACGGACACAGATCGCGGTGCCGGCAAAAAAATGAGCGTAGTCAGGAGACTACGCTCAGCATAGGGTAGTAGGTTACAGACTATTCGGCTGTAACTCCATCCCACCCTGCAATCATAGCCAGGATATACCACATGGCATATGCTTTTCGATTTGCCGTGATATGCTGGGTATTATGATCGCCACATGTTGCGGTGGAAGATCCCGGACTGTTTTTGTTAAAATAATAACCTTCTCCCTCAATGTTATCACCCTGATAATCTATATAAAAGTTACCGCCATATGCATCTGAATTACCATTGTCTCCGGTATCCTCCCAATAATTATCGTTCATATCATGGGTATCAATACCATAATAATCAAGACAGTAATAGTTGTGTTCATTGCAATAGGAGATTATTGTTTCGGCCTGTACTTTGGGTCTTCTAGTACCTACATTGCTGTTTTTTTCAGCATGACCCGTCATGAAAATAAAAGTGACCGGATTTGCCCGCTTGCCTGATCCTGTTCCAACTTTACTTCCGCCAACACCATATTCATTGATGAGGGTTTGCATACCCGGCAGGTAATTATCACTTACATTATGATTGTAAATACTGCACCATGACCACATGACCACATTAATCTCGGCATTATCAGGATCATCAAGATAATTACGCGTAGCCTGAATGAAATTGGTTTCATTTGGATTCCCCAGATCTTCAGCATGAATAGCTTGTGTTCCATAATTGTCCATCACTTTGTCTCTGAAATCCAATTTATTTGTTGTTGGATTGTTGTTGGTAATTCCATACAGAACATCATCACCATCCTTAAAATCCTGCAACCCAAACATGCCAAAAGAAACATGGGTGCCATGCGATGTATGCTGGTAGGCAACATGGAGATTATTACGGGCTGCATTAATATACTCAACAGGAATTGACCTGAGCACCTCCTGTTTTGCCACCTGGTAACTTGCCACAGCTCCACCGGTGAGAATAAAAGGTTTCTTTTCATCAGAATCTGATTTCTCACAGGATACAAGTGACAACAACATAATCAGGGAAACTGCAAAAAACAAAGACAATTTTTTCATAACGTTTATCAATTAGGTTTATTAGATAACCCGTTTTATACGAAAAAATTGTCTTTAAGTTTGTGCAAGAAGACTTTAATTCTTAATGCAATCGCTATTTAAGCCCCCTCTTAATCAGCAACGCATCAACGGCAGGATCATGTCCCCTGAATTTGCGGTACTGCACCATTCCTTCATCATCACCTGATTCAGCCAGACAATGTTTTCTGAATTTTGCAGCCAGCTCAGGATTATATACATTCCCCGATTCCTTGAATGCCTGGAAGGCATCGGCATCAAGCACTGCAGCCCAGATATACACATAATATCCTGCGGCATATCCACCATCGAAGATATGGGCGAAGTAGGTGCTGCGGTACCGGGGGAGGATCTCGCTGATCAGTTCGATTTTACTCATGGCCTGTTTTTCAAATTCTTCAGCCGGAATGGTCATGGGTGATCCCAGTGTATGGTAATCCATATCAAGCAGTGAAGCCGCAAGGTATTCCACGGTTTCAAAACCCTGGTTGAATTTCCCGCTTTTCGTGATCTTGCTGATCAGTTCATCCGGAATGACGGCTCCGGTTTCGTAATGTTTTGCATAGGCTTTCAGCACCTCAGGATCACCTGCCCAGTTTTCCATGATCTGGCTGGGTAATTCAACATAATCCTGCGGTACACTGCCTGCAGTACGGTAATACTTGCCTTGAGTAAACAAGGCATGCAGCCCATGGCCAAATTCATGAAATAATGTTGTTACCTCATCCCAGGTTAACAAAGCAGGTACATTGCCTGAAGGACGTGTGAAATTGCATACCAGGGAAACAACCGGATCAATACGTTTGTCGCCTTCCTGAATGGCTGACCGATAATCAGTACACCAGGCACCGGCATCTTTTCCGTCTCTCGGGTGATAATCAAGATAGAGAATTCCCACGGATTTGCCATCAGCTTCCTTCACTTCAAATGTTTCCACGTCATTCTTTTCGTATACCGGAAGGTCGGTTCTTTTGGTGAAGGTAACGCCATACAGCTTGTTGGCCACCATGAACATGCCATCACGTACATTCGACAAGCTGAAATAGGGACGCAAGGCGCTTTCATCGAGGTCATATTTCTCTTTTCTGACCTTTTCGGCATAATACCACCAATCCCACGGTTGCAATTTGAACTTGCCACCTTCACGATCGATGATCTTCTGCATTTCTGCAGCTTCTTTTTTCGAATTAGCCAATGCAGGTTTCCACAGGTTCATTAAGAAATCATAAACATTGGCCGGAGTTTTGGCCATGTTTTCCTCGAGCACATAATCGGCAAAGGTGGCATAACCCAGCAGCTTGGATTTCTGAACGCGCAGGTTGACAATCTTGGATACGATTTCGTTGTTGTCATTTTCATTTCCATTGTCACCACGCATGAAGTAAGCCCTGTATAGTTTTTCACGCAAATCACGTTTTTCGGAATACTGCAGGAACGGTATCCAGCTTGGTTTGGAAAGTGTGAAAACCCATCCTTTAACACCGGCACTGGCAGCCGCATCAGCAGCAGCGGCGACCACGCCGACTGGCAGGCCAATCAGGTCGGCCGAATCTTCAATCACCAGTTTGAAATTCTTGTTGGTTTCAGCCAGCAGGTTCTGCCCGAATGTAAGATTCAGCATGGACAATTCCGTATTAATCTTACGAAGTTCTTCTTTCTTATCTTCAGGAAGGTTTGCACCCATCCGCTCAAAATCGCGGTAATACTTTTCAGTTACCCGGATCTGCTGGGAATCCAGCTGCATATCGTTCCTCTTATCATACACTGCTTTGATCCGCTGAAAGAGTTTCTCATTCAGGGCAATGTCATCACGGTGTTTCGACATCAATGGCGTGATATCCCGGGCAATGATCTGCATCTGTTCATTGGTGTTGGCGCTGTTCAGGTTGTAAAAAACCTTGGCCACCCGGGTAAGCAATTCGCCCGAACGATCCAATGCCAGAATGGTATTTTCAAATGAAGGATCTTCCGGATTGCTGGTTATTTTATCTATCTCCAGAGAGTCACGTTTCATGCCTTCCAGAAAAGCAGGCATGTAATGCGTGGTGTCGATTTTATCGAAGGGTGGAACATCAAAGGGTGTATTGTAGGGTGTCAGGAAGGGATTCTCAGCCATTTTTTCTTTTTTGCAATTTGTGAGTGCCAGAAACATCAAGGCTGCAAAAATAACAGGAATGTTTTTCATAGGATTAAATAATAATGTTTTTAATCAGTCGGAAATATTAAACCTGCAATATATCACGAAAAATGACACCAATCAATGACAAATATTGGTTATCAGCAATAAAAATATAAGGCTTCTGCCGGTTTCCGGTTGTTGAATACCCCTATTATATGCCCGATCGCAGGTGCCTTAAACTTTGCTCAAAGCCATTTCGAGGTCGTTTTTAATATCATCAACATGTTCCAGTCCCACCGAAAACCTCAGTGAGCCGGGCACCACGCCTGAACTCTTTTGTTCAGCTTCACTGAGCTGTTCATGTGTAGTGGAAGCCGGATGGATGATCAATGACCGGGCATCGCCCACATTGGCGAGGTGGCTGATCAGTTTCACATTGTTTACCAAACGGTCGCCGGCATTCTTTCCTCCCTTTACCGTAAACGCCAGCACACCACCATAACCATGCTTCAGGTATTTTTTTGCAAGAGCATGATAGGGATTGTCAGGAAGTCCTGGATAATCAACATGTTCAACTTTGGGGTGGCTGTTCAGCCAGAGGGCAAGTTCCATGGCGTTATCCACATGCCGTTGAACTCTCAGCGAAAGCGTTTCCAAGCCCTGGAGCAGTAAAAAGGCATTAAACGGACTTAACGTGGAGCCATAATCGCGCAATCCCTCAACCCGTGCCCGGGTAATAAAAGCCAGGTTTGGTCTATCACCCGACGGACCAAATGATTCCCAAAATTTTAATCCATGATATCCTTCAGAAGGTTCGGTGAACATAGGAAACTTGCCGTTAGCCCAGTTGAAGTTGCCACCATCAACGATGATGCCACCCAAACTGGTTCCGTGGCCCCCGATCCATTTGGTAGCCGATTCAACTACAATGTTAGCGCCATGCTCAATGGGGCGGAACAGGTAACCACCGGCTCCAAAAGTGTTATCAACGACAAGAGGTATACCATGCTTTTGTGCCATGGCTGCCAATGCGTCGAAATCAGGAATATTAAAGCGCGGATTGCCAATCGTTTCCACATAAATGGCCCGGGTGCGATCGTCGATCTTCTTCTCGTAGCCGGCCGGATCATCACCTTCCACAAAACGAACCTGAAAACCGAGCCGGGCCAGTTGCACCTTGAACTGGTTATAGGTACCTCCATACAAGTAGGATGTGGAAACAATATTATCTCCGGCCTGCAGGATATTCGTGAGGGCAATGAATTGAGCCGCATGACCCGATGAGGTGGCCAGGGTAGCCACACCACCTTCAAGGGCAGCCATGCGCTTTTCAAACACATCGGTTGTAGGGTTCATGATCCGGGTATAGATGTTACCTGATTCTTTAAGTCCGAAAAGCCGGGCGGCATGATCCGAGTTATCAAACACGTATGAGGTTGTCTGGTAAATGGGAACGGCTATGGAATGGGTCACAGGATCAGGTTGCTGACCAGCGTGTATCTGCAGTGTATCAAAATGCATTTTGTTCATTTTAGTCATTGTTGTTTACATGTTTACCGATTAATAATTACTGCTGTAATTGCAGATTCTTATTGAGTAACAATTATTCCGGTCATATTGTTGCGTTTTTGGCTTCACTTAGTTTTCTCCCATGCCAGAATAGCGTGAAAGCCGTTTTACAAACACATCCAGGTAGGTTTTCGAAATGGGTACCATGATATCTGAAGGAGAATCAAAACCAATGATCAGACCTTCTTTTTCTTTCCGGATGAATTTCACGTTATCAATGTTTACCATGTAGGAGCGGTGACATCGAACCAGTCCTGCTTCGGGTAAATTCATTTCAATCTTTTTTAGTGTATTCCGGATCATATATTTCGAAAGCTTCTGGTGATCGAGATAATAAATAATAATGTAATTGTCGGCTGCTTCAATATACAGCAGGTCGTCTTTTTTAATTGAGAATTTCAAAACCCCTTTTTCATCATGAAAGGGTATCATTGTCAGTGAAGAACCGGCCTTCCTTAATGAAACACTGTCTGTTTCACCTGCAAGCCGGTTGTTTTCCATTTTTTCCAGTGTCATGTACTTATCCTTAAATGACAGATAGAGCCACGAAATCACATATGGAAGCAGGATGATGTAGGCAGTGGTGCGCACCGAGTTTTTGAGGATCTGGAGAAAATCATTTCCCACATGCAGAAAATACCATTGAATCAAGGTATAAACCAGAGCCAGCACGACAATTTCCGCTACGATCCACAATGCATAGGTGCCATAGGTAATTGATTTCCGGCGCGTGACCATATACATCAGGATGCGGCTGATCACAATCACCAGCATGCCGATCAGTATGACAAGGCTGGAATAAAGAAAAAATTCAACATCGCTGACATTGAGCCACTTGTCAACTCCAAAGGGCGCATAAATGTTGATAAAGACGAGAGCAAAGGCTGCCGTGAACAGAATAAAGCTGACGATATTCTTTTTATCAGTCAGGTAATCAGGTATCTTTCTTTCCCAGGGGAGCATATATACCTTATAATTAATTGGCTTTAAAGGTAGGTAATTTTATACTGGGGTGAAATATATTCTATTCAAATAGTCATTTTTCACCCCACAATGCAAACTTTTACCCCTCAGGATGCTGTTTAATCCCCTGCTTACTGTCTGAAAACCATATTTTTCAAAAAGTAATTTGGGGACTGTTACTTTGTTGTACAAAATGACACCCATGAATTTCATTGAAAACTATCAGCAGCTAAAGGGAATATTTGACCTGAGTCAGGATGAAATAAAGATACCTCAAACTGAATTGAAGATAATTAATCAGGAGTTTCATTCCTCCCCCAGTGCACCAGAAAAGTTAAAAGGTCAGCCAGAAGAAGTGCAAATCAAGGAGAATGTGCATTTTCGTTACCCGGTGATTATGCCCGAAGGAAAGAAAAAGGCCGGTCAGGTGATCATTTTGTTGCACGGATTGAATGAAAGAACGTGGCACAAGCATTTAACGGGAGCCAGAATGCTTTCTGAAAGAACCGGCAAAGCCGTGTTGATGTTTCCGCTTTCTTATCATATTAACCGGGGATTGCCCGAATGGACAGACAGCCGGAAAATGGCCGGTTTGCTTGAAGTAAGGAAAAGAAATTTCTCAGAGGTTCAGGAGGCCTCTGTAGTCAACCTGGCGTTGAGTGAAAGACTTACTGAAAATCCACTGCGTTTTTATTCTTCAGGTCAACAGAGCATCCAGGATTTGATCAGACTGATCCGGCAAATTAAGAAAGGAGAGCACCTGCTGTTTGAGGCCGGAACATCAACCGACATCTTTGCCTATTCCATCAGTTGCATGCTGGTTCAGGCCTTGATGATCAGCAACCCTGGAGGGATACTGGATAAGTCAAAAATTGTATTTTTCGCAGGGGGATCGTTGTTCAGCGGAATGAAAGGGGTTTCCAGGTTTATCATGGACAGTGTGGCCTTTAAAACCATTCTCAGGTTTTATACAGATGCAGTCACAAAAAGTACGGGGTTTCTTAATGAGCTTCAGATGCCCGGAATAGAAGGAAGCTTTGGCCGCGCATTCAGATCGCTGATCATTCCCGGCATGTTTGCAAAAGAAAGAGAGCAGGCTATGGCAGCGTTCAGCAAAAACCTGATGGTGATTGCCATGCAGAACGACAGGATCATGCCGGTTGCTGGCATCAGAGAGGCAACAGGCGAGCAGTTCTTCCGGTCAAAACAATTTAGAATGGTGGATTTCCCTTATGATTATACACATGAAAATCCCTTTCCGGTTTTGTACAGCAAAATTAACCGGCAGGTAGAAAACGCCTTCCTGTCGGTATATGAACCGGCGCTTCATTTTTACTCAAGCTAATCTGCAGGCAATTTCTGGCTTCCGGCAGCATGAACCGGCAAACTAACGAAAAAGGTACTGCCCGATCCCAGACTGCTTTCTACACGGATGCTGCCCTGGTTTAACCGGACAAATTCCTCACACAACTGGTAACCCAATCCTGATCCTTTTTCATTGTCGGTTCCGTAAGTTGTGAAATGAAAGTTCTTATTCAACAGGTTGTCAAGTGTTTCTTTTGACATGCCGGTTCCGGTATCAGCAACCTGAATGATCAGTCTTTCCGATTCATTTTCCTGGGCATGTTGTGCTTTGATGACGATCTGGCCACCACGAGGTGTGAATTTCAAAGCATTGGATACCAGATTACGGATAACAACTGAAATGAGTTCCGGATCGAAGTAGCCATTGGTTTGGGACGTACCTTCATAAGTCAGTGAAATCTTTTTATTTTCAGCCTGCACTGAGAAGAGTGCAAGAACATTCCTGATCAGTTGGGAAATATCCTCTTGCTGCGGACGGCAGACAATAATACCTGACTGACTCTTGGCCCAGTTCAACAAGTTTTCGAGAAGATTAAAGGCATTGTCCGACAGCAGGTACAAATCTTTCAACAGGGTCACGACGTTCTCATCGAGTTCGCTATTCACCTGAAGGAACGCATCAATATAGGTTCGGATATTGCCCATGGGGCTTCTCAGGTCGTGCCCGATAATGGAAAATATCTTCTTTTCAAATGCTGAGGTGAGTTCAAGTTGCTTTCGCTGTTGCTGCAGCGTCAGGTGTGTTTTCACACGAACCAGCAATTCCTTCCGGTTATAAGGTTTTGTTATATAGTCAACCGCACCGGTTTCAAATCCCTGGATGATACTTTGAAAGTCGGCTTTAGCAGTGAGAAATATCACAGATACTTCGCGCGTAGCCGGATTTTCTTTTATTCTCCGGCAAACCTCAAACCCATCCATTTCAGGCATCATGATGTCCAGGAGTACCAGGTCAAAGGGTCTTGAATCAAGCCATTCCAGCGCTTCTTTTCCGCTGGTAGCAAATTCCAACTCGTAGGCCTCCTCTTTCAGTATGCTTCCAAGCAGCTGTATGTTTTTGGGTACATCATCTACAATAAGAATACTCTGTTCATTTATTCTCATGTACTATTTTTTTCATTTGTTTCAGAAGATCCGGGAAATAGTCAAGTTTGATTCTCATTTGTTCTATATCGAAGTTCTCAATAGTGGCTAAGAGCTGCTCGCCATATTGCTGAATAAAACCAATTTTGAAGATTTTACCCTGATTGATTATCTCCTGTGCAAAAGATTGTATTTCTCTGAGTGGTTGTTTCTTTTCAAATAGCTTCCACTGGTCGGTCAATTCATTTTCAAAACAACGGATTAAATGACTGAAATCCGAATTCCTCACAATTCGCACACCCAAATTATCTTCATCGGAATTGATTGGGCTCCTTTCTTCCGGATTTTCAGGAGCTGCATCATTTTCCTTGTTGGTTTTGATTTCAGGTATGTATGGCACAGTGATGGCATTGGTGCTCACCTCGGAATATTCCACATGCGGAAAAACCACTTTAAAGGTGCTCCCCTTGCCTACTTTGCTCTGCAGGCTGATATTCCCTTTCATTGCTTCAACAAGCCTTTTTGTAATTGCCAAACCCAATCCGGTTCCTTCGTACTTTCGTGAATCAAGCTGTGAATGCTGACGGAACGATTCAAAAATCAGCCGGAACGAATTCTCAGGAATCCCAATGCCCGTATCCTTCACCAGGATTTCCAGCCGCATGGTAGGATTATCCTTACGGTCAATCATCTTAGAACACTTAACAACAATGTTAATCTCACCATGATGGGTAAATTTCACGGCATTGCCAACAAGATTGATCAGGATCTGCCTGAGCCGGACTTCGTCAAACTTAATTTCAGCCGGAAACTGCTTGTCAAGTTTTTCAATATACCCGATTCCCTTAATGGTGACCCTAAGTGAAAACACATTCCTGATTTCATCAAGCAGCCGTCGGATATCAAAGAAGGTGAAGTGAAGGGTCATTTTACCGGCTTCGATTTTCGAAAGATCCAGCAGGTCATTGATGAGCATCATCAGGTTCTTGCCACTGGCCTTGATGCTGTTAAGGTATTTGATTTGCTGGCTGTCACTTGTTAAACCTTCTAAAAGCTCTGTAAAGCCAAGCACTGAATTGAGCGGTGTTCTGATTTCATGACTGATGTTGGCCAAAAACTCAGACTTTGCATTATTTGCCTCTTCAGCAGCAATTTTCGCTTTTTTAAGCTCTTCAAGTGCCAGAATTCTTTCCGTAATATCCATCAGAAAGCCGTCGAGCCATTTGATGGTTCCGTCATTGCTATACTCCGGACGTCCGCTGTTTGATACCCATTTGACTGTTTTGTGTTTGGTAATGATCCGACATTCCAGGTTGTATTGCTGGAAATCACTTACCCCTTTTTTAATGGAGTTTTTCACCCGGGTCAGGTCATCCGGGTGAATCAACCTGGCCAGTGACCTTCCGGGATTATTGAGAAGTTCAGAAATCCGGTATCCGGTAAGGTTCTCAACAGCATCAGCCACAAACAGAAAAGTAAGATCACTGTTGTAGGTACACCGGTATACCACTCCGGGTATGTTTGAAACCATTGATCTGAATTTCTCTTCACTTTCAACCAGTGATTGTTCAGCTTTCTTTCGAAGTGAAATATCTTCCTTTATGGCAATAAACCTTACTATTTCACCATCTTTATTTTTTATGGGCGTAATGGTAGCTGACTCCCAGTAGAGCTCCCCGTTCTTTTTCCGGTTATGGAATTCACCTTCCCAGCGCTGTCCCTTCTGGAGTGTTTTCCACAAGTCCTTGTAAAATGCTGCTGTATGTGTTCCCGATTTCAGAATTCTTGGGTTTTTTCCGATGACTTCTGATGGAAGGTAACCCGTAATGGTTGAAAATGACTTATTCACATATTCAATGTCCCCGTTTTTACGGGTGATGATAATTTCATTGGCACTCTGGTCCAGGGCAATGGAGAGCTTCACAATCTCCTCTTCAATTTTCTTCCGGTTGGAAATGTCAAGAATACCTATTACCTGATTCGGCTCATTTTTGTAACTGATAATCTGGGTATCAATTTCTACCGTAATAACGGATTTGTCTTTTCTGTAAAGCTTGGTTTCAAAAGCACCGGCAGGTTCATCCCAATTCTTCCTGAAAAGCTTTCTGGCGTAATTCTTTTGAAAGCAGGAAGGCAACGTATTGGGAATGAGTAATTCATCCCGGCTGTAACCGGTTAATTTCATCATGGCCTCATTCACATCTATCACCATACCATGGTGAAGAATGGCGATGGCCTGAAAGGAAAGATGCGCCAGTTTTCTCAACCTTTCCTCAGATTCTTCGGATATTTTATAGGCAAGTTTTCGTTGTGTAATATCACGCTGTGCAGCAATTATTCCAATAGTGTTACCGGTTTTATCCTTAATCATCCGGTAATTGGCTTCTGTCCATAGCACAGAACCTTCGCTTTTTTCATGTGTAAATTCGGCAAATACCTCTCCCTGGCGGATCAGCTTGTCCCATGAGTCAACATTCAGCATAAAGCTGTTACCAAAGAAATCTCCCAACGACATTCCGATAAATGATTTTCTGACTTTCCCAAACTGAAGCGTCAGCGCATCGTTATAATCATTGATCACAAATTTATCCGACAAAATCCGCAGCTTAACAGCTGGTGATGATTGGGCATCCCAATCAACGGAATTTTCTGCTGTAAAAAAAATGAAAGCATCAACCAGCTGATCGTAGAAAAAACTACTGATCTGTCTGAAATCAACAGTTGTCTGACTGCTTTTGGAAAAAAGTCTCGGAACCGGCACAATTGATTTGTCCCTATGTTTCATTCCATACAGGTTCAAAATACAAATCTAGTCGAAATGCACAATTACGTTAAAAAAAATATCAACCATCATGCAAAAAACCATAAAAAAACCCGCTGATGAGGCGGGTATGCAATGAAAGTATCCTTATATTACTCAATTACTACAGTGTATCCGTCAGTACGCAGGTTTTCAGCTACACTTTGTGCATATTCATAATCGAAATACACCTTGGGTTTATGCTTGGCAAATACAGGATAGCGGCCAACGGCATCCTCAGAATTGAGGTAATTATAACCAACCAGGTATAAATCACTTCCTTCCAGTTTTACTTTAAAAACAGGTCGATGCTGGCATAATTCAAGAACCTCGAGCAGTTCAAATTTCGTAATCTCAGGTTCCTGCTTCAACTTCACTGTTTTCAATATTTCATCACTGAAGGGCTCTTTGGTAAAGTGCAGATCAAAATTTTTCACATAACATGATAATACAATCGACTCGTCTTTGATAACAGCCGGTTTATTATCGTCTCCAACCAAACGCACATTAATCCCGAATCTTGAAAATAATCCTTTCAATCTTTTGTTTCTGCGAGTCACCATTTCTTCCAACGACTCGTTTTTTCTCATAGGAAATTCCGGCATAGTATTATTTTAATTTTCAAAAATAATGAAATTTTAATAACAGGCACCAAAATCAATTTATAACTTATTCACTACACACGTTCAGCTTACAAAATATAAAACAGATTTTGGTTATCGGGTTGTGAATTTTAGATCAGCAAACTTATAAAAAAAAACAGGACAAAATCAAGTAACTTAACCAGGCATCAAAAATATTAGATATTCTGCTACAGTATAGTGACTAATGTCATTATTTCCAAAAAAAGCAGAAGTGCTTCATTATTACCACAGCTTACCATCACACTATTCTACAGTGTCGATTCTTTTGTTGAGCCTCCCGGTCAACTCGTCAACACTTTTGTCACACTCATAACAAATAATCAACTTTCCCCGACGGTAACAGTATGAAGATAATGATGAGAAAACCTACTATGGATAGGAAAAAGAATACCAAAGGAACCAAGGGATTGTTAAGATTTCAGGGACGCAAAAGCAAAGCTGAAAAGCTTATGGTTATTGCCGATGAAGATCATCTTGACATGATCTATGAAATGGTATCACAGAAGAAATGGGGTGTTCAGGTTACCTACATTCTATCGGACTCACCCGTTGCCCGGGTTCTGTTTCCGAAACATTCAAGAACATACCCGATAAATGCCAATATCAGAAGCATCCTGCGGCATGATGTCATTGACGAAATTGTTTGCTGCACCGCATCACTCCCCGATGAATACATCGTGGAACTGACTTCGATATGCCAGCAATTTGGCGTTTCCCTTCAGATTCTTCCTTACATGAAATCAAAGAGGATTCCGGTATCAGGCATCAGGGATATTGCCGGCTACCTGTTTCTGGCTCTGGAAACAAATCCCGGGAAGCGTTTTGGATATGCACTTAAATCCCTTGCTGAACAAACATTCGCCGCATCCGCCCTGCTCGTTTTATCACCCATGCTGGCCTTGATTGTGTTGCTGATCAAATTTACATCTCACGGACCGGTTTTTTTCAGGCAGAAACGGGTAGGACTCAGGGGAAGAAGATTTTACATGTACAAATTCCGTACGATGGTAGCTGATGCCGAAAAACAAAAAGCCTCGCTTGAAGCACTGAATGAAGCAGACGGACCGGCCTTTAAAATAGTCAATGATCCAAGAATAACCCGTGTGGGCCGCATCCTGAGAAAAACCGGCATCGATGAAATCCCACAGTTATACAACGTATTAACAGGCGAAATGGCGTTGATCGGTCCACGACCCATGCTGCCTGACGAAGTTTACGCGCAGGAAGAATGGCATCTGAAGCGCCTGTGCATCAAACCCGGTATCACCTGTACCTGGCAGATCCAACCCGAAAGAAATAAAGTGCCCTTTAACGAATGGATGCAACTCGACCGGGAATACGTGGAGAACTGGTCATTGGGGAATGACATAAAAATATTTTTCGGCACCTTTAAATCGATTTTTGCCGCCCGCGGCGCTTAATCAAATTTTGTTAAAAGATGTTCATAAAACCGGTCGGCAAAACCGGTTTTTTTGCATTTACATCTGCTATTTTTGCCTCCATCATGTATGCAATTGTTGATATTGAAACAACCGGTGGCAATCCCAAAAAGGACAAAATAACCGAAATTGCGGTTGTTATTCATGACGGGCAAAAAGCAATCCGGGAATTCTCTACGCTGATCAACCCGGAATGCAGAATTCCACATCACATCAGCGCTTTAACCGGAATTACCAATGAAATGGTTGCAAGTTCCCCGAAATTCTACGAAGTGGCAAAAGATCTGGTTGAGTTAACCCGCGATCATGTTTTTGTAGCCCACAATGTTGCTTTTGATTACAGTTTTGTTCGCAGTGAATTCCAACGGCTTGGCTATGATTACCGGCGAGAGCAGTTATGCACGGTACGCCTGAGCCGCAAGATCCTTCCGGGACACCCGTCATACAGTCTCGGCAGGTTGTGTGACGACCTGAAAATTTCCATCAACGGACGGCACAGGGCACCAGGCGATGCTGCCGCCACATCGTGCTTGTTTGAAATGCTGGTGCAGGAAGAATCGCGTAACAAAACGAATTACATTGGGGGTTCCGGTAAAATCGCCGGCATTAAAAACCCGCTGCTGGATCCGGAAAAACTGAAATCGCTGCCCGAGGTTCCCGGTGTTTATTATTTTTACAATCAGCAGGCAGAGCTGGTTTACATTGGAAAGAGCAAAAACATAAAAAGCCGTGTGCTTTCTCATTTCTCAAATCATTCATCGGGCAAAGCCATGCGCATGCAGACCATGGTGGCGGATGTTGACTGTGAATGCACAGGCAGCGAATTGATTGCCCTGCTCAGGGAATCTCATGAAATCAAAAAGCACAAGCCTGTTTTTAACCGAAGACAGCGCCGGTCGATGTTTCGCTATGAATTGTGCTCCTTTACTGACGATCAGGGTTATATCCGGTTTGCATTGGAAAAAACCTGTAACAAACCCACTTCACCACTGAATACTTTTACCACCAAAGCCGAAGCCCATGGTTTTTTGAACCGGATGATCGAACGATTCAGCCTGTGCCAGAAACTTTGCGGTATTTACCCATCGGAAAATCACTGCTTTCATTACGAAATAGGCGCCTGTAAAGGTGCCTGCACTGGCAAGGAATCACCTGAAAAATACAACATCAGGGCAAGAAAACTGATCGACGTTTGCAGCATTGGGTATCATAACCTGCTGATCATTGACGAAGGAAGAAACCGGGATGAAAAGTCGGTAGTGAAAATTGAAAAAGGCAAGTATATCGGATTCGGATACTACACTCCATCGTTTCAGGAGTACAACCCCGATATTGTGCATGAATGCATTTCTTCCTATCCCGACAACCGGGAGGTTCAGCAGATTATCAGGCAGTATCTCCACAACAATAATGTGGAAAGGATTATTGAGTACTGAGAGCTTTTTCTAACTTTGCCGAAGATATTTCCATAAAAACATGAACTATTTTTTCGAAGCACAAGACACCCTTATTTACGCGGTAAAATCATCCGGATCCATTGATCAGCCAACACTTGAAAAGCTCTCCTGGTTGTTTGGGAAAGCATCTCCTGTTGATGAAAAAGCTCTGACCGGAGGTTTTATAGGTCCCCGCAAGGAAATGATCACACCCTGGAGCACCAATGCCGTTGAAATAACGCAAAACATGGGCATTGAGCAGATCGAGCGGATTGAGTTGTTTCGGAAAGCAGGAAAACATGACCCCTACGATGCCATGCTGCAGGTTTATTACGAAAAACTCGACCAGGATATTTTCACCATTCGACATACACCCGAAAGCATTCAATATATCGATGACATTGCCGAATATAATGTAAAAGAAGGGCTTGCATTGAGCGAGCAGGAGATTGATTATCTCAAGGGCTTGTCCGGGAAGATAGGCAGGAAACTCACCGACAGTGAAATCTTTGGCTTTTCGCAGGTGAATTCAGAGCACTGCAGGCACAAAATCTTCAACGGCACCTTTATTATCGACGGTGTTCAGCAGGAATCGTCGCTTTTTCAGATGATCCGGAACACAACCAACCGGAATACCAACCGGGTGGTGAGCGCCTACAAGGATAATTGCGCTTTTATCCAGGGCCCGCAGGTGATGCAATTTGCCCCTGCCACGCAGGATAAACCCGATTATTTCAGGCTGCGGCCCATCCGGTCAGTGATCTCACTCAAAGCTGAAACACATAACTTTCCTACCACGGTTGAACCTTTTAACGGGGCAGCCACAGGTACCGGGGGAGAAATTCGCGATCGCATGGCCGGTGGACGGGGCGCGCTCCCGCTAACGGGCACTGCCATCTACATGACTTCCTATCCACGCCTGAATAATGGCCGGAAGTGGGAAAAGAACCTGCCTCCCCGGAAATGGCTTTACCAGACTCCTGAGCAAATCCTGATCAAAGCATCCAACGGAGCCAGTGATTTTGGCAACAAATTCGGGCAACCTCTGATATGCGGGAGCCTGCTGACTTTTGAACACACGGAAAACGGTAAATTCTGGGCATTCGACAAGGTGATCATGCTGGCTGGCGGTGTCGGATACGCCAATGAAGCACACAGCATTAAGGATACACCTGAAAAAGGTGATCAGATTGTCCTGCTGGGCGGCGACAATTACCGGATTGGCATGGGCGGCGGTGCTGTATCTTCGGTTGCCACCGGAGAATACGATCATTCCATCGAGCTGAATGCCGTTCAGCGATCCAATCCCGAAATGCAGAAAAGGGTGTACAATGCCATCAGGGCTTTGGCCGAATCCGACAAAAATCCGGTTGTGTCTATTCACGATCATGGTGCCGGAGGACATCTCAACTGCTTCTCGGAGCTGGTTGAAAGCACCGGAGGCACCCTGCATATTGATAAACTGCCCATAGGTGATCCGACACTGTCAGACAAAGAGATCATCGGCAATGAATCACAGGAACGAATTGGCTTGATACTCAAAGAAAAGGATACAGAGTTGCTGGCCCGGATTGCCGATCGCGAAAGAGCTCCTCATTACCTGGTGGGAAAAGCTACCGGAGACCATCAGTTTGTGTTCTCCAACAAAGACGGGAAAAAACCCATCGATCTGCAGCTGGAAGATTTCTTTGGCAACCCGCCCAAAACGGTAATGCAGGACAGAACCGTTGAAACGTCATTTGCTGATGCCGGTTACCGAATTGAATTGATTCCCGAATATGTCGAAAACCTGCTGCAGTTGGAGGCTGTTGCCTGCAAGGACTGGTTAACCAATAAGGTTGACCGGTCGGTTACCGGACTGGTGGCCAAACAGCAAACCTGCGGCGCGCTGCAGCTGCCGCTTAACAACATGTCAATCACGGCGCTGGATTATGTCGGCCACAGGGGAATCGGCACATCACTGGGTCATGCACCGGCTGCCGGTATCATCAATCCGGCTCATGGTTCAGTCCTGTCCATTGCCGAAGCGTTGACAAATATCATCTGGGCCCCCATAGAAGGCGGAATCAAGGGTATATCCCTCAGTGCCAATTGGATGTGGCCCTGCCGCCGCGAGGGCGAAGATGCACGTTTGTATGCCGCAGTCAAAGCAGCCGGCGATTTTGCCATTTCACTGGGGATCAACATACCAACAGGTAAGGATTCGCTTTCCATGACCCAAAAATACAAAGACGGCTCTGAAGTGTATTCTCCCGGAACGGTTATCATTTCCGCTGCCGCTGAAATCAGCGATTTCACCAGGGCCGTGGAACCTGCTGCCTGCAATAAACCCGGAAGCCGGATCATTTATATAGACTTCTCTTCAGATTCGTTTAAAACAGGAGGCAGTTCATTTGCCCAGTCGCTCAATTCACTCGGTGGCAATGATACACCGGTGATTAAGGACCCTGCCTATTTTTTGAAAGCCTTTGAAACCATTCAAAAACTGATTGAGCAGGAGTTGTTGCTGGCCGGGCACGACATATCGGCCGGCGGCATGATCGTCACCCTGCTCGAAATGTGTTTCCCCACACCCAACGCAGGCATGGAAATCAACCTCGATGAAATACCCGAAGAAAACCTGGTCAAAATCCTCTTCAGTGAAAATCCCGGAATAATCATTCAGGCCGAAAATCCGTCAGTTGAAAAGATACTTGCTGATAATCAAATCAGGTTCTATACTATTGGACGAAACAGCCAGGATAACAGGATTCGTGTGGTGAAGTCAGGCCGGCAATTTGATTTTGATGTGAGCCGGCTCAGAGATACCTGGTTCAAAACTTCTTATTTACTGGACAGGGATCAGAGCGGACCCGAACTGGCAGAAAAACGCTTTGTTCATTACAAGAACCATGTGCTGGATTTCCGGTTTCCGGAAGGATTTACCGGGAAACTCAGTCAGTTTGGGATCAGTAAAGCGCGAACGGGGTTCACTGGGATAAAATCTGCTATTATTCGTGAAAAAGGGGTGAATGGTGACCGGGAAATGGCCTATATGATGTACCTGGCCGGATTTGACGCAAAGGATGTGCACATGACCGACCTCATATCCGGAAGGGAGAATCTGGAAGACGTCAACCTGATTGTATTTGTCGGTGGTTTTTCGAACTCCGACGTGCTGGGCAGTGCAAAAGGCTGGGCCGGCGCTTTCCTGTACAATGAAAAGGCCCGGAAAACTCTTGAAAACTTCTATGCCAGAAAAGATACACTGAGTCTGGGTGTTTGTAATGGTTGTCAGTTAATGGCGGAACTGGATCTGATCAATCCCGAACATGTCGAAAAGCCAAAACTGCGGCACAACGCATCGCATAAATTTGAATCATCCTTCTTAAGTGTCGACATTCCGGAGAACAAATCCATCATGCTGGGCTCGCTGGCCGGCAGCAGGCTGGGAATCTGGGTGGCACACGGAGAAGGTAAATTCAGCCTGCCCTATGAGGAAAGCCGTTATCATGTTGCGATGAAGTACAGCTATCCGGAATACCCTGGTAACCCGAATGGTTCTGACTATCATATTGCCGGAATTTGTTCGGCCGACGGACGGCACCTGGCCATCATGCCCCACCTCGAGCGTGCAACCTTTCCATGGAACTGGGCCTACTACCCCGATGGGCGAAAGAACGACGAAGTTTCACCCTGGATCGAGGCCTTTGTGAATGCGAAAAAATGGATTCGTAGAGACAGGTCTTGACCTGTCTTTGCAATGACAACAATGGCAAAAAAAAGTACATTTAAATCATCGGGTTGGTTCCGTGAGGCTATTACATACCACATTCTGGTCGACCGCTTTGCCGGATACCGGGCAGACAGGAACCCGCACAAACCGGTATTCCTGGGAGGCAACCTGAAGGGCGTTGCCGGAAAAATACCTTACCTGGTTAACCTGGGAATCAATACCATCTGGCTTTCGCCGGTGTATAAAACCACAGCCTATCATGGTTACCACATTACCGATTTTTTTACAACCGACAAACGATTTGGCTCTGAGAAAGATCTGAAAAGCCTGATCGACCTGTGTCACAACAAAAACATCAGGGTATTGCTTGATTTTGTTCCGAACCATTGCTCCAGCAAGCATCCCTTTTTCCAGGAAGCTAATAATAACAGGAAAAGCAAGTACCGCAAATGGTTTTACTTCAATAGATTTAATGACAACCATTTATGCTTCCTGCATTTCCATGAGCTTCCCAAAATAAACCTCGATTACGTTGAAGCCCGTGATCATATTACCGGGGCTGCCAGGCACTGGCTTCAGATGGGTGTCGACGGGTTCCGGCTCGATCATGCCATTGGCCCCTCCCATTCATTCTGGAAAACCTTCCGGAACGAAGTAAAATCTGTTAATCCCGAAGCTGTTTTAATCGGTGAAGCCTGGCTGGAGGGTGTTCATTTCAGCATGCTGAAGACCATCCGAATCCGGAAGAAGTATTTGCGCTGGCTATTCAGCTTCAAACCCTGGGATATTGAACGTGAATATATTGATGAGATGGACGGTGTGCTCGACTTCTATTTCAGACACCGCATCACGGAATACATTGCCTGGAAAGACAATCCGGATGACCTGATGCATAAACTGGAAAATTCCATGAAGCACCATTACCGGAGATTTCCGGATGACTACCTGTTGCCCACGTTTATTGAAAACCACGATATGAACCGGTTTTTGTACGATGCCGGCCAGCAACGTGAAAAACTCAAAAAAGCCCTTGAATTTCAGTTCTCACTCCCCCAGCCTCCCATTATTTATTATGGAACCGAAACCGGGCTGACGCATACCCAACCGGTGCATTGGGATGTTCCCTTCTCCGACCTGCATGCCCGGCAACCGATGCCGTGGGACAGGCTGGATCACGAGTTACTCGATTTCTGCAGGGAGCTGATTCAGAGCAGAAAGAAAAGGCAATCTGGGATTAATCTATCTCATTAATATTATAAGGCGTCAGCTGGTACACATAGTAATTCAGCCAGTTGTAATACAACAGGTTGGCATGGGCTTTCCACCGCGCAACCGGAGGTTTTGAAGGATCGTTGTCCGGAAAGTAATTATACGGAATTTCTATCGGCAGTCCTTTTTTCAGGTCGCGTTCGTATTCTTCTTTCAGCGTTTCGGGGTCATATTCCGAATGGCCGGTGACAAAGATCTGACGGCCACCTTTGTTTTTGACAATATATATACCTGCCTGTGAAGATTCAGATACGATTTCCAGTTCCGGAATCTGCTCAATATCAGAGCGTCTTACTTCGGTAAGCCGTGAATGCGGCGCCAGAAAATCTTCATCAAATCCTCGAACCAGAGGTATCTTCGGATTATTGATCTGATGCGCAAACACCCCAAACATCTTTTTAGGCAGGTGGTATTTGGGTACCTTATAATAATGGTATAAACCGGCTTGCGCTCCCCAGCAGATGAACATGGTGGAAGTCACATGATGCGCGGCCCAATCCATGATCTCCTTCAACTCTTTCCAGTAATCCACTTCCTCAAATTCGAGGTGCTCAATGGGCGCCCCGGTAATGATCATCCCGTCAAATTTCTGCCCCCTGATCTGCTGAAAAGTTTTATAAAACGACTTCAGGTGATCGATGGAAGTATTCTTGGAAACATGTTCAATGGTATGCAACAGGGTTACCTCAACCTGCAGCGGGGAATTGGACAACAACCGCAAGATATGGGTTTCCGTGGTGGTTT
>CAZLLD010000033.1:0-38770 GCA_964560225.1 uncultured Bacteroidales bacterium
GCAGGGCTGCCATCGCCAAAAAATCCTGTACATCCTTGTCAACATAACGCTGCTTGTATTGCAGCACTTTCTCATTAATCAACCGCGCAGCCTTTCTGATCTTTTCCTCATCCCTTCTTTCTATTTTAAGCGGATAATATCGGTCAGCTACATTAACTTTTATTGACAGTTTATCATCCATTATAAAACTCCATACTTATCGGTTCAAGAGAGCAATACATTTGTCAATCTCCCGCACAATTCTGTTTACCTGTAATTTTGTTGCGTGTACATCATCATCAGGCACTGATGACAACACTTTTGCTATTTTTAAATTTTCGTATTTCTTATCCACTGTTTCCAAATTATGCTCCAATGCTTCAATCCGCTTTATGAGCTCTGCATTTTCTGTCCGCAGCATCTCGGCTTTTCTTTTTTGCTCTTCATAAAGCGAAATCACAGTGTTGACTCTGTGTTTCAGACTGGTAAATAACTCGTCAGACCTTGAATCCATTTATACAAATATAGTTTCAAATTTCTATTTCAAAAAGCAAAAATAGCATTTGTTATTCACATTAGCTTAAAAAATAAAATATATATAATAGCTTTACAAGCCAGATATATCAGTATTAAGATCATTTAAAGATATGCATAATTTTTCATTTTTGCTGGCTTTATTTTTTATTAGTCACGTACTGTCTGCACAATCCCGGGTTAATCAAACTTATTCTTCACCGGTAGATATCCCCATTCTCCTTTCCGGAAATTATGGTGAGCTCCGGTCTGCTCATTTTCATGCCGGTATCGATATAAAAACACAACAAACTGAAGGAAAAAATGTTCTGGCGATTGATTCAGGCTATGTTTACCGTATTGCAGTGCAAACGGGCGGCTATGGAAAAGCCGTTTATTTAAAACACAGGAACGGAAAAGTTTCGGTATACTGCCATCTGAACCGGTTTGCACCGGCATTGGAGAAATACGTTAAAGATGCGCAATACCGGAAAAAGTCGTTTGAAGTTGACCTAACCCCTCATACCGGTCAATTTTCCTTTAGCAAAGGTGCTTTGTTAGGGTATTCCGGTAATTCGGGAAATTCTGCCGGTCCGCACCTGCACTTCGAGTTGCGCAATGCCCAGGGTACGGTTACCTATAATCCCCTTATCTATGGGTTTCCCATAAAAGACAGTAAAAAACCTGAAATCCGAAATGTGTTGATCCGCGCACTTGGTTCCAACGGTACAATTAATGATACCGCAAGAAAGATTGTGATTCATGCAAAAGGCAAAAACGGCATTTATTTTCTTTCTCCGGATACATTCAAAATCAATGGCCCATTTGGGATCGGTGTGGAGACTTATGATTATCTCGATCTGTCACTTAATGAATGCGGCCCCTATACCATCAGCCTTCTGGTTGACAGAAAGCCTGTCTTTTTTTGCCGCATCGACAGTATTGCCTTTTCCTCGCAGGGTTATATAAACAGCCATGTTGATTATGAAGAAATGATGACGTCGGGCAGAAAAATACAGAAGTTATATCTTGATCCAAATAACAAGCTGAATATTTACAAGATGGTGGTAAACAGGGGCATCATCCGGTTTCCGGATCCGGAAGTTCACCCGGTTGCAATTGTTGTCCGGGATACCTATGGTAACGAGTCTGTTCTTAAATTCCATATCAGGCAGGAACATGTTTTGGAAAAGAAAGATGTGAAAACAGGTGAACAGCCTGGCGCACGTAAGTTTTATTATGACAGTCTGAATGTATTCGAAAACTCCGATATCCGCGTGGCCATTCCCAAGGGAGCTTTGTTTGACAATATTGATTTTACTTACGAGAAGACAAATGATACGGTTATGCATGCTGCTTTGCACAAGGTGCATAATGAGTATACACCGCTTTTTAATAATTATATTCTCTCTGTCAGAGCCAGGGATTCTCAGGCAAACCTGTATGATAAATTGTTGCTTGTAAGTAAAAACAAAGACGGTAGCTGGTCAAGCCAGGGAGGTGAATTCAAGAATGGTTTTGTGACAGCCCGTGTCAAGACATTTGGCTGGTTTTCCCTTGCAATTGATACCGTGAAACCAGAAATCAGGCCAAATGCTTTCATTCCGGGAAACAAATATGCCGAAAACCAGGTGATCTCATTCACCATTTCCGATACACTTTCAGGCATCCGCAAATATGCCGGTTACATTGACAAACAATGGGCGTTGTTTGAATATGATGCCAAGAACAAACTTTACACCTACACTATTGACGGATCAAAACTTGCAAAAAACAGACTTCATTCGGTTGAAATATATGTAACAGATAATAAGGACAATGTTGCAAGATACCTGTCGGATTTTTATTTTTAAATGAAAACGTGGAATCTGGCGTTTCGTAATTGTCTTCAAAAAATCAGCCAGCGAAAACCTTTTGCCTTTATATTGAGTGTGTCAATAAAGTTGGTGGCATGTTTAATTGGTCATGTGTCTGTTCAGAGAGTTCCATTTGCAAGGCTTGCGCAGGCCGAAAATGCGGAGTTTACTTTATTCGTAATTGAGCAATTTTCGGGCAAGCGTAACGCAGCAAATGGGACTTTATGGACAGACATTAAATAAAGAATGGGTGAGCTTGTGACTCACCCATCTTTAACCCTAACTACAAAAAAACAAACTAATTATTAACTAAAACTACTAATTATGAAAATCAAACTCTAGCTATTTCGTTCAGGTATCAAATTATTCTTTATTCAGCTCCCTGCAATCTACTGTGCAAAAATAATCAACAAAACCATCTCCGTACAAGGGTACTTTTGTTAAAAATGCCAAAACTTTGTTAAGTTTTTAACATTTTTAAGGGGCAATGTCAAAAAACTTTAAAAGAACAAAAATCTACTCTACTCATTCCTGATAATGATCAATATCTCTTTCACATTTTAATATTAATTTTATCAGCAAATTCATTACTATGACAAATAAATATCTTGTAACACTTATTCTTTTTTCATTTTTCATTGTTGAAAATGCAATTCCATGCACTAACTTTTTAGTTGCCCGCGGAGCTTCCCTGGATGGGTCTACAATGATTTCATATTCAGCTGATTCACATGTATTGTTCGGAGAACTTTACCATTATCCGGCAAAGGATTATCCGGCAGGAGCCATGCGCGATGTATATGAATGGGATACAGGCAGGTTTTTGGGGAAAATTTCCGAGGCCAGGCACACCTACTCGGTAATAGGCAACATGAACGAACACCAGCTTGCTATTGGAGAAACAACTTATACAGGTCGTGAGGAATTGCAGGATACTACGGGAATAATCGATTACGGAAGTCTTATTTACATAGCTTTACAGCGTGCCAAAACGGCCAGGGAAGCCATCCGGTTGATGGACCAACTGATGTCGGAATACGGTTATTACAGCACCGGCGAATCATTCTCCATTGCCGATCCGAATGAGGTATGGATCATGGAGTTGATTGGGAAAGGCCCCGGCAATAAGGGGGCGGTTTGGGTTGCGCGCAAAATCCCTGAAGGATATGTGTGCGGACATGCAAACCAGTCCAGAATAACAACCTTCCCGCTAAATGACCCGGAAAACTGCCTATACGCAAAAGATGTAATTTCCTTCGCCCGGAGTAAGGGCTATTTTAATGGTCGTGACGAAGATTTCAGCTTTTCCGATGCCTATGCTCCTGTTGATTTTAGCGGGGCTCGTTTTTGCGATGCCCGTGTCTGGTCGGGGTTTAGGAAAATTGCAGATGGTATGGATGAATATGCCGACTATGCCAAAGGCGAAAATCTGAATCACAGGCTTCCTTTATGGGTTAAAGCCAATAGAAAGCTTGGAGTTGAGGATGTGATCAACATGATGCGCGATTATTTCCAGGACACAGATCTGGATATGACCAGGGATATTGGTGCCGGCCCAAACAAAAACATAGTACGGTGGCGGCCCATGACCTGGGAGGTAGACGGGAAAACCTACCTGAACGAAAGAGCCATATCAACACAGCAAACCGGCTTCTCATTTATCACACAGTCACGCTCGTGGTTGCCTGATCCGGTTGGCGGTATCCTGTGGTTTGGCGTGGATGATACATACAGCACTGTATATACACCCATGTACTGCGGTATGAATGCCGTGCCGCCGTCTTATGCCAAAGGAAACGGATCGATGATGAAATTCAGTCCCGATGCTGCTTTCTGGGTTTTCAACCAGGTGTCAAACCTGGCCTATACCAGGTACAACTTCATGATCCCCTTCATTCAGGAAAAACAGAAGGAACTTGAAAAAAGATACCTGGCCGAAACCATTGAAGTAGACAAGGTAGCCGGTACTCTTTACAAAAAGAGCCCCCAAAAGGCCATTCAGTATATCACTTCCTATTCCGTGAAATCGGGTGAGAACACGGTTGCAGAATGGAAAAAGCTCTATGGCTTCCTGTTTGCCAGGTTTATGGATGGTAACGTGAAAACGGCAGTTCCGGGTCAGCAAAATCCTCATGTTGAACAACCCGGATACGATGAACAATGGTACCGGCAGGTTGTGGAAGATGCCGGTGACCGGCTGAAGGTTCCCGAAGGAGGAAGTCATTAATAAACTGAAAGCAGACAAAAAAGACAAAAAATTGGACGTAGTTTCAAACTACGCCTAGCACATTGTGTTGAATATCAAGTTAAAGAGCTGAGCGTAGTCTTCTGAGCGTAGCCGTCAACGTAAGAAATGCTTTCGCCCTGAAAGGGCGCAAGCAATTTGTCAAATTGCTAAGTTGAAGGCTAAATGGTCTTGTGCCTGCTTTCAGCGCTTCAATTTATCTGTCAATGCGATGTGCCTGGCGGAGATAGTTGAATCTTTAAAATCTATTGGGTTACATTCTCCAACCTTTTCATAACACTGAATATAAATATTGCTGCAAGTAAGCAACAAATCACAAAAACACTCCATAGCATCCATAACGGAATAAAATCCCAGAGCCCTGCAGCCTGCCCCATCAGGTAATTACCTAAGGCAGTAGCAGCAAACCAGCCACCCTGCATCAAACCTTTATATTTGGGTGGTGAAACCTTCGATACAAATGAAATGCCCATTGGACTCAGAAATAATTCAGCTATTGTCAGAATCAGATAGGTAGTGATTAGCCAATAAGTCGAAACCCTCGAAGGATCAGGAGCGCCTAAACCTCCAAGTGATTTTGGGCTGGGAAGTCCTATTGAAGCCAACGCTAATAGAACAAAAGCCAAACCGGCAATGATCATTCCAATTCCTATTTTTCTTGGAGCTGATGGTTCTTTACCTCTTTTACTGAGCCAGCCAAAAAACATGATGACAAGAGGCGTTAAAACCACAATGAAAAAAGGATTGAAATGCTGAAACATCTGTGGTGTAAAAGCATTTGAATCGCTGAAATTTGAAAACCGATATATAGTAAAAGCCGCAAAAACAATAAACGATATACCTCCAATAAGCCTGATTGCGGATGAAGATTTCTTTTGAAATGCGAATATCAAACCCAGTATCGACAGAAACAGTGACAACAAGGTAAAAAGATCAAAGAATATATAAGTAATCTTCCCAACACTTGTTAAAGTATAATCCCTTGCAAAATAGGTCATGGCAGCAGCGTTTTGATGAAATGCCATCCAGAAGAAGATGACTACACCAAATACAAGCGATAGAGCAACGATCCTTTCTTTTATTTGTTTTGGTGTCATTTCAACAGCCATGGTTAAATCATTGTTCTTGTTTTTTTGCTTTTCTGTTTGATCTGCATATTTATAATGCTTTCTGAATCCGATAAAGATAAGCATTGAAACAACCAGACTGATGCATGCAACACCAAACCCGTAGTGGTAAGAAGAGGACAGCTGATTTAAATAATTTTCTGAGAAGGTCTTGAGACTTTCCATGGTTACACCGCTATCCTGCAATTGCGCAATGGAAAGGTACTCCTGAGCATTAGCAAGTTGTCCTTTGATTAATTTATGCGCCATTGCTGGAATTCTTCCATCATAGGTGTAATTGTGAGCTTTAAGGATGAAATTGTTAACAGCTTCAGCGGCAGTTGGGGCAAACATAGCACCAATGTTGATGCACATGTAAAAAATATTGAATGCACTGTCTCTTTTAGCACCAAATTTGGGATCATCATATAGACATCCGACCAAGGCTTGAAGATTGCCTTTGAAAAGACCAGTTCCTAATGCTATCACACCCAAAGCAATGTAAATTGAAAACAATCCGGTACCAAACTTGGTTGGAAGGGCAAGAAGCAGATATCCAATGAACATGACAATTATCCCCAGCGTAATTGTTTTCCCGTATCCCAGAAGACGATCAGCAATAATACCGCCAAGGAGTGGTAGAAAATAGACAAATGCAATGAAGGTTGCATAGATGTGGCTTGTTCTGGCTGCATCAAAACCATATTTTGCCTGAATAAATAAAGTAAAGATGGCTACCATTGTATAAAAGCCGAATCTTTCGCCCATATTGGCAATAGCGGCCACATATAGTCCTTTAGGGTGTCCTTTGAACATATCTTTTATGGTTTAATAAATGAATTGGTCCGGTGATTCAGGTAAAAATAAGATTTGTCTTCAACCGGCAATATGATTTTTATCTCTTTCTATTCTTCAAATTTGGAAAAGCGCTCGCTCTTTGAAAAGAAAAAATCACTTTCGATTTCAGCATTTTCATCGCTATCGGAACCATGAACTGCATTCCGCTCAATGCTCTCGGCAAAAAGTCTCCTGATCGTACCTTCAGCTGCTTTGGCCGGATCTGTGGCACCCATTAATTTCCGGTAATCAGCAACGGCATTCTCTTTTTCAAGAATTCCTACTACTACCGGGCCGGATGTCATAAAGGTCACCAGGCTTTCAAAAAAGGATTTTTCCCTGTGCACCGAATAAAAATGCTCGGCATGATGCCTGTCGAGCATAATCATTTTCAGCGCTGCTATATGAAATCCGTTTGCATTTATTTTAGCCAGGATGGGCCCGATGTATTCATGACTTACGGCCCCCGGTTTGATAATAAAAAAGGTTTTAGTACCGGCCATAACATTGAAAAATTTGGTATAAGGCGAATATAATTAAATATTCGACTCATTGTACACCACCTGCGTACCGTACCGAACATGTTGAAATAATTTAAAAACTTGACTTGTTAAATCTTCCTTTGAGAGAAGAAGTTAATTAAATTTGACCCGGGTAACATCACCATGGAAAACGGAAATTCAAACATCATCAGGGGCGATACATCGGTTATTGCAGAATTGCTCAGACAAGGCGGCAGGCAAATTGCCATACTCATTCATGTCAATCCTGACGGGGATGCCGTTGGATCTGCCTTGGCGCTGGTCAACCTGTTTGTCAGGCTGGGGCATCGTACTGCAGTTATTTCGCCCAATGATTATCCTGTTTTTCTTAAATGGATGCCGGGTACCGATGGTATGATTATCTATAAAAAACAGCCGGTTGCGGCGCTGGATGCCATCAAACGGGCCGACTTGATATTTGCATTGGATTTCAATGATTTGAAAAGGGTAAAGGAGCTTAATGAAGCCCACCAGGCATCATCCGCTTATAAAGTGCTTATTGACCACCATCCCGATCCCGATATGGCTGTTGACTTCCTGATCTCCGATACGTCAGTTAGTTCAACCGCAGAGCTCATCTATCGTTTTATTTTAGAAGCCGGCATGAAAGAACACATCGACAGAGATGTGGCATCATGCATATTCACAGGTATCATGACTGATACAGGATGCTTCAGCTACAATTCATCGACCCGGAATACCTGGGAAACGGTTGCGGCATTGCTTGACTATGGCATTGAAAAAGACAGCATCTACAGCCTGGTTTATGACAATTTTTCTGCAAACCGGATGCGCATGCTTGGATTTTGCCTGAATGAAAATATGGAGGTTCTTCCGGAATACTGCACTGGTTATATTTGGCTATCGCGGAAGGACTTGGAAAAGTATAGTTTTGAACCCGGAGATACGGAAGGTTTTGTGAATTACCCGTTGTCGATAAGAGGTATCCGCTTCTCCGCACTTTTTATCGAAAAAGAAGACCATGTCAGGGTATCTTTGCGATCAAAAGGCAATTTTGCAGTAAACACAATTTCGAAAAAATATTTTAACGGAGGCGGGCACCTGAATGCCTCAGGTGGTGAATCATTTCTGAAGCTGAATGATACCATCAGCCGTTTTAGGGAACTGCTGCCTCTTTATAGGGATCAATTGTGTGATTATGATGAATAAAGGAGTATTTGCAATAGTTGTGATGGTTTTTCTTCTTTCATGTTCGCGCAAGCAGGAACATGCCATCAGTGAAGCTGAGATCAGAGAGACCAAAGAAGCGCTGGTTGGTGCTAACCGGTTGCTGGTTCAAAAAGACAAGGAGAAAATCCGTGAATATCTTGAACAGCATCAACTCAATCTTGAAGAAACTTCTTCCGGTCTGTGGTATGTTGTTACCGACAAAGGCACAGGAAATAAAGCCGAAATGAATAACCGGGTTACCATTGCCTACGAAATTAGTTTGCTTGATGGAACCAGATGCTATGATTCCGACTCCCTTGGCCTGAAACAGTTTGTAGTGGGTAAGGGCGGTGTAGAGTCGGGTCTTGAAGAGGGAATACTTTTGCTCCATGAAGGAAGCAAAGCATTGTTTATCATGCCGCCACATTTAGCACACGGTGTGCCGGGAGACGGCAACCGGATACCTGCACGTTCAGTCATTGTTTACCAGGTTGAATTAATTAAAGTAGAACCCTGACATCATGAAAATCCGAACACTCATTCTGGTCCTGCTGGCCTCTCTATTTTTTGTGTCTTGTGACCGCTTTTCCAAATATCCGGGTTACAAAAAGGCCAAACACGGCATATACTACCAATTGCATACCCTGGGTGAAGATACGGTGAGAGCACATACCGGCGATTTCATTACGGTTAACCTTGCCTATATGACCATGGAGGACTCTGTGTTTTTCAGGGGAACAAGAAAGCTTCAGGTAAGCAAACCGGCATATGATGGGGCCATTGATGAGTGTTTTGGCATGCTTTCCACAGAAGAGAGTGCTACCTTCATCATTCAGGCAGATAATTTTTTCACAGTTACACTACAGACGGCTTTACCACGTTTTATTAAACCGGAAGATGCCCTTAAGGTAAAGATCGAAATGCTGGAAATACAAACCGAACAGGACTTTCTTCACCAGAAAGAGGCGTTTTTATCATGGATTGAGGATTTTGGTGAATACGAAAAAGTTATTCTCAGGCAGTTTATTGAACAGGAGAAGTTGAATGTAGACCCACTGCCCTCAGGACTCTATTATTTGAACCTGAAACCGGGTACTGGTAAGAAGGTGGAAATAGGTGATACAGTTACTGTAAATTATGAGGGTCATTTTCTGAACGGAAAGTTCTTTGATTCAACAGTAAAACGTCACCAGCCATTTCAGTTTGTATATGGAACGGAGTGGCAGGTGATCAAAGGATTGGAGGAGGCCATCGGTATGATGAGAGCAGGTGAAAAATCGCTTTTCATTGTCCCATCGGAACTGGGTTTTGGTAATCGTGGTTCGTCAAGTAGCATCATACCCCCCTTTACATCGTTGATTTTTGAAGTCGAAATTTTAAGTGTATCTTCGCCAAATAAAAGCTGACGCAACCTTTGACCGTATTTTACATCTGAAAACAGAACCTAGTTAACTATTCTAAATATTTTGGATTTTGAAAACATCAAATTGTTTATGGTTCAGTATGGTTTTTGCCTTCATCATTTTGATACCAGGCTGTGTCAAGAATGATGAGGATGAACGGAGAGATCATGAACTGAAAGTAATTCAGGAGTATTTGAAAGCGAACGGAATCACCGACGAATCCAAAATCGAGGGAGGGATCTATTTCATAGGTGATACAACCGGAAACGCTGCTTCACCTGCAGCTGGTGATTATGTGATTATCAGTTATGTGGGGCGGTTTCTGGAAAGCATGGAAATCAGGGAAACCAATTACGATTCATTGAAAAACCAATGGAGTGCAGCCGGAACCTACAAGAACTTCCTGTATGGCCCAATTATGATGCCATTCGGCGAAAGCATTACGGGGATAAATGAAGGACTGTCTCTGATGAAGGAAGGGGGTAAAGCAACCCTGATCATCCCTTCGGACAAAGCATTCTATGACGACAAGCCGTTGATTTATGAAATTCTTTTACATAAAGTAATTAATGATCCGGTTGCCTATTCGAATATGCTGTTTAAAACTTTCCTTTCTGCAAATGGTTTTACCCAGGAATTGGATGACAGTGTTTTTTACAAGGAAATTGTTACACCGCCAGGGGATACCGTCACTCCGGTAAGCGGGGATGAGATCTATTTCCGGTTTGCCGGTTTGCTGGTGGACGAGTTCAGAGACGCTTCAAATGATACGTTTGACACCAATTTTCAGCTTAGTAAAGACCAGATCAAATTCATCTGGGGAAAGACAAAAATTTCTGCCGGAGAAATGATTACTCCGCCTGCCGGAATCCCGACAGGCATTAAACTGGCGCTCGGTGAGATGCGCAAGGGCACACGGGCATTGGTTGCTATCCCTTACAGCCAGGCTTTCGGAAAAGACGGATTGATTGATTCACGATACGATTTCACCATAATTCCTTCATATCAGAATGTGGTATATGAAATTATTGTGGATGACATCGTTACCCCCTAAAGAAGCTCATTTTTCAGGCTTGCAGAATAAAAACCGCGGGTTGCTTTTTAAGATCAGGAAGGGCTGTGATGCGCCAATCACCAATGGTTTTTGTTTTGATCCATTCGGTTGACAGGGTTATGTTTGAAGCGATACAAAGTCGTGTGCCAGATTTGCAGGTTTCCAGAAAAGCCTGTATGAGTTGATTGTTCCGGTAGGGTGCTTCAATAAAAATCTGAGATTGCTTTTCCATTTCAGATCTTTTCTCAAATAGTCTTATTCGTGAAGTTCTTTCGTGACTCTTCACCGGCAGGTAACCGTTGAAGGCAAATTGTTGGCCATTCAGTCCCGATGCCATGAGCGCCAGAAGCAGTGAAGAAGGCCCTACCAGCGGAACAACCCGTATGTTCAATCTGTGGGCTTCCTCAACAAGCAACGCTCCGGGATCTGCCACTCCGGGAACCCCGGCTTCCGATATCATCCCGATATTTGAATTCCCAGTGGTTTTAAAAATTGCCGGTATTTCTGATGCAGGCGTGTGCTCGTTGAGCAAAAAAAATTGAATGCGGTGAAGTTCATCTCTTAAACCACATCGTGCCAGAAAGCGCCTTGCGGTTCTTTCCTCTTCAACCACAAAACAATGAATTGACCTGATGACATCCAGGTTATAAATTGGCATAACTTGTTCAAGAGCAGATTCTCCAAGCAGGGTTGGAATAAGAAAAAGTTGTCTTTCAGTATTATTCACAGCAGAGATAGAATAAAAATGAACCTAAAAGTAACGAAACAGTATCAGAATTGGTATTTCTATCACTAAAAATCACTGATTAAGCTTAACAATTTCTGCATTTTCTCGTAAACAGATTTGTCTTATCAATCATCAATACCATTGCGTCACCTAAAACTGATTTTATCATTTCTTCTGGGAGGTATAGCAATTGCCATTTCAGGTCAGGAATTAAAATTCAGGAGTGATCTGATCACTCGTGATAACGGTTTGTCTAATAGTGTTGTGACCTGCATTACAAAAGATAAGCATGGTTTTATGTGGTTCGGTACCTGGAACGGATTGAATCGTTATGACGGTTACGAATTGAAAATATTCAACCACAACCCCAAAGATACCAATTCACTAAGCAATGGCAATATCAACACCATTTTTGAAGATAATGAAGGTGATCTTTGGATTGGCACCGATTACGGACTGAATTGCTACAATCAGGTTACCGGAAGTTTTAGAAGATATATCTTAACTACCAGTGATTTTACTATTCAGAATGTCAATGAAATAAACGGAGTTGTTCAGGATGCCAAAGGAACTTTATGGGTTGGTTCGATGGGAAAAGGCATAGCCAGTTTGAACAAAAATACTGGTGCCAGCCGTTCTTACAGGAACAATTTGTCACATCAAAGCAATAATGTCAATGCGCTGCTTGCAGATAAGCTGGATGACAGATACCTGTGGATCGGATCTTCTGACGGATTATACCGGTTTGACATTGCAGCAAAAAGCTTTGAAAAGATGACCGGTGATGATTTGAAAGAGGGAATTTCAGTCCAAACTATCCTGCAGGATGTTGATGGTAACCTGTATCTGGGAACATGGGGAAAAGGACTTATTAAGCTGGACCGAAGAGCCAACAGGTTCTCATTTTGCAACTCCAGGAATACCGAGTCGGAAAATCTTCGGAACAGTATTATTCAAACCATGGCATTTCAAGATAGAAATCACTTGATTCTGAATGTTTTGGGAAGGGGACTGATTCGGGTTAACATTTCTGACGGAAGTGTTAATAACCTTGAAAATGAGGCCATACAGGCTGATCTGAAGAATACGGTGATCACTTCAATTTATTCCGATCCTGTGGGTATCCTTTGGGCAGGTACTCTTCATGAAGGAGTGATTAAAATAGTACCCATCATCAATTCTTTCAATCATTACACAGCTTCACAGAATGATCAGGTATTCAGAAGGGGTGGTGGAGTAGCGGCGATTCTCGAGGATTCAAAAGGATATCTCTGGCTAGGTACCCGCTTCGGGGGACTAATACGCATTAACAGAAAAACGAAGGAAAAAAAGATCTTTGACATTAACAACTGTTCAATCAGCAGCAACAGCATACTTTCATTATTGGAAACTGTTGAAAACAATGAGCAGGTCATCTGGATCGGTACCGACAGGGGTGGCTTGAACCGACTTGAACCGGCAGAAGAAAAATTCAGAATTTATAAAAGGCAGGATGAAACTTATTCAGGACCAAGTAGTAATAGCATTTCTTCCATAGTGCAATACGATCGGGACCATCTGTTGTTGGGAACTCGTGAAAGGGACAAAGGGGAGGGTCTGGATGTTTTTAATCTCAAAACTGGGAAATTCGTTAATTTGAGTAATGTTAACGGAGATTCAACCAGCCTTGGAAGTGATGACGTGAACCGGATATTCAAGGATAAACTTGGGAAAGTATGGGTTGGAACGCGAAATGGCGGACTGAATGAATTTGTTATTAAAGATATTGATGCAACCAGGCCTGAAAATATCGGCTGTTTTATCAGGCATACAAATGACCCGGGTAATCCCCGTTCATTGAACAACAATACTGTGTATGCCATTTTTGATGATGCAAAAAACAACTTGTGGGTGGGAACCAATGGTGGTGGTTTATCTAAACTCAACAGGGAATTAAATGAATTCTCCCCTGGACCCTCTCATGAATACCTCAATGACAATATCATTTATGGTATTCTTGGTGATAATCATGGCAATCTATGGGTCAGCACGAGCAGGGGTATCATTGTCTATAACCCCGAATCATTAAGGATTCACCGGTTTGATAAATATAAAGGCTTAATGGAGAATGCATTTATATATGGTTCCTATTTCAAATCAGTATCAGGTGAAATGTTTTTTGGGGGTATTGAAGGTTGTCATTCCTTTTATCCGGACAGTATCAGAATTAATCATTGTATTCCCGAAATAGCCATAACCTCTCTTTCTTTTAACGGCAAAAAGGGAGTTCAAAACGTTACTGAACTGACCGGGAAATCAGTTCTGGCTTCCAAATCTATACAACTATCCTATAATCAGAACAGTTTCCAGGTTGCTTTTTCATCTCTGGATTATAGCATGCCTGCCCAGAATATGTATAAATACATGCTGGAGGGGTATGACAAGGATTGGATTGCTACCGATGCTTCACGCAGGTATGTCAATTATACCAACCTTCGGCCCGGTAAATATGTGTTCAGGGTAATCGGATCAAACAGCGACAATGTATGGAACAATGAAGGCACCGCTGTTACATTCATAATCAAGCCTCCTTTCTGGGGAACAAACCTCTTCAGAGTATTGATGATATTATTGATTGCCGGCATCATCTCATATACCTTCTATTTGATTCTGAAAAAATACAGGCTTGAAAAGCAGAAAGTTGAACATGATGCCCAGGTTTCCCTTATGGATGAACGCAAACAACTGCGAACGCTGATCGACTGCATGCCTGATTTGATTTTCATCAAAGACCGGGAAAGCAGGTTTACCGTGGCCAATAAAAAAGTAGCTCAGGTTATGGGAACTACCTCAGAGAATCTGATTGGCAAAACAGACCTTGATTTTTATGAACCTGATCTGGCACAGTCATTTTATGATGCTGAACAAAATGTCATCAGCACCGGCATACCCTTGATCAATCATGAGGAAACAGCCTTTGATGAATTCGGCAACCGGATCATCATTGCCACAACTAAAGTGCCCATGAAAAACAGTGAAGGTGAGATTATCGGAATTGTAGGCATTTGCCGTGATATCACAACACTGAAAAGAATTGAAAGAGAACTCAGGAAAAAGTCGGATGACTTGCAGAAAACCAATGAGCTTTTAGAAGGCCGGCAGAAGGAAATTCTTCAGCAAGCTGAAGAGCTTGCATCACAAACACAGCATCTGCTTATGGTCAATACGGAACTGGAACATCTGAACCGGACCAAAGACAAACTTTTTTCCATTATTGCCCACGATCTCCGAAATCCGTTCAGTGCCATTATGGGATTCAGCAAATTGCTGAAGGAAGACTATGAGGAGATGGACAACCAGCAGAAAAAGAATGTTCTCGATCTGATCAATGTTTCCTCACAGACTGCCTACAATCTGCTTGAAAACTTGCTTCAATGGGCCAGAACACAAACCAACAAAATCAGCTTCCAACCTGAGAATTTCGATCTTTCTGAAATAGCAACCGCTGCAATTGAAATTCATAATGCTTTTGCAATAAAAAAGGGTGTCAAACTGACCAATGAAATAGAACAGAAAACCCTGGTTTATGCCGACAAAAATATGATCGATGCCGTGTTGAGAAACCTCATCAGTAATGCCATTAAATTTTCACATTGCGACGGACGAATTGTTGTTACTGCAAGTAAAACAGGAGATGGCTTTGAAATAGAAGTTTCAGATGATGGAATAGGTATGGATCAGGAATGCCTGGGCAAATTGTTCAGGGCAGATACCTTTCACTCAACTCCCGGCACCCGGGGAGAATCCGGAACAGGTCTGGGACTGATCCTTTGCAAGGAATTTGTTGAAAGAAACAATGGCCGGATCAAAGCCAAAAGCAAAGAGGGAAAGGGAACTACCCTGAGTTTTACCCTCAGTCCGGCAAAGTGCAACTGATTCTTTGAAGAATCCACAAGTTACTCTAAATCAACAATAAATAACTCAGCGCTTTTGATCTGATTGATTGCTTCCGATGAAATCAGAACAGATCCGTCTGAAGAAATCGCAATTCCTTCTGCTTGAGTAGGCATGAAGTTAATGAATTCAATACGTTCAACTTCAGTATAAGAAAGTTCTGCATAATTGAATCCAGAATAAATGAAAAGTAAAGGAATGCCACCACTGTAACCACTAGGTTTAGTATACCCCAACAAATAAAGCAATTGGTTATCCTCCGACCAGGTAGCCGAGGTAATCAGTCCATTTACATTCCATTGTTTTCTCAGTTTGGCTATATGATTCCCCGGAACCAGGGGCAGGGTATACAGCCGGGTCTGCTGATTCACCCAGTCTTTTGCGAATAGTATTATTGAGTCTTCAGTAGCGATAAAGGCTTCACAGTCAAACACTGTACTGTTATTGTCCACCGGTGAAAAATCAGTCTGATCTACATATTGGAAATGAATGACTCCAGATGTTTCAACCGTATCAGCAGAAGGCGTAAGATCAGATTTGCTGATCAGGTATATTTTCAGATCATTACGATTCCCTGAAGCGTTGTTGCCGAAATCACCAATAAACAGAAATTCCTCATTTTGCGTAATGTCCTCCCAGTCTACATTACTGGAATTCCGTATGGCAACAGACCGTTCCACGGTTCTCCTGCTTCGGTTGTATCCGTATATGACAGAGTCATTTCCGCCATCGTTGATGAACCAGAGCAGCCCGTCGTATTCAGCCATCCCCGAATTCTCATTCAACAGCACCGGCAGGTTATTCAGCTTCTGCAGGCCAATGATTTCCTCCGGAGGATCCTCCATGGGGAGACATGAAACTAATGAGAATAATATGCCAGTCAATAAAACTATCACTGCTCTGCTGTATTTTTTCACGGTTGACTTGGGTTAGGTTTATATCTTTTCTGGGGTAATCTTCAGAATAATATTTTCGATTTTTAACTGGCTAAGGCATTTTGCGGTTTTGAAAAAACCGGATAACACAAGTGATCAGAACTAGTGTTGCAACAGAGATCAGGTTTTTATGGCGAAACGGAATCATGACGATTAAATGGTTTTACTGTAGGGTTTAAATTTCAGCTAAAGTTATATTTTTACAAAGAAATGAATATTCAATTATTATGAAAAAGTACAAGTGTATAGTTTGTGGTTATATATATGACCCGGTTGAGGGTGATCCTGATGGTGGAATCGTTCCCGGTACTCCTTTTGAAAACATCCCTGATGACTGGATTTGTCCTGTTTGCGGTGTTACCAAAGAGGATTTTGAACCAGCCGAATGATCCGGATATAAATACGTTCTGTTACCATACTAAGGCTTTTTTTGCACCGGGGCATTCTTAAGCACATCGAGCAAAAGAAGCCAGAATTTTTCAGTTGTGGGTATGCTGATGCGTTCTGAAGGTGAATGCGGATCAACAATGGTCGGACCAAATGAGATCATATCCAGGTAAGGATACTTTTCAAGGAATAGTCCGCATTCCAGTCCGGCGTGTATGGCCTTGACTGCCGGGTCCACCTGAAAAAGTTTCTGATAGCTTGATTTGGTAATATTCAGTATGGCTGAATCGGGATTTGGATTCCATCCCGGGTATCCTTCGGTTTGTTCAACCATAGCACCTGCCAGTTTAAATGTGCTTTTTACTGTGTTGGCTATCTGTGTTTTTGCCGAATCAACCGAGCTGCGCTGGCTGGTAGCAATGACGATGCGGTTCATAGGCTCAAACTTGATGGATGCCAGGTTGGTTGACGTTTCAACCAGGTCGCTCATCACCCTGCTCCACGAGATAACACCATGCGGACAGGCATAGAGTGCATTCAGCAGTTTCTCCTGGACTTTCTTCTTCATCACTTTTTCGGGCAACGGGGCAGGTGTCAGCGTAAGATGAATGCCCGGCTCATCAACCATGTAATCGCTTTTGATTATTTTGCAATAATCGTGAAAGTACCCTGAAAATACATCATTGTATTTTTCAGGAATGACAACAATTGCGTATGCTTCACGTGGAATGGCATTTCTCAGGTTGCCACCTTCAAAAACAGACAAACGCGCTCCAAAACGGTTTCTGGATTCCCATAGAAACTGGTTCAGGATTTTAATGGAATTACCACGGTTTTTTTGAATATCAGTGCCGGAATGGCCACCCTGGAGTCCGGTGACTTCAATACGGAATGCAGCAGATCCTTCGGGCGTAGGCCTCAGATTGTATTTCATAGTAGCCAGCGTATTCATGCCGCCAGCACAACCAATGAACAATTCACCCTCATCTTCCGAATCGAGGTTAAGCAATATCTCACTTTCAAAAAAACCGGTATTCAATCCTTTGGCTCCGTTCAGCCCGGTTTCTTCATCAGTGGTGAAAAGGCATTCAATGGGCCCGTGTTCGATGGCAGGATCAGCCAGAACGGCAAGCATGGCTGCAATTCCGATGCCATTATCAGCACCAAGCGTCGTGTCCACAGCTCTTACCCAATCACCGTCGATGGTTGTTTTTATCGGATCGGTCTCGAAATTGTGGCTGCTTGAACTGTTTTTTTCGCAAACCATATCGAGATGACTTTGCATGCAAACCGGTTTGCGGTTTTCATACCCTTTTGAAGCAGCCTTGCGGATCAGAATATTGCCCTGTTCGTCTTTTTTGTAATCGAGTTGATACTTTTCGGCAAAGCCAATGATGTATTGGATTATTTTTTCTTCCTTTTTTGAAGGGCGCGGAATGGCCAGTATTTCTTCAAAGAAACGCCATACCGCAACTGGTTTGAGCATGTTAATCTGTGTCATAAGTAAAGCAACTGATTTCTTTTAGTGAATTTCCAAATATAGCCTATATTCTTAACAGTTCAGCAGCCCTATGGTTTTCAAAATTCCTAATATTTCATACATTAGCGGTTACATTGACCCATATGGATGACAGCATAATTATTTTCCGGATATGATATCCTTTGACCTGTTACTTGTTTTTGTTGTCCTGGTTTTCATACTCGTATCGCTCTTCTGGAACATCATGGGGGTATCATTTACCTTATTGATAGGTGTTATCACACTGGGTATTTTTGGAATTCTAACACCGGCAGAAATTGTTAACGGGTTTGGAAATGAACAGGTTGCTGTTGTTATACTGGTACTGCTGTTCAGTGATGTGATCCGCAAAACCGATATAATTGAGTATTCATTCGACCGGATTTTCAGGCGGGTGAAAACTCCGCGCCAATTCATGGGCCGGATGACATTTGCCGTGCCGCTGTTCTCCATGTTCCTGAACAATGTGCCGCTGGTGGCTGTGATGATGCCCTATGTGAACAGTTGGGCCAAAAGAAATAATCTGGCACCGTCAAAATTTTTAATCCCCCTGTCATATGCCTCAATTATTGGTGGTTCGGCAACACTTATAGGCACTTCAACCAACCTGATGGTGAACAGTATGATCATTAACCAGACCATTCTGCCCGGTCAGGAAACGTTTGGCATGTTCGATTTTGTATGGGTAGGCATCCCTATGATTGTCATTGGCTGGCTTTACCTGGTGCTCCTGGGGAACCGGCTGCTTCCGTCAAAGGCAGGTGTAATGGGGGATTTCAATACAAGCTCCAGGGAATATGTGATCGAGGCCAAGGTCCGGATGCGTTCTCACCTGATCGGGAAGACCATACGGGAATCGGGGTTGCTGGATATTAAAGGCCTGTCACTGACTGCTATTCTTCGCCGGTCATTCAGAATCATTGATGTACCCTCAGATATCCTGCTTGATCAGGATGACATCCTGGTTTTTAAGGGTGAAACAAGCAATATTGCCGAATTGCTTAATGCGAAATCTGGTTTGGTTCTTCCTGAGGTTGGCATGCTGACACGACTTCGGCGTGCCAATGTGTATGAGGTGGTCATCTCGCAAAACTCCACCCTGATCAATAAATCGGTCAGAGACTCGAACTTTCGCGGAAAATATGATGCCGCCATCATTTCCGTTCACCGCAACGGAGAAAAAATTGAAGAAAAAACGGGCGCGGTGATTTTGAAGGCTGGTGATGTATTGCTGCTGTTTGCCGGGCAGAACTTTGTAAGCCGTTCAAAGGATTCCATCGACTTCTACTTCATATCCAAGGTGACAGAATACCTGAACCTCGATATGTACAAATCGGTGATCATGGTTGGGGGCTTGTTTTCGGTCGTTGTTTTGTCTGCCCTTAATCTCATTTCGTTGTTCATGGGACTTACGGTAATGATCCTGGTGGCAATGATCCTGAAAATTACGCATCCCAAAGACATTCCGGGCAATATCGACTACAACATGGCCATGATTATTGTGCTGTCACTGGCACTGGGAACTGCCATGATGAAATCAGGTGCCGCCGAAATGATTGCCAATGTGGTCATCTCAGGCTTTTTTCCCTTCGGTAAAATCGGTGTGCTTGCAGGTATTTATTTAATTGCCACTTTTCTGGCTGCCTACATCACGTCAAAAGCATCGGTAGCCATTGTATTTCCGGTTGCCATGAGTGTCGCACAGCAGTTGGGAGTCCCGGGCACTCCGTTTGCACTTGCCGTTGCTTTTGCTGCCGCATGCACTTATATTACGCATAAAGGATGTATTACCAATTTAATGGTATATGGACCAGGAGGGTATTCATACCGCGATTTCATAAGAATAGGATTACCGCTTAACCTGATACACCTGGTTGTAGCAGTTACCCTGCTTTCTGTTATTTATTTCTAAAGTGCCTTGCCAAAGATCCGGTAACGCTTTTTTACAACTCCTCCGAGCTTTTCATACTCGGCTCTCATTTTTGTGTTTGATTCCAAAACCAGGTGGCTGTCAATTTTTTCAAACTGCATATTCCGGGCTGATTCCAGAATCTTCATACCCATGAGCGCATCGAGCCCGATGTTTCTGTAATCATCACGTATGGCACCCAACAACATGGTCAGTAGTTTCGTGGTTTTAGAAGCTCTAAGAATCTTAAAGACTCCCGTTGGGAATAGTTTTCCCCGTGCTTTCCTGATTCCGTCCGACAGCTCAGGCATGGCAAGGGCAAAAGCAATCAGCTCGTGCTTTTCATTATACACAACCTTCACAAATTGCGGATTGATTATCGCCAGATACCGGTTGGCAAAATAGTCGATTTCCTTGGGAGTCAGCTCACTGAACCCGTATATCGGGGCGTATGTGGCATTGATTAATTCAAAAACCGGCTTGATGACGGGTCTTAACTGCCTTCGGCTGTTAAATTCCTTCAGCATGAAGTGGTTGTTCTCCAGTATCCGCTGGCATATAGTCCGGTAAAAGTCAGGTATCGCATGCGGAACCGGCAGTATATAATCAACACAGTCAATTTCTTTAACATACCCGCATGATTCCATTATTTCGGGCATATAGGGCAGGCTGTAATTGGTGGCGATAATGGCCGGCTGATCAAATCCTTCGATCATGAAGCCCTGTGGATCTTTTTCGGAGAAGCCAAAAGGACCGATGATTTTCTCCATGCCCTTTTCCCGGCACCATGCTTCTGCTGCTGCTGTTAATGCTCTGGCTGTTTCAACATCTTCATAACATTCAAGTGCAAAAAAGCGTCCGCACTTTTCATGGTGTACCTTGTTGTACTTGTGATTGACAATTCCCATGATCCGCCCGACAGGCATGCTGTCCTTATATGCCAGCAAAAGCAGTGTATCACAGTCGTTAAAAAATCGGTTTTTTAAGGGATTGTAAAAATCCCATTCGTCAAAATACAAGGGGTAAACCCATTCTTTATGACTGGCATGAATTTTTTCGGGAAGAAAAATGAAATGGCGAAGATCTTTTTTGGAAAGGACTTCTTTGATTATGACAGCCATATTTTTTTGGGAAAGATAGATAAAAAGAAAATCAGTGGTTATGCCTTACCATAAAAATCTCAGAACCACCTATGCTTTCTTCACCTGCCACATGCACCTGGCGGGACTGAATGCCTTGCCTTCGGCGTTCAGCAATTTGATCGCCTTTTCAGCATCTTTCTTATCTACTCCGGCCAGTTCTGCTGCTTCACCAGTTCTCAGCGGTTTCCCTGCCTTGAGCAGGGCATTGAAAACCTTGTCTTTTACTTCCATAGGTCTTTTTCTCTTAAAGATATTAAAAAATGAATTTATATTTGTGCCTTCAAGAAAAGAAAAATGCAGGCTATTGAACAGATTCTGACTGCAAGTACCATTGCAGCGGTCAGAGAATTATACGGAAAGGATTGTTCGGGGGAACAAATACAATTACAGAAAACAAGAAAGGAATTCGAAGGTGATATTACCCTGGTGGTGTTTCCCCTCCTGAAATTGTCGGGAAAATCACCTGAAAACACTGCTGTCGAAATCGGTAATTACTTGAAAACTAACTGCGATGAAGTCTCCGGATATGGTGTGGTAAAGGGTTTTCTGAATCTGAGCATCGTTGATTTATATTACCTGGATTCACTGAATAAGGCATTTGACAACGATAATTACGGTATTATCAGTGCCGGATCGGAATCTGAAAAGATCATGGTTGAGTATTCCTCACCAAATACGAATAAACCTTTGCACCTGGGACATATCCGAAATAACCTGCTTGGTTATGCGGTCAGCAATATTTTAGCCGCCACCGGGAAAAAGGTTATCAAAACCAACCTGGTGAATGACCGGGGCATTCACATCTGCAAATCGATGCTTGCCTGGCAGCGCTGGGGAAATGGTGAAACACCGCAATCTTCGGGCAAAAAAGGTGATCACCTGGTGGGAGAATACTATGTGAGATTCGACCTCGAATATAAAAAACAGGTGAACGATCTGATAACAAGCGGGCAACAAAAAGAAAATGCGGAAAAGAATGCGCCCCTGATGCTTGAAGCTCAGGAAATGCTCAGAAAGTGGGAGGCCGGGGATGAGGAAGTCAGAAATCTCTGGGAGAAAATGAATTCATGGGTTTATGCAGGATTCGATGAGACCTACAAAAGAATGGGCGTAAGATTCGAAAAAATTTACTACGAGTCGGAAACCTGGATCCCTGGCAAAAAAACCGTGCTTGAAGGGCTCGGGAAAAATATCCTGGTTAAACATGAGGATGGTTCTGTATGGGCCGACCTGAGAGACAAAGGTCTTGATGAAAAAGTGCTGCTCCGGTCCGATGGTACCTCGGTATATATGACACAGGATATTGGAACTGCCCAGGCCAGACAACAGGATTTTACCCCGGATAAAATGGTGTACGTGGTAGGAAATGAGCAAAACTATCACTTCAAAGTACTGTCCATCATACTGGATATGCTGGGATTTCCATGGGCCAAAACATTGCACCATCTTTCCTATGGCATGGTTGAACTGCCCGAAGGCAAAATGAAATCACGTGAGGGAACAGTGGTGGATGCTGATGACCTGATGGATGAAATGATTGAAACGGCACGCGAAATGTCGAAAGAGCTCGGGAAACTGGAAGGCCTCAATGAACAGGAGAAAGAAGATATTTTCAGGATTATCGGTCTGGGTGCTCTTAAATATTACATCCTCAAGGTGGACCCGGTGAAAAACATGCTGTTCAATCCCCGCGAATCTATTGATTTTGATGGCAATACCGGCCCCTTCATTCAGTATACCTATACCCGTATCCGGTCGGTATTCCGGAAAGGGGATGAGATGGGCGTACACATGCCGGCTGAATCTCCTGTTTCGGTTCCGCTGAACAGCAAAGAGAAGAATCTGCTGAAGATGATCCATGAGTTTCCGTCGGTAGTCAGGGATGCCGGGAACGCTTTCAATCCGTCACTGATAGCAAATTTCATTTATGACCTGGTAAAGGAATACAACCAGTTTTATCATGACTATACCATATTGAAAGAGGAGAGCCAGGAAATCAGGGATATGCGGCTGGTAATGTCGTATGTCACTGCCGGAATTGTAAAACGCGGCATGGAAATGCTCGGTATTGAAATGCCGGAAAGAATGTGATATATTTGATTGTAGATCCAAGATTCAAGATCCAAGATCCAAGATCCAGGATCCAAGATCCAGGATCCAAGATCGAAGATCCAAAAAGCAAATGGCCAACGGCTAATGGCTACTAGCTAATAGCCAATGGCTGAAATAAAACAATAAAAACAATTATCAACTCAAAGGAATATGTTCGACAATTTATCAGACCGTTTGGAAAGGTCGTTTAAAATACTCAAGGGAGAAGGCCGGATCACTGAAATCAATGTGGCTGAAACCGTGAAGGAGATCCGCCGGGCCCTGCTGGATGCTGACGTTAATTACAAAATTGCCAAATCATTCACCGACAGTGTCAAGCAAAAAGCATTGGGACAAAAAATCCTGACGTCGGTAAAGCCTGGTCAGATGATGGTTAAGGTTGTTCACGATGAGCTGAGCACACTCATGGGCGGCTCTCATGTGGATATCAACCTGAGAGGGAATCCGGTGGTTATTTTAATTGCCGGGTTGCAGGGGTCTGGCAAAACCACATTCTCAGCTAAACTGGCGAATTACCTGAAAAGTAAAAGAGGGAAAAATCCCATGCTTATTGCCGGCGACGTATACCGCCCTGCAGCTATTGAACAGCTTCGGGTTCTTGGAAATCAGGTTGAGGTTCCGGTATACACCGAGGAAGGTAATTCCGATCCGGTTAAAATAGCTCAGTCAGGCATCAGGGAAGCAAAAAGGCTGGGACATGACCTGGTAATTGTGGATACCGCCGGCCGTTTGGCTGTCGATACCGCGATGATGAATGAAATTGAATCCATTAAGAAAAACATAGTCCCACAGGAAATTCTTTTTGTTGTAGATTCCATGACCGGTCAGGATGCAGTGAATACTGCCAGGGAGTTTAATGACCGGCTCAATTTTGACGGCGTTGTACTCACCAAGTTGGATGGAGATACGCGCGGCGGGGCAGCCCTTTCAATACGCGCTGTGGTGGATAAGCCCATCAAATTTATAAGTTCCGGAGAAAAGCTGGAATCCATTGAGCTGTTCCATCCTGAACGGATGGCCGACAGGATTTTAGGCATGGGCGATATTGTGACACTTGTTGAAAAAGCGCAGGAGCAGTTTGATGTGGATGAGGCCCGCAAAATCCAGAAGAAAATAGCCAGGAACCAGTTTACCTTTACTGATTTTCTGGGTCAGATACAGCAGATTAAAAAAATGGGCAACGTGAAGGAATTGGCCAGTATGATTCCGGGAGTGGGGAAGGCACTGAAAAATCTGGATATGGATGATAATGCCTTTAAAGGAATTGAAGCCATCATCCAGTCAATGACTCCTGCAGAAAGAGATAACCCTGAGGTTCTCAATGGTACACGTCGGAAACGTATTGCTGATGGAAGCGGAACCAGCATTCAGGATGTGAACAGACTGGTTAAACAGTTTGATGAGACCCGGAAACTGATGAAAATGATCACTACCAACAAAAACCCGATGCGCATGATGGGTAACATGCCCGGCTTGCGCGGCAGATAATCATCTATATAATAAAGTATGCAACTCATTGACGGGAAAAAAACAGCAGCTGAAATCAAAGCTGAAATAGCCAGGGAAGTTGAAGAAATGAAATCCCGGGGACTGAAAACACCTCATCTGGCCGCAGTTCTTGTGGGACACGACGGAGCCAGTGAAACCTATGTGGCAGGTAAGGTGAAATCGTGCGGTGAGGTGGGTTTTAAATCAACGCTGATCCGTTACGAAGATGATGTGCCCGAAGTCAAGTTGTTGCAAACAGTACGCGACCTGAATAATGATCCTGATATTGACGGGTTCATTGTTCAACTTCCTTTACCTGCACACATTTCTGAACAGAAAGTTATAGAAACCATTGACCCGCGGAAAGATGTAGATGGCTTTCACCCGGTTAACCTGGGTCGCATGGTACTCGGACTTCCGGCCTTTGTTTCAGCAACACCTGCCGGAATTATCGAACTGATCAGAAGATACAACATCCCTACCTCCGGCAAAAGTTGCGTGGTAGTAGGTCGCAGCAACATTGTCGGTAAGCCCATCAGCATACTCATGTCTCAAAAGGCTGAGCCCGGTGATGCTACCGTTACGCTTTGCCACAGCCGAACGCGTAATCTTGATGAAATTATCAGGTCAAGCGATATCATCATTGCTGCACTGGGCAAGCCCCAGTTCATTACAGCCGATATGGTGAAAGAAGGAGCCGTGGTAATCGACGTCGGAATTACCCGGGTGAAGTCAGATCAAACCAAGTCGGGCTTTAAACTGCTGGGAGATGTTAAATTTGATGAAGTGGCACCCAAATGCAGTTTCATTACTCCGGTTCCCGGAGGTGTGGGTTTGATGACCGTGGTATCACTATTAAATAATACTCTTAAAGCTGCAAAAAAGGAGATTTTTCCATAAACAATGAACATCCGCGTGTGCATCTATACTGTTGCGGTTTTTGGCCTCTTTCTCTCCGGATGTCTCAGCCGTAATGACAAGGATGATCAGCGCTATAACTGGTCGTCGGATGCACCTTTGACCATTCCTTACCGGATTCGGATACAAAAAGCCGAACGGGGCAATCTATTGCGCAATCCTTCTTTTGAAAACGGCAGGACTTTCAATCTGGAAAGCAGCAAAACATCATTTGTGCTGGATGGATGGCAACAGGTGGGAAGTCATGTGGAATGGGTTGATATACGAAATGATAGTACCTATGAAGCAAATGAAGCGTATTCCGGATACAGGGCAGTTAAAGTGGCGCGATATACTGCCTGGGAAACAGATGAACAGGGAGAAGGAATTGTCAGTGAATTTGTAAAGGTTATTCCCGGTAACTACCAGCTTTCATTATATGCGAGACTTGAAAATGTTTATCCGCAAAAATCCAGGTTAGGTACACGGATGTATGATGGGATTGACATCAGGCTTCAGTTTTTTGACAGAAACAAAATGCCGGTTAAATCTCATATCAGCTATCCTTATGCAAAACAGATAATCGATGCTTCATTCAAAGGGTTATCATTTGCGAACTTCAAGGAGATTAAATCATTTAATTGGGGTAAAATCATTGGGAAGTCTGCCAGTTTTCCGTTTCAGGAAGGAGATATTCCATCATCGGCCCATTACGTGAAAGTCTTTGTTGGTTTGAAAGGAAGCGGAACCTTATGGATCGACAGTGTCAGTTTCTCATATACCGGCAAGAACTTTTCATTGGCTGAAAGAATGCAATCCTATTCCGATACAGCATATACATCACCGTTGACCGTAATACCTGTTCCCAAGAAGATGAAACGGTTGGAATCGGTGGTCTTTTTTGACCCGGGTATTGAAACAGCCGGGTTGCCTGTAATCATTATACCTGATAATGCCGGTAAATCTGTCCTGAATGCTGCCCGGCTCATTCAGGAAAGCTTTCAACAGGCAATCCTGAAAAGCAATGCCGGAAAAAAATTAGTTCCTGAGCTGCAGGTAGTAAGAAACGGCGATGCTGCCAATTTTGACGATGCAAAACTTATTATCAGCATCGGAAATACCTTGTTAATGAAGAAATATGAGGCATTTGCACCTGTTCATGAGATAGCAGGGCATCCTCAGGGTTATTATATTTATTCGCCGGTCAGTCAACCCAACCTGGTTTTACTGAACGCTCAGGATGAATCCGGTTTGTATTATGCGGCTCTTTCCCTGGTGCAGTTGATTGACAGTGATCTGCCTGTGTTTCATAATTCCTGTATAGTTGATTATCCGGATTTTTTGTTTCGCTTTTTCACCGCACCTGATACTAATGGCACTCATAATATAAGTCAACGGAGCGAACTGATCTATGAGCTAACTAACTATAAATTGAATGGCATATGCATTTTGTCATCACAGGTTCAATCAAACAGCCTTTCAGTTGCAAACAGTACAGCTGTTTCATGGGATCTGAACAGAAGCAGGGTCAGCATCATGCAGTTGCCTGAGATGTTGACTCCGGGTGATTCATCACTGAATTATACCTATCCGCTGCAACATCTGCCGGGTAATGCCTGTCCGGGAGAATATGTCAGCCTGAACCATTTCGAAACAGGCAGCTTGTATAAACACCTGTTTGTGCCCAGATTGTATCATAACGAGCTGATTGATAACTCACCTTGTTATACTCAATGTGTAGACAATAAAAATGTCAGCTTCCTCTATTCCGGGTCGTCCTATTATAGTGTGAATACAGATGCTGCCGATATTGAACGATTTGGGAGTTTCAGTGGAAGGAAACCCGTTTTTCTGGATAATTCCATGTTGATATCTTCTGAAAAGGGACGATATAATGGAAATGATCCTTACTACCCGGGAAAGATCAGGCTCTACAATATTTTCGAACCCTTTGGAAACGAAGAGATGCGTGATTATTTTTCCATGCTGGATACTACCGTTTATCTGCTGAATTATGCTCCCGGCTGTGAAATAGATGTAATACGGCTTGCCACGGCTGCCGATTTCATGTGGAATGCCGGATCGTATTCAGAAGAAGGTTCGTTATGGCGTGTTCTGATGACGAGGTATGGTGCTGTTAATGCACGCATGTTGCTAAAATATGCCGATAAATACGGACAAGCAATGGAAATTTTATTGAGGCTGAATCAGAAAAATGCAATCGCACGCAATTACAAAAATGGTCTCCAAATAATCGCCGATCTGACATCACTGGTTGGTTCGCTCGGTGAATCACTGGGCTCACAGCACAAGCTTGTTAAAGAATTGCAGCAACTCAACACCAACCTGAAGGTAGATTTGAGCAAGTATAACTTATAAACACCTGTGCATAACTTATCGCCTTTTTGGTCGAAAATACTGTACAAGCAATTCTTCTTTTTTATTAATTTTGATATCAAGTAATCGGACCATGTTCAGTGATTGGGATAACTATGAAGATGATTATCAAACCCTGGAGCTGCTGAAGCGATATCAGGACATGATTATCCGTAACAATCATTGCTTCTTTGATATTTGCGAATTTGAATGTATCATTGATTACTTCAGGGATCAGTATAACTACCAGGATGCGGTTGACGCAGTTTGTCGTGCGATAAAACTGCATCCGGAATCCTCTTCCATGAAGCTCAAATATAGTCAGTTGCTTATTGAAATGGGAAAGCCTGGAAAGGCGTTGAGTGTTCTGAAGAGTATTGAAGTTGTCGAGAATCATAACTCTGAGATGCATCTTGCCAAAGGCTTGGCATTAAATATTACCGGAAAATGTGCGGAAGCGGAGACTTCTTTCCAAAATGCACTGATGATGTGCGTTGAAGATAAGGATGAGGTGGCTTATGAGATTGCGCAATCTTTCCTGCAATTTGAAATGAATGAACTGGCTTTGAAATACCTTCATATTGCCGCTCGGGATAATCCGGGAAATATTCTGGTTCTTTATGACCTGGCTTCAGCTTACCTGAAGATCGACAGACCGCAGAAAAGCATTTTTTATTATCAGAAATACCTGAATCTTGACCCGTTTGCCGAACATGTTTGGGACAATCTGGGTTTGGTGTTTGAAGGCGTTGGAAATAAAGAAAAAGCAGAAGAATCCTTTGATTTTGCATTGGCTATTAATCCCCAATATATACCTGCTTATTTTAATAAAGCAGAGATGCTGCTGCGGAACAATGATTTGTGCAGAGCTATCGGCGTGTATGAAGAGCTTTTGATACAAGATAATTCCAATACTAAAGCCATGTGTGAGACGGGTTATTGTTTTCACCAAATGGGCTTGTATACCGAGGCTCTTGATTTTTATAGACAGGCGCTGGTTGTAACCAGTGAATGTTCTGAAGCTTGGCTGGGTCTGGGTTCTGTATATCTAAACATAGGAAAGCATTTACTCGGCATAAATATGATTAAGAAAGCGGTGCTGCTGCAACCTGAAAATGCCGACTATTGGTTTATGCTGGGTAAGGCATACAGCAGTGCCCGAAAGCTGAATAAGGCCATTCTGGCTTTTACCAAAGCTTCTGAGTTAAATCCTTATGATTATGATACCTGGATAATGTGTGCGCAGATGTTGTTTAAAAAGAGAAGGATTGCAGAAGCCATATCTATGCTGCAGCGATTGCTTGAATACAATAATGATGATGCGGTTATTCATTACCGGTTGGCAGCTTATTGCGCCTATCAGGGCGATCTGAGTGCAGCACAGAAGTACCTGAAGCAAGGATTAAAACTCAATTATCAGGAACACACCGAAATGTTCAGACTTTTTCCAAAAACCAGGACACTTCAGTTATTCAGACAGATTATCGATAGTAATCACCAATCCGCTCTGGTGTTCAAAAAATCCAGATAATAATAATTAAACTCTTTTATATACATGGACCTTCCTTTCATTCCTGAGAGAACTTCCAAGCCCAGAAACTCAGGTCTTACTATGATGATGGATAAAGGCTTAAGCACACGTGAAGCTGAAAACTTTATAGAAAATAACGGTGTTTACACCGACCTGGTCAAGTTGGGTTTTGGTACATCATTTGTTTCGAGCAACGTGGAGAAAAAGGTAAAGATTTACCAGGAAGCAGGAATCCGTGTTTATCTCGGAGGTACCCTGTTTGAAGCGTTTGCTATACGTAATATGTTCGATGAATACGTATCGCTCGTGCGAAAACTGAAAATTGACACGGTTGAGGTTTCCGACGGTTCAATGTATATGCACCATTCGCAGAAGCTTGATTTCATCAATACATTATCAAAGGATTTTACTGTCTTGTCAGAGGTAGGTTCCAAGCAAAAGGGAGTTGAAATTCATGATGAAGTCTGGGTTGAGATGATGAAAAAGGAGCTTGATGCCGGCTCCTGGAAAGTGATTGCCGAAGCACGTGAAAGCGGAACAACCGGTATTTTTCATGATGACGGAAGTGCCAATGTAAATCTCATCAGTTTGATCAACAAGAAGCTGGAAGCATCGGCTGTGCTGTGGGAAGCACCAACAGGCAAGCAACAAGCCTGGTTCATTAAACTTATCGGTCCAAATGTAAACCTGGGAAACATTGCCTGGAATGATGTAATACCGCTTGAATGCCTGAGACGTGGTTTACGCGGGGATACCTTCTTTGATTTTTTGCCTGACGATCTGAAGAACCAAAGACCTGATTCGTCAAAGTACCTGAACCTTGATTAACAGGTCAATTTGCAGTAGAAAATGAGATGTTTTGGTCTGATCGGTTTTCCGTTGTCACATTCCTTTTCAGCTAAATACTTTGCAGACAAGTTTGAGCGGGAGAAATTAACAGACTGCAATTACAGCAACTTTCCGCTTGAGCAAATAGGGTTGCTGAATCAACTGATTCAGGAGCATGATGACCTCATCGGACTGAATGTGACAATTCCTTATAAAGAACAGGTTATTCCCTATCTGCAGAGCATTGAAGAGGAAGCTGCTCAAATCGGAGCCGTCAATACCCTTAAGATTATCAGAAGCGGCAATGCCTTTCACCTGAGAGGCTATAATACCGACGCATACGGATTCCGGGCATCTTTGGCGCCTTATGTAATGGAACATTTTACCAGGGCCCTGATTTTAGGAACTGGTGGTGCCTCAAAAGCAGTGGCCTATATCTTGAAAAGAATGGGTATGGAAGTGACTTATGTGTCACGGAAACCCAAAAATCCGGGTCATTTGTCGTATAGCCAGGTGACTCCTGCAATTATGGCTTCAAGTCATGTAATTGTGAATGCCAGTCCTTCCGGAATGTACCCTGATACCGATACATGTCCCTCGATCCCCTATGAATACCTGACACCGGGACATGTGCTTTATGACCTGATCTATAATCCTGCTGAAACTAAATTCCTTGCCTTGGGCCGATTAAAAGGCGCTGCAACAATAAACGGCCTGCAAATGTTACATCTGCAGGCCGATAAAGCATGGGATATATGGAATTCCTGATAGGTTTACAACGTATTAAAGCATCAGAGGGATGACATCTCCTGCAACTTGGCACTGAATTTTATACCATATTTGCTGGCATTGTCCGCATTGATCTCATACTTCAGTTTGTCCGAAGAAACAATGAAGTTTATGGCAGAGCCCTCACTCAGGGCACCACTTTTTTCTGAAATAATCAGCGTACTTTTTCCATTCAGCACAGGCAGAATTTCAGCCATTTGTTTGGTGCGGGCAAAGGTGACGAATATTATGTGACAATTTTGAATCTCAGAAGGTTCCTTATACCTCACCACCTGAATATTCTGGGAGCCAACTTTTTTTCCTTTTGTGAAAGTTTCAAGCTCTAAAGCTACTTCGGAACTGCCCAGTATACCAATTACAAAATTACCCGTCCGGTAATTTGCCGGCCATTCAATTAATCTTGAGAAGTTATAAATATATAACGTCTGTGCCTTGGGAATAGACGTTTGCATGTACGCATTTGATGCCACAAATAAAGCAACCAGTGCGATAATTATCTTTTTCATCTTTAAATTATTTAATCTCTGAATCTTTATACGGTGAGAAAAACAATTTGTTCACGTTTTTTTTATGAAAGTACAATATACATAGATGTACGATTTCTGTGAATGGTTGAAACCTCATTGGTTTATGTCAACCTGGTACCCTGTGGATAGGCAATGCCAGTAAGCATTAAGCCCTGCGCCGGAGCTGAAAAACCTGCCAGCCTGCGATCCTTGCCGTCAATTATTCCAATGAATTCTTCCAGGCTGATCCTGCCCCTTCCCAACTCAACCAGGGTGCCCACTATGGCTCTGACCATATTTCTTAGAAAGCGGTTTCCGGTAATGGTAAAAACCAGCTGATTGCCATTTTCTATCCAGCCGGCTTCAGATAAGCTGCATATATTGCTTTTGACATCAGTGTGGAGTTTGCTGAAACTTGTGAAATCACTATATTTCAAAAGTATTTCACAAGCCTTGTTCATCATGGCAACATCCAGAATCCCTGAATAATTCCAGCAGAGATCGTCAAAAAAAGGATCTCTGACACTGCAGATTGTATATTTATATGTACGGGACAATGCTGAGTAACGAGCATGACTATCGGGTTTTACCTGATATACATCATGAACGACAATATCACGCGGAAGCAATGCGTTCATTTTGTATATAAAATCTTTGTAATTGCTGATGCACTGCAATGTATCAAAATGAGCCGTAAAAGAAAGAGCATGAACACCGGTATCCGTACGTCCTGCACCGGTTGTTTCAACATGTTCGCGCAACAGCACATTTATTGATTTTTCTATGAATGTTTGCACTGATTCAGCATTGGGCTGCTTCTGCCATCCATGGTACCGGGTACCCTTGTAAGACAACTCTATGAAATACCGGTTCATTTTTTTGCTGTTCTGAACATGGCAAAAGTAATATAATTAATTGCCTGCTGCTAACCAAGGGTTCAGACTATAACTGATATTTTAAGATCATATTGCAGATAACCAATCATTCGCAAATTTTATCCTTATTATAGTAACCAAGGCTGAACATAGCGATGTCCCCCGCTGGCGGGGGTAGGGGGTGGACTGACATGAATTTATCCTGTTCTATCTGCTTAAATATACTTAAAAGGCATAGTCTTTTTGCTTCAAATAGGATGCTTAATTCCACCCCCAGCCCCCGCCAGCGGGGGATAGCACATCTTCCAGACTCTTTGCTAGTATTGGAAGCTAGTACTTTGTTCTGCATATTTAATGTATAAAGTCTCCAGCACCATTCCTTGTCCACGCTTTTCCTTGGTTTACGTGCTTATCATGCACCACATTCACTTTAACAATTTTTAACACAGCATAACCAATAGTAAAACAATTAATTAACATACCTTAACGATTGATTCCGGGTTCGTGTGGCTCAAAAATTGTTACTTTCGCAATGGGTTGCAAGTTGGACAAACAGGGTGACCCTCGATTTTAATAGCTTTTCAGATAATTCAAATGATATAATTATGGCGGATATTTCTATCCAGATCAGGGAACTGAATGAGAAAATTGAGCGCGAGAGTGCATTTGTTGAAAGAATTAACCAGGAAATCAGGAAGGTAATTGTTGGTCAGAAACATTTGATTGACGGATTGCTGATTGGTCTGCTTTCTGACGGACACGTTCTTCTTGAGGGTGTTCCCGGTTTGGCAAAAACACTGGCAATTAACACATTGGCCCAAACTGTAAATGGCGCATTCAGCCGAATTCAGTTTACTCCCGATTTGCTTCCGGCTGACCTGATCGGAACAATGATTTACAGCCAGAAAAAAGAAGAGTTCCAGGTCAGAAAGGGACCGGTTTTTGCAAATTTCATCCTGGCTGATGAAATAAACAGGTCGCCGGCCAAGGTGCAAAGCGCACTTCTTGAAGCCATGCAGGAAAAACATGTGACCATCGGCACCCAGTCGTTTGACTTGCCAAAACCCTTTATGGTGCTTGCCACCCAGAACCCCATTGAACAGGAAGGCACCTATCCGTTGCCTGAAGCCCAGGTTGATCGTTTCATGCTTAAAATAGTTATTTCTTATCCTACCAAAGAGGAGGAAAAGCTCATCATGCGTGAGAATATTGCCAGCGTATTTCCTTCAGCCAACACGGTTGTAACTACCGACGACATTCTCAAAGCCAGGGAAACAGTGAAGGAAGTATACATGGATGAAAAAATTGAGCAATACATACTCGATATCGTTTTTGCTACGAGATTCCCTGCTGATTACAGCCTGGCCAATTACGGCAACATGATCAGCTATGGAGCATCTCCAAGAGCCAGCATCAGCATAGCCAAGTCGGCAAAAGCATATGCGTTCATCAAACACCGTGGATTTGTCATTCCCGAGGATGTGAGGGCCGTCTGTCATGACGTACTGCGTCATCGCATCGGACTTACCTATGAGGCCGAAGCAGAAAATGTTACCACTGAAGATCTGATTACTGATATTCTGAACAACATTGAAGTGCCCTGATGATGAACAGAAACCTGCACATATTGATTCTCTCACTGGTTTTGTTAGCTGCCGCTGTGCCTGCTTATACCCAGAATTACATTGGTATGAAAAAAACTGAGATTGCGGAAATGATGAAGGCTAAAAATCCGCAGTTCAAGCTTGACAAGAGCACAGTTAACTATGAATACAAATACCTGAAGTATGTCGATAAAATCAGTGAACAAACCGTGCTGTTTTTTCTTTCAGATGCGGATGTTTGCACCTATGTCCGCTGGATGTGTGACTATTCGAATCTGAGTGACATGATCAGCATGCTCAATGCCAGTTACAAAAAGAGTGGGGTGAACACTTGGTCATACACCAGCAAAGGCATTAAGTATACTGTAAAACTTGAAGAAGAAGAATGGTATTTTACCATCAGTTTCCGTAAGAATTAGAATTGTTTGAATGGATGTTATGGAAACCAATGAGCTGCTAAAGCGCGTAAGAAAGATAGAAATCAAGACCCGGGGCCTTTCAAAGCACATTTTTGCTGGTGAGTACCACTCCGCATTTAAGGGCAGGGGAATGGCTTTCAGCGAGGTCAGGGAGTATCAGTATGGAGACGATTTCAGAAGTGTTGACTGGAATGTGACTGCGCGGTTTAACCATCCCTTTATCAAAGTATTTGAAGAAGAGCGTGAACTCACCGTGATGCTGCTTATTGATATCAGTGGTTCCGGCGAGTTCGGAACCCAAAACCGCCTTAAAGCAAGTTTGATTACCGAACTGGCAGCTGTTCTTTCCTTTTCTGCTATTCAGAATAACGATAAGGTGGGCGTGATCATATTCTCTGATCGCATTGAAAGGTTTATTCCTCCCAAAAAAGGAAGAAAACACATTCTGAGAATAATCAGTGAGCTGATCCAATTTGAACCCCAAAGCAAACAAACCAATATTACCATTCCGCTGCGCTACCTGGTTAACGTCATAAAGAAGCGAAGCACGGTTTTCCTGATTTCTGATTTTATGGATGAGAATTATGAGGATGCCCTTAAAATTGCCGGCAAAAAGCACGACCTGGTCGGCTTGTGGATTTATGACATTCGTGAGGCGGAGCTTCCCGGAGTAGGGTTATTGAAGGTGAAGGATGCAGAAACCGGCAAAATTGCCTGGATCAACACAAATAACGCTGCTTTTCGAAATGCATACCAACAGATTTACCGGAAGAAACAAGACGAAACAATTGAACTGCTTAAAAAGAACGGGGTTGATTTTGTACCCATTGCATCTGACGAAGACTATGTAAAGCCATTGATGAGGTTGTTTAATAAACGTACAAGATGAAACTTTACAGACTGATTCTTCCGGCAATACTGGCTGCTGTTATGTTTAAAACCTCTCTGGCTCAGGAAGTCAGGGTGAGGGCAGAACTTGATACCAGCAAAGCACTGATTGGTGATCAGCTTCATCTCAGGCTGACTTTGGAAAAACCACGGGCTTTGCAGGTGAACTTTCCAGCCCTTTCGGATACCTTGTCAGCTGACGTTGAGATTCTTAAAATTAATGAGATGGATACCCTGACTGCTTCAGCAAACAGGGTTACCCTCAACCAGGAACTGCTGATTACCGTTTTCGATACCGGTTTCTTTGAGATCCCTTCGCTCCCCTTCGCTGTTATGAGGCAGGGAATTTCAGATACTATCCTTACATTACCTGTATACCTCCAGGTGTTTTCTGTTAAAGCCGACTCCACCATCAGGGATATTAAAACTGTGTATAAAGTTCCTCTCGGATTCAGGGATATTCTGCCTTATTTGCTGCTGCTGGCCGGCCTCGGATTGATCTCCTGGCTTCTTTATCTCTATTACAAAAACCGCAACAGCATTGGCAAGCTGATAACCACACGGAATTCCTATGATCCCCCTGATGTGCTGGCACTGAAGGAACTTGAGCAACTGAGAGCCGAAAAACCATGGGCACAGAACCGGGTGAAGTATTTCTACATCCGCATTTCCGAAGTGCTTCGTATTTACATCGAGCAACGGTTCAATGTTCCGGCCCTTGAACGGACCACTGATGAAATACTTGAATCACTGAAAGAAACACCCTGTTCAATATCCGATATCAACCGGCTTGCATCGATTCTGAAACTTGCCGACCTGGTGAAATTTGCAAAAGCCATACCAGAGCAAAATGAAAGTGCTTTGCAGATTGATGCGGCTGTGGAATTTGTGGTGGAAACATCAAAGAGTACAGAACACGCATCATCAGAAACACTGAATGAAACATTGACTAACAACAGCAATAGGTCTACCTGATATGTATAACATTGAGTTTTTACATCCGCGTTATTTCTACCTGCTGCTTCTCATAGTGCCGGCGGTAATCTGGTACCTGTACAGGCACAACCTGGTTCAGGCCGACCTGAAAATATCTGTTGTCAGCCATATTGAAAAAATTAAGAAGAGCAACCTGGTTTATTTCAGACATGTGCCGTTTGTGCTCAGGATGCTGACTTTTGCGCTTCTTGTAGCCGTTCTGGCACGTCCTCAATCAACCAATCAATGGCAGGATGAAACAATTGAAGGCATTGACATCATGCTGGCACTTGATATTTCCGGAAGCATGCTGGCTGGTGATTTCTCCCCAAACCGGATTGAAGCTTCCAAGGATGTTGCATCCGAATTTGTGGCAGGACGGCCTAATGATCAAATGGGCATTGTATTGTTCGGAGGTGAAAGCTTTACCCAGTGCCCGCTGACCACCGACCATGCCGTGCTGCTGAACCTGTTAAATGAAGTAAACGTTGGAGTTATTGAGGACCAGTCGACCGCTATCGGTCTGGGCCTGGCCAATGCGGTTAAACGGCTCAAGGACAGCAACGCGAAAAGCCGTGTTGTGATCCTCGTTACAGACGGCGTTAACAATGCCGGATCAGTTGACCCTTTAACCGCTGCCGAAATAGCCAAAACATTCGGGATTAGGGTGTATACTATTGGCGTTGGTACAATCGGTACTGCACCATACCCGGTCAGGGATATTTTTGGCAATACCTATTACCAGCAGATGGATGTCGAAATTGATGAGGGCATTCTGAAACAGATATCCTCAATGACAAACGGAGCCTATTTCAGGGCTACCAATAACCAGAAGCTAAAAGAAATATACAGGGAAATTGATCAGCTTGAAAAATCAAAGATTGATGTCAGGCAGTTTTCCAAAAAATATGAGGAATACAGGCTTTTTGCCTTTGCGGCATTTGTGCTGCTTTTCCTGGAGATATTGCTGAAATCCACAATTCTCAAAACCATTACATAAAATAATCAGCCCGATTATGCTGAATTTTGAACATAGCGAATACCTCTTTCTGGCCATCATATTGCCGTTGATGGTTGGCCTGTATATGCTGTATCATTTCATTCGGAAAAGGGATATTAAAAAAATCGGAAATCCGGATTTGTTGAATTCCCTTATGCCGGATTACTCCTTTTTCCGGAACTTTTTAAAGTTTTCTTTGCTGCTGCTTGCCCTTTTCCTGATTATTGTTGCCATATCAGGCCCCCGGTTCGGATCAAAACTGAGTGAAGCAAAACACGAGGGAATCGATCTCATTTTTGCACTGGATGTCTCAAACAGCATGCTGGCGGAAGATATCAAACCCAACCGGTTGGAACGTGCCAAACAGGAACTATCGCGATTGCTTGACAAGCTTGAGAACGACCGAATAGGACTGGTTGTTTTTGCCGGAGATGCGTATACCCAGATACCGATTACCAATGATTACCTTTCGGCCAAAATGTTCCTTTCAGGCATTAGCCCCGATATGGTTTCACAGCAGGGAACAGCAATAGGCTCAGCAATAGAACTGGCCATTCGTTCTTTCAATCTTCAGTCGCCTGCCGGTAAGGCTATCGTGATCATCAGCGATGGTGAGAATCATGAAGGAGGCGTTACTGAAGCTGTCAAAAAAGCCAAAGAGAAGGGCATCAGGATATTTACAGTGGGTATGGGACTGCCCCAGGGAGTCCGGATTCCGGTTGGTGACAGTCCGTATAACCGCGATTATCGGAGAGATAAGGATGGCAGTTTTGTGGTGACCAAGATAAACGAACAGATGCTAATGGAGATTGCCGATGCCGGCGAAGGTAAATACTACCGTGCCAGCTCTGCAGATATGGGCATGAGCAGTATGCTGGCTGCATTGAACAAGCTGAACAAATCGGAAACAGAAACCAAAGTATATACTGAATTTGATGAGAAATTCCCGGTCATGATCTGGCTGGCGCTCGGATTGCTGGTGCTTGAATTTTTTATACTGGAAAGAAAAAACAGGTGGCTGAAGCATATCCATATATTTGACAAGAAAAACAACTGACCATGAGATGGATGATCTTACTGACTATGTTTCTTATTTCTGCAGTAGTATTCGCGCAACCCGACAGAAAGTGCGTGCGGAAAGGAAACAACAACTATAAGGAAGGCAATTATCAGCAGGCCGAAGTTGAATACCGCAAGGCGCTGGAAGAAAATCCGGCCTCGTACA
>CAZLLD010000034.1:0-38528 GCA_964560225.1 uncultured Bacteroidales bacterium
CCTGGTCCTTTCCTTTAAAAACAGGCGCTTTGGCGCCTTCAATTAACTGTTTCATGGTATGAAGGTTTAGTAAAAATACAAATTACGATTTGATGAATACAACATTTTTACCGAATTAATTTCAGTAATATATTAACAGCAGAGCCGGATGAATGTTTGAAGGAGATGCCCCGGAATCCCTTGATTTTTTTATTGAATGTGCCGGTCGATTTTTTGTTCCGGAACAGTTGCCGGCCTGACTAAAATGTGGTAACTTATAACAACAATTCAACCCGTTATGCGTTTGTTGTATATGCGTTATCTGAACCTGATCGTGCCAGTTCTGTTGTGTGTTTTGCTTCATCATCCAGCATGGGGTAATACACCTGCTGAGTTAAGTCGTCTGGCATTTTTCAGGGGCAGTAATGATCTTTCCTTTAAAGTAGGCATCAAGGGAGGCATTAATTTCACAGCAGTCATACCCCTGGATCGTTTTTCTGTGCTTCAGCCCATTCAGACAATTGATGAAACAAGTGATGAAAAAGATTATGCCGCATTTTACCGCAACCTGGGATACCAGTACGGATTTATTGGCATGGTTCAGATTGGCAAAGCGTTAAGCATTTCACTGGAACCCACATTCAGTAATTATACGCTGAAATACGAAGCTGCCTCAACCTGGACGGATGCCTCAAACCCCAGCAACCGTATTGTTATAAATACCAATTACGCCGATAAGCTCAGGTATTTCGAAATCCCTTTGGTGTTAAGGTACCAACTGGGTTCGCAACAAATAAGGCCTTATCTGGCTGCAGGTTTTTCTTACGGTATGCTTACCGGGGCATCAGGTAATGTGGAATCATCAACAGTACAATATATAAACAATATTGAAATTCCTGTAGAAAACAGCTCTTATGAAGGGGATATCGCAAACAATTTCATTAATACCCGGTTGGTTACTTTTCCCGGTGCAGGAATCATGACTGAATTCAGCTTTGCCACGCTCTTTATTGAGGCTGATTATTATTTTACCCTGCATAATGTGACTGATGAATCATCACGTTATTCGAACCAGCAAGCGGTTGGAGGTTATTACAATGTACCCGACAACCTGAAACCCGATAACCTGGTAATTAACCTGGGAATACTTTTTAATATTAACCGTGCAAGCCTGAAAGGTGGACAGGGCAAGGGAAAGGGATCGGCAGTAGAATGTCCCGCCATCATAAAAAAACGATGATGTTATGCGTGTCCATGTCAATTTGAGTTTGATATACAGGTTGATACCTGTTTTGTGCATGGTGTTGTGTGTTGCTTCATGCGATATCAAAAAAAGTGATACAGATCCGTCTGCAAGTTTTACCGCAGTGTATGACCATCCCGATATGGATTTGTCGTTTTACCCCATTGACATGGTGCAAACCAGTGACGGAGGCTTTCTGGTACTTTCGGTTTATACCGATACTGCCCTCAGTACCTTTCCACTGATACGACTTATGAAAACAGACAAATCGGGTACGCTTGTCAGGGAAGAACTGGTGGATGAAGCGTATTGCAGTGCTGTTCCTTCGCTGGTAAAAAATGGTAATGTATGGCAGTTTGTATGCATGGATGCCGTAAATCAGAACGTCAAGCTCATGGAGGTCATTGAAGATCTTTCGGGTATTGCCGAAGTGTCAGAACTTGCCGGAAAGTACCCGTTATACCTGTACGCCGACAGTCAGCATGATTTTGTGGTGCTGAGCTTCGACCGGATAGCACGCACTTCGGTGCTTACCAAATACACTGATGACGGGGCACAGCTTTGGCAGGTCAGCTTCAATATCATTGAGGATTATAAGAATCAGGTGGAAACGCATCTGAAAAAGGGCAACCGGCAGTTCCCGTTTTTTATTACCCAGGCCGGATCACCCAGTCTCACCCATTACCTGGTGAATTGTTTCTACAATTATACCATGACGTTGCTTTTTGCCGGACAAACCAGCGGAAGCCGTACCGGCCAGCTGAATACCTACCAGGATGACGCTGCAATCAGCTCCATTGCCTTTTTAGATAATTCGCGGTTCACTGTTTCGCGATATTATATGGGCGCTAATTACGTTTTTCCGTCTGTTGAGCTGGATATGAATGATACCCAGGGTGCCGATACCTTCGAAGATATTGAGCTACCTGAACTGACTGCCGATGCTGCAGTGAAATCAATGATCACTACAATAAACGACAAAGAGGTTGTGGTGTTGGCAAGTCAGACCAAGTCAAACCGGCTCTTACTTTACTTTTTTGATAAAGCCGAAGGAACATTGCTGACTACCCGGCATCTGGCATCGACCAACCCGGTGAAGATCGCAGGACTGATTTCAACAAGCGACAACGGGCTTGCCGTGCTGGCGCAAACCTTTGTGGCCGGAAGATTTCCAAGAACGGCCATTTTCAAGGTATCGCCTGAGGACATTAGTTTTGATTAATCCGTGCTGATGGTTTTACTTTTTGATGATCTTCAAAGAGTCGGTGAAATTGCCGTTGTTAACCCGGATGATGTATTCTCCTGTATGCAGGTCACTGAGATCAACAGGTGCTTCATTGCGTCCGTAATGTGACGCGTTCATGGAGGTCTTTTTTACCTCTCGCCCTGAAAGGTCAAATACTCTTATGGTTAATGGAGCCGGTGTCTGCACAAAGTAGGCAACGGTGGTTTTGTTCACCACAGGATTTGGATAACAGCCAATCAGTCCGGTTTTTCTGTTTCCGTTAATGCGGTCATCAATGCCTGAAGCCCCTGCAATCAGGTCGAGTCGCTGACCCGCCCACTGGTCGAAACCGGTGGCCTGCATAGCCTCATTTGACGCGCCCAGCCAGTCCTGCACCACCGAGGTATATACCTGCCTGTAATCCGTGGTATATTTCAGGTTTCCGTTGTTCAGGTCGTTCAGGTTGGGGTTGGTACCCAGAATGCCTCCTTTAAGCCCTTTTCCGAAAAGGAAAACCGGTGTGGCAGAACCATGGTCGGTTCCATAACTGGCATTTGAATAAACACGGCGGCCGAATTCGGTAAAGGTCATAGTAAGCACATTGTCTTCTATGTTCATATCAGCCAGGTCGTCCTGGAATGCTTTGATGGCAGATGAAAGGTGATATAACAGGGCGGCATGTGTTCCCAAAGTGGAATCGTAAATTTCAACCTGCTCTCCGTGGGTGTCAAAACCGGCAATACGGCAAAGGAAGATCCGGGTTTTAAGACCTCCTTTCAACAGGCGTGCAATGAGCCTGAGTTGTCCCGAAAGCGGGTTGTTTAAGAAGGGTTCGGGAGCGCTGAGCGGGTATGCTTCAGGATATTCCACAGTGGATGAATTGCTGCCCAGGTCATATGCTTCCTTCAACCTTCCTGCATACTGGTTTGCTTTCTTTTCAAGTTCCATCAGGTACCGCAGTTCGTCGCCGGCATGGCTGTCGGGATACAAAATAGGTGGTTCCACGCCCACGGTGGTAATCAGGTCATAAAACTGGTCCGGGTTGTGGATGTTGATGCCCATGGGAATACCTGCTTCGCGGTGAAAAGCGATTGACATCAGGTTTCCCATTTCGATACCGATGGGGTCGGGCATGTCATCTGAAGGGTAAACGTCGGGGTAACCCGGGTAGGCATGATTGAGAAATCGGCCCATCCAGCCCGAGGAATAATCAGTAGTGGCTTCACCGCCCATCATCACAATATCACGACCGCGGAAATGAGACATATTCATTTCGGGATAGCCCACATTTTGCACTATGGCGGCCTTACCCTGGTCATATAACTGCTTGAACCCGATCATATCCGGATGCAGCCCCACCTGATCTTCCTGGGTCAGCGTATTATCCACGTTGATGAACTTACGCTCCCCGTTTTCGGGTATGGCAATATTGGGTCTGTAATTATAGTAGGTATCATACTGGTTTACAGGTATCAGGGTGTTCAGGGCATCGTTGCCACCGTGCAATTGGACAAAGATTAGTACATTGTTATTGCCGTTGGCAGCAGCCATTTTGAGGTTGCTATTTGCGGCCAAAAGCCGAACAGGCATACCCGATAACATTACCGAGCCGGCGGAAGCCATGCCTATGTTGCGTATAAATTTTCTTCTGTTCATGGCGGTTTGGTTTAGAATAACTGAAATTCGGGCGTTTGCATCAGTGCAGCCACAAGCGTTTCGAGCTGGGCTCTCACCACATCGTCATTGCCCCCCGAAGTGAACAAATTCCATTCGGTAGTCCAGGTGCCAGGTGCCAGATTGTCTAAAAAGACATCGTTGAGAAAGAAATTGTACCGGTCGGTATCGATTTCAACTGCCAGCAGGTTCTGGGTTAAAGTCTGAACCAGGATTTCAGCATTGGAAGGGTCCGATATATTTCCCGAATTCCTTACCCAGTCGACTATGTCGAGTTGGAAACCGTAATCTCCGCCTTCGTCAAGCCTTCCCATGAGTATGTTGGAAAAATGGTAACGGTGACCGATGGCATTGGGTGTGATCCAGTCGCGGTTATAGCTGGGTTCCTGGCTGTACGGAGGATATCCCGAGACATCGATGGGTTCGTAGAAATCAAGACCCTGTTCGAGAATCATGGGAAGGATGCCGTTAGTGTATGATTTTTGATAAAGATCGCCCAGTGATGCAGGCATTTCCACGCCAAAAAAGCGTAATGAACCGATGATGATTTCAATCGGACTTTTGATGAGTGCGCCAATGGAATTGTCGCTGGTGGCCGTTGTGTCGGCGTCATAGAAGTGTTCGCTTGCAAGCAATTGACGTAAAACGGGTTCCATTTCATAATCGCCGTTTCGGAATGTTGTGGCCAGTGGACTGATGATATCGGTTTCAACTTCCGTTGTAATATCCCAGTATACAAAAAAGCGGTATAGCTTGCGGCAAATGAAGCGGGCTGTTTCCTCGCGTGCAAAGATCATTTCGATCAGGTCATCGAATTCCTTGATGGTTGCTTCTTTAGTGGCGAGATTTTCAACTATTTCATCAGGTTGAATGGTCTGATTTCCGAAGGCTGCCGTAAAAACCTTGGGGTCTTTATCATGTCTGACCGCCAGTTCGGTTGCAGGCAAACCTGTTGAAGTTTCGGTTTCGAGTTTTCCGGCAGGAATGTTGGTGTCGGGATCCAGGTTGGTGAAGGTTGGGTCAAACCGCCAGCCGGTAAGCACCCTGCAGGCCGCTTTGATATCATCCTCGGTATAATTGGTGTAATTGCCTTCTGCAATCTGAGGTCCCCGGCCAATGGAGTAAAGCTCAAACATCTCACGGGCGAAATTTTCGTTGGGACTGTCCTTGTCATTGGTTTCACCGTCGATGTATCGAAGCATGGCGTTGTCAAGGCATATTTTCTTGAACAGGTCCTTGAAATTCCCAAATGCGTAATGCCTGAACAAGGCATTCTGGTAATACACCGCTTCGCTGCTACCGATAACCGTCCATGCCGTAGGCATGTGGGTATGATAAAAGTAAGTAATGCGTTCCTGCAGGTTATTACCCGATTTGCGCATCTGTTCAAGGTGCCAGGCCCTGAAGAAATTAAACAGGGTGTCCTGATCGCTGTTAACGTCTTCCACAGCAACGGGTTTTGTGGGGGGATTCACCCAGCTGTCACCGGTAAGCACATCAACAGGCGGAGCAGGAACGACAGGAGCGGTAAACAGGGTGTCGAGAGCCGCGGTTGCCGTTAGTGTGGCAAATGCTTCAATATCGGCCGGACCAGGACCCCATGTTGCTCGCCGGAGCAGGTGGGCAGCCCCCTTTTTGCCCAGAACTCCTGAAATCGGATTGAGTGATGCCATAGGTTGTTGGTTTAGTTTTATAGATAGCTAATGGAAATGATTGTTTAACAAATGATTGCCAATGAACGTTGTTAAATGAAAGTTACAACATGTTTTGGTTTTACCCAATAGGAAAATCAATAACATGCATAAAAAAAACGTTTTTTACTAAACTTTAGTGTAATTCAGCCAATCAGTTTACCGGGGCAAAAAAACCAGCTTTTTGGTTTCAAAAAATGGCTCGGTAAAGTAGTCGCCGAGGTGAAACACCTGTGCTTTTTTACCTAATGCATTGAGTTCTGTGGTAAGGTCGCCTCCTTTAAGTGCCAGCAAACCGTTTTCAAGAGTATTGCCACCTCCGGGGCGGATGTTTTTTTTTACCCAGCCAAACAGGGTGGATATTTCAGTAACAGCCCTGCAAACAACAAAATCAGCCTGAAGCGTCAGTTCTTCCAGTCTGAGGTTACGCGTGCCAACATTCGCAAGTTCAATTTCGCTGCAAATGGCATCTACTACCCTGATTTTTTTGGCGATGGAATCAACCAGGGTAAATCGCACCTCAGGAAAGAGTATGGCCAGGGGTATTCCGGGAAAACCACCACCCGTGCCGGCATCGATAATTGAAGTACCGCTTTTAAAAGAAATGATCCGGGCAATGGACAAAGAATGCAATACATGGTGCAGGTACAGGTTTTCCGTGTCTTTGCGGGAAATCACGTTAATTCGCTGGTTCCAAAGCGTATATAAATCACCTAAACGTGAAAACTGTTCGGTCTGTCGCCGGGTGAGCTGCGGAAAGTATTTTGCAATGATTTGCATGAGGATTGGTGCCGTGCAAGAACATTACATTTTACCTGTAGTATTTTTGAGAATGTTGAAGAGCAATTCGCGGGCCCGAAATAACTGAGCTTTAACAGTGCCTATGGGCAGTTCGAGCTCTTCGGCAATTTCTTCGTAGGAGAGCTCATTGAAGTATCTTAATTCAATGAGCTTGCGGTAGCGCGGTTTTAATTTTGAAACCAACGACCGCATGAGGTGAATTTTCTGCTCGTTGATCAGGGTTTCTTCGGGATCAAGCACCGGAGCCTGAATATCCTTGGTTGCTTTCTCGTGTTCTTCGTTGCTGTGATCGAGTGAAACGTGACTTGTTTTCTTTTTTCGGATGAAATCGATGCAGTTGTTTGTGGCTATCTTAAAAAGCCAGGTGCTGAAGGCGTAGTTGGGTGCATATTGGTTGATGTTCTTGAAAGCTTTGCCAAAGGCTTCTATCGTAAGGTCTTCAGCATCGCTTGCATTGTTAACCATTTTTAGCAGCATGTAGTATATGGCGTCGCGATAACGGCCCATCAATTCAGCATAAGCCCGCTGATCACCATGGGTGGCACGCTGAACCAGCATATAATCGCGTTGCGCTTTCTCGGATAGATTTGTATTTACTTCCATTGAAAATTTGAAGGTCTGATTCGGCTAGATAACAAAAGCCCAAAATTAATGAACAGCGACAACAAGTCAAACAATAACGAAATTAATAATAAATTCTTCTCATTTAAACGGATCATTGTTTTTTTAATAACAAAGACCTGAATTATCAACCGGAATCCGAAAATCAGCAATGCCCAGATCCTGTGAACAGGTGAAAACAGCAGGGCAATCAGGCTGGCATAGAACAGCAGCCTGCTGACGGGCTCCAATGTCAGAAGCAATTTATGAGAACCTTTATAGAGACTGTTTGTTGAAAAATGGCGTTTTTTCTGATAACTCCATTTCTCAAAAGAATCTTTTGGTGCTGTGCGCGTGTGGCTCTCATGTGAAAATTCAATGGCTGTATTGGAGCGGGTGGCATTTTCATTCACAAACAGGTCATCGTCTCCCGAAGCCAGGTGAAAATGCCCTGAAAATCCTTTTCCCGAATAAAAGAGTGACTTCTTGTAAGCCAGGTTTCTGCCAACCCCCATGTAAGGAATACGACAAAGAGCCAGGCTGAAATATTGCAAAGCAATCATCAGCGTATCATAACGGATGTATTTGTTCAGCAATCCGGGAAGGGCGAAATAACCACCATAGCCCAACACAATCGATGTCTTATCTGAAAAATGACCCGACATGCATTTCAGCCATTGGTTGCTTTCAGGCTGGCAATCCCCGTCGGTAAACAACAGCCGCTCGTATTTTGCTGCCTTAATGCCAATGGTCACAGCCAGCTTTTTCCCGTGCAAAAACTTTTTGTCTTCCTTGATAACACTGGTTCTTAGGTTGGGATATTGTTTCATGTATTTTTCCAGAACATCTTCCGTTTCATCAGACGAACAATCATTTACCACTATCACCTCGAATTCGGGATAATCCTGGGTGAGTATGGCCGGAAGAAATATATCCAGGTTATCTGCTTCATTGCGCGCGCAAATAATCACCGACACCGGGTCAAATGCAGATTCCCCCTGTTTTATCTTATAGAAAACAAACCTGCTGAAGATACCCAGGTAGTAAACCAACTGGATGACAATTGAAGAACCAAAAACAATCAGGATAATAAACCATTGTTTATCAGCGATTAATTCAGAAAAGGCTGGCATCTGTTTTAATTATTCTCTGCGGCCAATTTACTCAAAGTTTTTGATGTATGCCAAATTCTGTCAGATCAACAGATAATTTTCATGGTAATAGTTATATTTGCGGCCAAACAAGGTGTTCATGGAATTCAGAATATTCAGTCGTGATACAGCTACCAAAGCTCGCTCCGGAAGGATTACTACCGGACATGGAACGATTGAAACACCAGTATTTATGCCGGTTGGTACTGCAGGAACGGTTAAAGCGGTTCATCAGCGCGAACTGTCCGACGACCTGAATGCAAAAATTATCCTCGGAAATACCTATCATTTGTACTTGCGTCCGGGTATTGATATCATCCGGCAGGCAGGCGGACTGCATAGGTTTATGAACTGGAACAGGCCCATTCTTACTGACAGCGGAGGCTATCAGGTGTTTTCACTTGCTGCCATCAGGAAACTTACCCATGAAGGCGCCCTTTTTAGTTCACACATTGACGGATCTAAGCACCTGTTTACACCCGAAAAAATCGTAGATGTGCAACGGGCTATCGGGGCCGACATCATCATGGCCCTGGATGAGTGCACGCCCTATCCGAGTGAATACAAGGATGCAAAAAAGTCGATAGACCTTACCCACCAATGGCTTGAACGGGGTTATTCGCATTATCGTAATACCGATCCGCTGTACGGGTATGATCAGTCATTCTTCCCTATAGTTCAGGGCAGTGTTTATAAAGACCTTCGCGAAGCTTCGGCACGCGAGATTTGCAGGTTTCCGGCTGATGGTTATGCCATTGGAGGCTTGTCGGTCGGAGAGCCTGAAGATGTGATGTATGAAATGATAGACGTGGTTGCCGGGATACTTCCCGATGAAAAGCCGCGTTATCTGATGGGAGTTGGCACACCCGTGAATTTGCTCGAAGCCATTGCCCGGGGCATTGACATGTTTGATTGTGTTATGCCAACCAGAAACGGTAGGAATGGCATGCTGTTCACCAGTAAGGGTATTCTGAATATGAGAAATAACAAGTGGAAGGATGATTTCAGCGAACTCGATCCTGAAGGTACTTGTTTTGTTGACCACCACTACTCAAAGGCTTATTTACGGCATCTGATCATATCAAAAGAAATTCTGGGTGCGCAAATTGCATCATTGCATAACTTAAGTTTTTATCTTTGGCTTATGGATGAAGCCCGAAAGCAAATCCAGGCCGGCACTTTCGGCCAGTGGAAAACCCGGATGGTTCAACAATTGGTAACCAGGCTATGAAGAATTTCAGGCTGTTGATTTTGGATTGGTATGTTATCAGGAAATTCCTGGGCACCTTCTTTTTTACCATTGCACTGATTGTGGCGATCGCTGTGGTTTTTGACCTGTCTGAGAAAATTGATGATTTTCTTGAAAATGAGGCCCCGCTTCGTGCCATTATCTTTGATTACTACCTGAATTTCGCGCCCTATTTTGCCGTGCTCTTCAGCCCGCTGTTCACATTTATCACGGTAATCTATTTTACCTCGCGAATGGCATACAATACCGAAATCATTGCCATCTTAAGCAGTGGTGTAAGTTTCAGAAGAATTCTCTATCCCTATTTTGTATCGGCATTTGCACTTACCGTGTTTGCTTTTGTACTGAGCAATTACGTTATCCCACATTCAAATGCCCGTAAACTGGCTTTCGAGGAAGCGTATTATCACAGTTCGCCCAAGCAAAACCGGCGCAGGGATATTCACAAGCAAATTGAACCCGGCATCTTTGTTTACCTGGAATCATACAATACTAACTTCAACAGGGGTGTCAAATTCTCCATCGAGAAATTTGAAGACGGAGAACTGGTATCCAAGCTATTTGCAGATGACATTGCCTGGGATTCTGTAAAAAATAAATGGCACATCCGCAATTACTATATACGGGAATTTCATAACGAAAATCAGCAGGTAGTACAGGGCAGGGATCTAGATACCACATTGAACCTGTATCCTGATGAATTCAGACGCAGGGACAATGCCGTGGAAGCCATGAACCTGGGTGAGCTCAACCGGTTCATCAACAACCAGAAAATGCAGGGAGCCGAAGACATTGATTTGTTTATGATTGAAAAACACAGGCGGTTTTCCTTTCCTTTTTCAGCCTTCATTCTTACCCTGATTGGCGTTTCTGTTTCTTCAAAAAAGGTGAAGGGTGGCATTGGCATGCAGTTGGGAATTGGACTTCTGATCAGCTTTTCTTATATCGTATTCATGCAGTTTTCTTCACAGTTTGCCATAAGCGGGGCATTCAGCCCTTTCATCGCGGTGTGGATTCCCAACGTGCTCTTTACCATCATTGCGATATTCCTTTACCGGTTGGCGCCCAAATAGTTCATAGCTTATTTTTCAGGTATTGGAGCGGATTATTTGCATTTCGCCTTTTTGACCTTATATTTGCTCCCTTCATTAAACAAAAATATCATGGCACTTAAAAAACAAATTCTGGAGCTTCACAAAAAACGTCAGGAAGTCCAGATGGGCGGTGGTGAAAAAGCCATCGAAAAACAGGTGGCCATGGGCAAGATGACTGCCCGCGACCGCATCAATACACTTCTGGATGAGAATTCATTCCAGGAATATGACATGTTTGTCCAGCATGATGCAAGAGATTTTGACATGGCGAAAAAAGTTCTGCACGGTGATGGTGTAGTCATCGGAACCGGTACCGTTTCGGGCCAGCCTGTTTGCATTTTTGCGCAGGATTTCACGGTTGCCGGAGGTTCTCTGGGACTGATGCATTCGCGCAAGATTGTAAAAATCATGGACCATGCCCTCAAGATGAAGGTTCCCCTCATTGGTATCAACGATTCAGGCGGAGCCCGTATTCAGGAAGGCGTTAATTCGCTGGCTGGCTATGGCGAGATCTTCTTCAGGAACACCATTTCTTCAGGTGTGATTCCGCAGATATCTGTGATTCTGGGTCCCTGCGCCGGAGGTGCCGTTTATTCGCCGGCGCTGACCGACTTCGTGTTCGTGGTTGAAAATATCTCCAAGATGTTCATCACCGGTCCCGAGGTAATTAAAACCGTTCTGGGTGAGGAAATATCCATGGAAGATCTGGGTGGTGCCCGCGTACACAGCGAAATTACCGGTAATGCACATTTCTATGCAAAATCAGAGCAGGAATGTTTTGACCAGATCAAGAAACTGCTTTCGATGATACCGGCCAACAACAAGCGTAAAGCTTCAAAGACAACGCCCAAACCACCAAAAGCAGCTTATAAAATAGGAGAAATCGTTCCCGAAGATCCTTCACAACCCTACGATGTACGCGATGTGATCAGGGCCATTGTTGATGACTCCGATTTCTTCGAGATCATGCAAAACTGGGCTGCCAATATGGTTATTGGATTTGGCAGGATGAACGGTGAAACCTGTGGCTTCGTTTGTAACCAGCCTTTGGTAATGGCAGGCGTTCTTGATGTGGATTCGTCAGACAAGGCTGCCCGGTTTATCCGCTATTGCGATGCATTCAACATTCCCATCATTACTCTGGAAGACCTGCCGGGTTATCTGCCGGGTGTTGACCAGGAGCATGCCGGTGTGATCCGTCATGGTGCTAAAATTTTATATGCATACAGCGAGGCCACTGTTCCCAAGCTTACTGTTATTCTGCGCAAAGCTTATGGAGGTGGTTATATAGCCATGGGTTCAAGGCACCTGCGCGCCGACTTTGTATTTGCCTGGCCGACTGCTGAAATTGCGGTAATGGGACCGCAAGGAGCAGCCAACATCATCTTCAGGAAAGAGATTACAGAAGCTCCTGATCCCGAAGAAATGCGCAAACAAAAAGTACAGGAATACAAGGAGAAATTTGCCAATCCTTATGTAGCTGCTTCACGCGGCTATGTTGATTCGGTGATTGTCCCCGAGGAAACACGTAATATTCTGCTGCATGCTCTTGAGGTGTCTGTTGAGAAAAAGGTTGAACTGCCTGAGAAGAAGCATGGTCTGCCACCTTTTTAATCGAACGCCTTATGAGTGAAAATATGAAAAATGCCGCAGGAAGCGATAAACCGCTTCAAAAGCTGAAAATAAATGGTGATGAGTACATCACCAAGTATACCCAGAAGTATGAAACCCGGAAAAAATGGACACCAGCCAATGAAAAGGAACTGGTTTCCTTTATCCCCGGAACCATCAGGCAGGTTTTGGTAAAGGAAGGCGATGTGGTAAAGGCCAGACAAGCCTTGATTGTGCTTGAAGCCATGAAAATGATGAATACCATCTATGCACCGTTTGATGGCAAGATCCGGTCGGTTCATGCGAAAACTGGTGAACGGTTGCCTAAAGGTTCGTTGATGCTTGTTTTTGAGTAAGCAACCTGCCTTTCCATACAAAGCATTCAGGGAAAACAGCCTCCAGATCGGGGGCTGTTTCCTTATACAGCCCATACACCGTTGATCCGCTGCCGGTCATGGAAGCATAAACCGCTCCGGTTTCATATAACTTCTCCTTAATATTCCCTATCGCAGGATGTTTCCGGAACACGCTATTTTCGAAATCATTAACCAGGCGGTCTTTCCATGTTTCAACAGGCATCTGAACCAGTTCTTCTACTGATTCGGCTGGTTTTGCCGGAGTAACCCCTGAGTATGCTTCGGCCGTGCCCACATGAATACCGGGGTTTATTAATACAATATGCAAATATTCCGGAAATACGATCAACTCCCCGAACCGGTTGCCCCTTTCAAATCCAAATAACGGTCGGTTTTTGATAAAGAAAGCACAATCGCTTCCCAGTTGTGAAGCATATTCACAAAGCTGATCCTCGCTTAATCCCAGCTGAAAATTTTCGTTGAGCATTTTCAGCATAAAGGCACCGTCGGATGATCCGCCTCCCAGACCTGCCCCCATGGGGATGATTTTATGAAGATGCACCTGCAGGGCAGGGAGGTTGAATTCCTGCGCCAGCAAATGATATGCTTTCACACAAAGGTTGCTTTCCGGGCTTCCGTCTACTGGAATTCCCGATGCAGTAAATATAACCTGTCCTGATGGCGCTTCGGGTGCGACAACAAATTCAAGCACATCACTCAGGGCAATGGGACAAAAAATGGTTTCGATATCATGATACCCATCCGGTCGCTTGCCCACTATGTTCAGGCCGATATTGATTTTGGCGTTTGGGAAGAACAACATGTTATTTCTTTATCTTTTGATAAATGAATCCCACAAAATAAGGCAATGATCCCGATATGATCCAGACTAAAACAGATTTATATGTAAAATCATTATTGATGATAACATGCATAACCAGGCTTGTCAGCACAATAAATGAAAGTGTTATCAGTGTAATGGAATTGGCATAATGGAAAACACGATCCGGTTTGTTGATTGAGAATTGCAAATAATACAAGGCAAAAATCAGGACAGAAAATGCAATGAATCTTTGATATGATTCTGATAACAGTATCTGGTCAATCAAAAGCCAGCCGAATCCAACGATAATTAATCCGGCTAATGTTACAACATCTTTTATGTTTAACGGGTGGAGGTACTTTTTCATAGTTAGTTGAGATCTTTCCTTTTTCATTTGGTTAGTCACCTGATAGTTGACTTTCGCGCTAATTTATTTACTTTTTCGATAAAAGAAGTTTTTGCTCTTGTATATGCTTCCCGGTCATTCTTATATTTGGTTGCCAAATGCAGTTTTAGCTTCTCATATTCTTTCGCGATCTCTCGGTGTTTTATTAAATATTCCCTGAAATAAATTTCATTCCAGTCTCCCTTGTATCTTACATGCACATGATAGGCCTGGCCCTGAAATCCGCTTATGGAATAGCCTTTTACAAACATCATATGAGGTGGCGGATTATCGGGTTGTTCGGTATAATGATAACCCAGAGATTTAATTGTCTCAATTATTTTTTGAGGACCTGCGTGTTCGGTAACCTGCAACAGGATATCAATGGTAGGTTTGGCCTTTAAATTCGGAACAGCAGTACTTCCGATATGGTCAATTCTTTCAATGTCCGATGATGCAAAAGAACCAACTATTAATTGACTCTCGGCTTTGTATAAATCGGTCCAGTTTTCTGATGGTTCGCTGATCATTACAGGAAACAACTGCCCGAGTTTTTCAAGCGACATGTTGTGTAAATCATTGTCTGAAGGCATATTATTTCAGTTCTTCTATCCGAAAAATCCCATTCTGAATAGAAAGATACATTGTATTTTTCATTTACCAAAACCTGACTTCTATGGTTACCTTGTTCATAATGTAAGATATACCAGAAGACCAGGAGATAAGTGGCAGCGGCAGTCGCAGTAGCAGTATGTCGCACTAGGACAGGCCAGCCATTGCTCTGACAGACGTTGCTGAGGAGGGCATTATTTATCCCACACCGGAACACCTTCAATTTTGATACCGTCACTTCCTACATAACAATCAAGTGAACCGGCCATGGTTTGGATGCACATGAAGACCATGGGCTCATCCGAATGGTTCCGGTATACACGGCTTCCGGCAGGATTCACCCGGATTACAGATCCTTCTCTGATGTCAAATACATTGTTGTCGACCTGAAACTGGCCAGAACCCCTGATGATCACATAAATTTCTTCGTGTTTCCGATGTGCGTGCAGAAAGGGCAGACCCGTGTATGGTGGAACGATCATGAAAGAGATTTCGGCCCCTGAGGATTGCAGCAGTTCTCCTGTAAATACTTTACCTTCAATGGTAACCTGTCTCACCGGATGGTTGTAGGCATACTGACTCAGTTCACTGAAATTGCCCAGGTCAATGGCTTTGTAATTGACCCCTTCGGAAATGATTTTTGGCGTGTTCATAATTATTAATTTGAAGACCTGCCTGCCGGCAGGCAGGTTTGACAACTTGACAATTCGACAATTCGACAATGTGAAATCCAGTGGAGTGGGTGTGGGCATGGATTGATAATAAGTACTTGCGAAATGCAAGTACAAATATAAAAAACTAGTTGCAATTCGCAAGTAGATTTTGTAATTTTATGCGAGTGTCAGCTTGCAATAGTAATCGGACATAATATTAACGTGACTTTCAGATAAACCTAATGTCGCCCCTGGAGGTATATGCGGAAACCCACTGGGACATATTATTGATATTCATTTATTTGCCTATGCATTCTAAATATAGAAACAACATCAGAACATGGTGATATCCCCCGCTGGCGGGGGTCAGGGGGTGGACTTGCAGGAATTATCCTTTATATTGGTATTACAATTATATTCAAAAAATTCGTTCATGATAATACTAATAACTATCCGTAATCCTCCCCCAGCCCCCTCCAGAGGGGGATAACGCATTTTCAAAACTCATCTCAAATTGATAAAGTAAGTGCTTTATTCAATGGAATAATTCCTTAGCTTAACGGCTATGCCGCCAGCGGGCCTGCCTGTAGGCCGGTAGGCAGGGGATAATGCAATTTATTCACGCACTTCTCAAACATTGAACAAGTGCTTCTTTATGGAATATGATGTTTCAAGTAGTATTTATAATGCAAAAGAAAAAAACACCGCAAGAGAGACATTATAATTGAGGTTAAATAAAACCGAAAGCCTTTTTGTTTTAATTTCATAGCCGGAAACTAAAACATGAAAAACATCAAAAAAAGGTCCCTTTGCGGCATCAGCTCCACACTGGATATCATCGGCGACAAATGGTCACTGCTCATCATCCGGGATATGCTGTTCTTCAAAAAGAACACCTATGGCGATTTTCTGAACTCCAATGAGAAAATTGCCACCAACATTCTGGCCGACAGGCTTGCCCTTCTTGAAAAAGAAGGCATCGTCACCAAACGCAAGCATCCCGATAACAAATCAAAATATCTCTACCGGCTTACGCAAAAGGGAAAGGATCTGCTCCCTGTATTACTTGAGATGTTGCTCTGGAGCAACAAATACCTCGAAGTTTCGGAGCGCAACCATATCATCGCCTGGAAAATCAGGGGAAACAAGGAAGCCTTTATAAAAGAAATTGTCTCGGGATTGGACACCGCGGAATAGGAGGCTGTTAAATCTGCCGGTTTTTTTTACATTTGTCATGAATTTACATACATGAAACCATTTACCTGGTAAATCATTAATTATGAACGAAGAAATTAAGCAAATTGCCCAACGGATCAGGGCACTCCGGGATATCAGCGGCATTTCAATGGAAAGCCTGGCGTCATTTCTGGGACTGGCTGTATCGGATTACCAGGCGCTTGAAAGCGGAAAAACAGATATCTCTGTGGCGCTCCTGATCAAAATATCGCAAAAGCTGAATGTGGAGTTTTCCGCCCTGTTGACCGGTGAAAATCCGCGGCTTCATCAATATTGTGTGGTAAGAAAGGGTCACGGTGCCTTTGTTGAGCGGATGAAACAATATACTTATGAAAGTCTGGCTTACAATTTCATACATAAAAAAGCCGAACCATTCCTGGTGACGGTGAATCCCACGTCCGGCGAGTCAAAACCGGTATTCAATGCACATCCGGGACAGGAATTCAACTATATTCTCGAGGGCGACATGGAAATTTATTTCGAAGACCATGCCCTTGAATTGCACCAGGGAGATTCTATTTATTTCGACTCATCCCATAAACATGGCATGAAGGCACTTAAAGGAAAACCTGTCAGATTCCTGGCTCTGATTATGTAAGCTTTCTTGTTTCTCATATCATTTCTCAAATTAGCCCTTTATTATGATCCTTAACCAATTTGTAAAAAAAACAAGTTTCAGCTCTTACGAAGATTTCTGTGAAAATTTCAGGGTTGACGTTCCCGATAACTTCAATTTCGCATTCGATGTAGTGGATGAGATTGCCCGGCAAACTCCCGAAAAAACTGCTATGATGTGGTGCGACGACAAAGGTGATGAACGCATATTCACTTTTGGAGACATGAGCGCTTACAGTAACCGGACTGCCAACTTCTTTCTCTCCGAAGGAATCCGCAAGGGCGATAAGGTCATGCTCATCCTGAAAAGAAGATATGAGTTCTGGTTTTGTATTCTTGGTCTGCATAAAATTGGCGCCGTAACCATTCCTGCCACCCATTTGCTTACCGAGAAAGATATTATTTATCGCAATAATGCCGCTGAAATAAAAATGATTGTCAGCGTAGGCGAGCAGGATGTGGTTGAACGTATTGTCAGTTCCCGGAAACAATCTCCTTCATTGCAGAAAATAGCATTCCTGGATAAAGTTCATAAAGGATGTATCCATTTCACCACAGCCATTGAAAAGGCAAGTTCCGTTTTTTCAAGGCCTTCCGGAGACCTGGCCACCACAAATACCGATCCGATGTTGTTGTATTTTACATCGGGTACCACCGGTATGCCCAAAATGGTGAATCAACCTTTTACTTATCCGTTGGGGCATATTCTGACGGCACGATTTTGGCAGAATGTAATGGACAACGGTTTGCACCTTACCGTGGCAGACACAGGCTGGGCCAAATCGGCCTGGGGTAAGCTATACGGACAGTGGCTGAGCGGAAGTGCCGTGATGACCTATGATTACGATAAGTTTATTCCGCGCAACATGATGGAAATTATTATGAAATACAAGGTCACCACATTTTGCGCACCTCCCACCATTTACCGCTTTCTGATCAAGGAAGATCTGAAATTATTCGACCTGAGCAATCTGAAGTATTGCGTGGTTGCCGGTGAACCCCTGAATCCCGAGGTTTACAAGCAGTTTCATGATGCCACAGGCATCAAGCTGATGGAAGGCTATGGCCAAACCGAATGTACCGTGGCACTGGCCACCTATCCGTGGTTTGAACCACGCCCCGGCTCTATGGGCAAACCTTCACCGGGCTATGCCATTGACATTATTGATGAAGAAGGCAATTCATGCGAGGCAGGTGACGAGGGACAGATTATCATACATACTTCAAAGAGTAAGCCTTTGGGCATGTTCGACGGTTATTACCACGATGACGCCTTAACCCGCAAGGTTTGGTACGATGGCATCTATTACACAGGCGATATGGCCTGGCGTGATGAAGACGGTTATTACTGGTTTGTGGGCCGCGCCGACGATGTGATCAAAAGTTCGGGATACCGCATCGGACCTTTTGAAGTTGAGAGTGCGCTCATTGAGCATCCGGCAGTTATGGAGTGTGCCATAACTGCTGTTCCGGATCCTGATCGGGGACAGATTGTCAAGGCCACCGTGGTGCTCACCAAGGACTACCATCCCAGCGAAGAACTGGTTAAAGAATTGCAGGAGCATGTGAAGAAAGTGACGGCGCCCTATAAATACCCGCGTATTATTGAATTTGTCACCGAGTTGCCCAAAACCATCAGCGGAAAAATACGACGGGTGCAGATCCGAAACAGCGACGAGATTCAATAAAAAGGGTTAACTTAGGATAAATATTAACGATTTTCTAAAATGAAAGAATGCTCTTTTTTTCTGACAACCGCCAAGCCATATAAGGAGTTTAAACTGAATAATCCGGATTCAGTTATTGATATCGTACAGGTTTTTGTCAACAAACTCATGGATCAGCCTCGTGAAGAGTGGTCCAGGCTACTCTCGGAACTGGATTTGTATTTTGAGTTCACCAGTACAAAACAGGGTGTTATCAGTGAGCCGCTTGAACTGATTAAGTATTTCTCGACCCATCATTCGATTCCGGTTATTGAGATGTGTGGTATGATTGTACCCGAACAGCATGCCGGTCACAAATCCTCCGGCATCGTCTTTCCCGACATGCGGATTGAGGTGAAATCACACCGGGGTGAATTACCGGATAACCTGTCTGCCGAAGTGAAGTGCATGATATCAGATGGGGTGGTTGAAGTGTAGTGGAGAGGGAATTAATACTTAAAACTTAAATAATTATCCGCATCTCTCTTGCAGAGAATTGTATCGGTGACTGCCGTTATTTTATCATTACTGTATATTTCCCATTTCACAATGGTTTCTTTATTTGCAAATACCTTCGTTTTGATTTCCGATTTGATGTGTCCTCCTGCCCATTTTAATCCTGTATTTGCTGAGGTGAGTCCATAGTTTTTAACCTTATATGGATACAGTGAACTGCCATTGATTCCGTCTGATTCCCAGGTAACATAGAGAGCGTCATTAGTTGAATTTTTAAAATTCATTTCCGTTCTTATTGTCAGATCAGCTAATTTGTTACAACTGAGATCCAAAAACTTGCCGTATCTCTTAAGTTCAGTCAGACCCAGTTTGATGTTTGAGCAGGCATAAGCCGAATCACCAATGACACAAAAGTCATACAGGAAAACATCCTGCATTTTCATCAGCGTGTAAGCGAAACATCCTGAACTGTCAGTTGAAAATTCTCCATTATAAACAGGCACCTCCTTGTTCCCGCTTTTTACCAAGGCATGAATAACTATTTTTTTATGTGGAATGGCATCTTTGGTGTGCAAGTCAGTAACTTTTCCTTTTATTTCAATTCTTTCTTCGCTACAGCAGCATACTGTAAGAATAATAGAGATAATGACTGTTATGAAACTGAGTCTCTTCATTACTTCATGAATTAATTCTCAATTCATTCAATATTTAAGGTACGACGTTTCTTCTGATATTCCCAAATGCTGTTTTGATACAGTTTCTGATCATTTTTTGGTCTTCAGGTCTACAGGTCTACAGGTCTACAGGTCTACAGGTCTCCAGGTCTCCAAGTCTTCAGGTCTAGGTCCTATTGCTAATTGTTAATTGCTAATTGTTAATTGAATTATTCGTACCTCAACGCCTCCACCGGATTCCTGTTTGCTGCTCTGTACGATTGAAAACTCACGGTCAGCATAGTTATAATCATCATCATTACGACTGCCAGGGCAAAAGCCCACCATCCCATGTTAGTCCTGTATGCGAAATTTTGCAGCCATTTATGCATGGCATACCAGGCAATAGGGCATGCGATTGCTATTGAGATCAAAACCCAAATAAGGTATTCTTTTGAAAGAAAGAAGAATACTTCATGGGATCTTGCTCCGTTGGCTTTTCTTATTCCAATTTCTTTGGTTCTGCGCTCTGTCATGAATGAGGATAATCCGATAAGTCCGAGACATGAGATTAAAATGGACAAGAAAGAAAAATAGCCAAATATTTTACTCATCCTTTGTTCAGCCCGGTAGAGGTTATCAAAATCGTCGTCAAGAAAATGAAAATCAATAGGTAATTCGGGATCAAATGCTTTATAGGTCTTTTTAATAAAGGCAACAGCAGACATCATTCTTTCGGGTTTCATCTTAACAATTAAATTGTTATCGTCACCAAGTTGCATAATGAGCGGTTCAATCTTATAATGCAACGATTGAAAATGAAAATCTTTAACGACACCAATAATGTTCAAATTTTCTCCTTGAGGAGTTATTAGGGTTTCCCCCACGGGATCTTTAAACCCCATAATTTTTGCAGCTGTTTCATTTATTACAACAGCAGAAGCATCAGATGAACTCTCGGAAGAAAAAAACCGGCCCGCTTTTAATTTAAGCTGAAAGGTTTTTGCATAATCTTCGTCAGAACTGATTAAATGAAACAAAACATTTTCATTGGTCGTTTTTCCTCTCCAGGTGAAACCTTCTCTGGTGAATTCGTTGTTGATAACATTGGGGCTTGCAATTGTAACACTTATAATGTCGGGGTTTTTTGTGAGCTCTTTTTTCAGGCTTTTTAATATGCTTTCCCCGGGACGGGTAGGATACATAAAATAACCCATATTATCTTTGTTAAACCCCGGATTTTCATTTTGCATATAGTTGATTTGCTTTAAAGCAACCAGTGTACATATAATAAGTAATACGGATACCGAAAACTGAAAAATAACCAAAACTCTCCTGAACTGAGCATTGCCCGGATTTTTATTGATGAGGCCTTTAATTACATTGAGCGGATTATAGGAGGATAAATAGAATGCAGGATAACTTCCCGCCAAAAAACCACAGCATAATACAATTGCAAGTAAACTAAAATATAACCCTGCACTTTTGTAATTAACGATCAATTGTTTGCCCGTAAGATTATTAAAACCCGGTAACAGCAACTCAACCAAAATCATTGCTATGATATGAGCTACAAATATGATCAGCAAAGATTCGCTTAAAAACTGTACTATAATTTTCTGTTTCTTAGCTCCCACAATTTTACGTATACCAATTTCTTTGGCTCTTTTAGAGGATTGCGCTGTGGAAAGATTCATAAAATTGATGCATGCTATGCTGAGTATGAAAATTGCAATGATACCCAGAATTCTGACATAGGTAATATCTCCCAGTCCGCTTACATCGTAAGTATATTTCCTTGAGGAAAAAAGGTGGATCTTTTTAATGTTTTGAATGAAAACTTCTGAATTTGAGTTTTTATCATATTTCCTGATGATGTCCTTAATTTTTCTTCCAACGATTTCTGAATCGCTTTCATTATTCAATTCAATATAAATTCTGTCTTTCGACCACCATTGGTCCTGGGGTGGTCCAAATTCGTTTAACCAATCAAATGTGGTTATAAAATTAAAACTGATATGGCTGTTCGATGGTGGAACTTTTACAATACCTGTTACTTTCACTGCATACTCCCTCGATTCAATTGTTTGGCCAAATGCATCATCATCACCGAAGTACTTGTGTGCTGTTTCTTCTGTTAGAATGATATTATGAGGATTATCCAATGCCGTATGGATATCTCCTTTAATAAACTCAATATCAAACATTTTTAAGAAATCCTTATCGACTGCGGCCACGGTTTCTTCAATAGATTCGTTTCCTTTTTTAAGGGTTAAAGGCACAGGGGCATATCGCGAAGTCCTTATTATTTCGGGATATTCTTGTTTAAGGATATTTGCCAGAGGGGTTGGTGCTACTGCTAATTCCTGTGTTTTTCCTCCCGGAAGATTTTGTTTTTCAATCACACGGTACAAATTATCGGCATTTTTGTAATGTCTGTCATAACTCCATTCATCCTGCACCCATAAAAGGATTAGAATTGAACAGGCCATGCCTATTGCCATACCGATAATGTTCAGAATGGAATGCGCCGGAAATCTTTTAATGTTCCGGAGAGCTATTTTTAAGTAGTTTCTGATCATATTATTGTCTTTTGGTCTTCAGGTCTTCAAAGTCTTCAGGTTTTCAGGTCTTCAGGTCTTTGAGTCTGATTTTTAAATTAGCACATTTGCATATTAGCACATTAGCACATTTACTCATACCTCAACGCCTCCACCGGATTCTTACTTGCTGCTCTGTATATTTGAAAACCCACGGTTATTATGGTAATTAAGATCACTATTACCAATGACAGTGCAAATACCCACCAGCCTATGTTTGTTTGGTAAACATAACTTCGTAACCAGATACTCGTAGCATACCAGGTGACAGGACATGCTATTACAAATGAGATCAATACAAGTCTTACATATTCCTTCGTTAGAAATGAAAATATTTCATCGGTCCTGGCTCCGTTTGCTTTTCTGATTCCGATTTCTTTTGTTCGGCGCAATGTCATAAATGTAGATAATCCGATTAATCCAAGGCAGGAAATAATAATTGCCAGAAAAGTCATATATCCCAGTACGGTAAGTGCAATGCGTTCTACAGAGAACGATTTATTAAAATCGTCCTTGAGCAATCTTAAATCCAGTCTATAATAAGGATTCAATGTTTTTAATACGCTTCCAACAGAATTTACTATTGATTGAAAATGTTCAGGATTTATTTTGATGTAACACGTACCACCCTGAGGGTTTGATGGTGCTATTATAAGTGGCTCAATTGCGGAGTGTAAGGTTTTAAAATGGAAATTTTTGACTACTCCAACAATTCTGAATTGAATTCCATTCTTGTCTGATATAATTTCACCAATTGGATTTTCAAGGCCCATTATTTCTACTGCTTTCTCATTAACCACAAGTGAGTTTGTATCTGTTGAAAACTCGTTTGTGGATAAGAAATTCCCTTCCTTAAGCCCAATTTGAAATGTTTTTGCATAATCCATGTCTGCATTCAGAACACTAAATAAGACATCAGAACCTTCCTTTTTACCTCTCCAATTTACTTCATCTACCATACTGTGGTTGTTGAGAACATTTTGAGTGCCTGTAATGGTTACACCCAAAATATAGGGAATATTGCTGAGTTCATTTTTTAGAGTTTCATTGCGCACACCTTCAGGGACTTCAAAGTATCCTATATTATTTATGTTTTGGCCAAGGTCAATATCAGCTAAATAGTTAAGCTGTTTCCTGACAATGATAGTGCTTGTAATGAACAGGAACGACAAGGCGAACTGGGAAATAACCAGGGCCTTTCTGAACCGGGCTTTACCCGGATTATCAGCGATCATACCTCTGATTGTCACTAAAGGTTTTAATGACGATAAATAAAATGCCGGATAACTACCGGCTAATAATCCGCAAAATAGGATCACGACGAATAATCCCATATACAATCGTGTACTTAGGTAATTGACTTCCAACTTCGAATACATTAAGTTATTAAACCCTGGTAGTAGCAGTTCAACCAGAATCATGGCAATGATATGAGCGATAAATACAATCAGCAGCGACTCACCTAAAAACTGGGCAATTATTTTTGGTTTGTTTGCCCCGGCCATTTTACGTATCCCTATTTCCTTTGCCCTGCCGGATGATTGTGCCGTAAGAACATTCATAAAGTTGATGCAGGCAATAGCTAAAATTAACATGGCAAGCAGGCTTGCAAGCCTTACATACTGAATATTGCCGTATGCAAAATCATGTTCATAATTCATTACATTTAAATGGACATCCCTGATGTTTTGAAGACTGATTTCAGCATCAGTTTGCTTTCTGTTTCTTTGAATGATATCCCTGATTTTATCTTCCAACAATTGAATATCAGTTCCTTTCCTGAGCTCAATAAATGTGTAATTATAGATATTTTGCCATCCTATTGAATTGTCAATATAATTCTCAGCAGGAATTATGCAGTCCAGATTAACATTACTGTTTGACGGCACATTTTTTATGATACCTGCAACTGTGAATAACTGGTTATGAGAAATGGTTATTGTCTTTCCAAGCGGATCCTCATCACCAAAATATCTCACTGCCATCTCCTCTGTAACAAGAATATCATTTTTTTTTGTTAAAGCACTTGCCTTATCTCCGCCAATAAATTCAATATCAAACATATCCAAAAAGTCTTTATCGGCAAAGACACGAATCCCCATTATCATTTCGTCACCTTTCTGAAAAGAAATCTGCATTCTATGGAATCTTGTTGACCGGATGATTTCCGGATATTCATCTTTCAGGGCATCAGCCAAAGGCCATGGTGTAGCGGCATCGAGATGCAATTTCCCCCCATAGGTTTCTGTTCTTGTTATACGAAACAAATTATCGGCGTTTTTAAGAAACCGGTCGTAACTGGCCTCATTGCTTGCCCATAAAAAGAGTAGAATAGCACAGGCCATGCCCATGGCCATACCGAAAATATTGAGTACAGAATGTGTCGGGTACCTTTTGATATTCCGGAGTGCTATTTTAAAGTAGTTTCTGATCATTTTTTAAATGTTACTGGTTACTGGGTTCTGGGTTCTGGTTACTGGGTTCTGGGTACGGTTTCAAATTTCTGCTTTCATAACTTCGGACTTCAACGTTGGGTGTTCGATGTTGGGTGTTTTCTTTGTTTGCTTAAGAATAGTTCAAGATTGTTCAAGTTTGTTCAAGTTTGTTCAAGAATCAAACTTCTTCTTCAAACGCGAAGCTTCAAATGCGCAGCTTCAAACTTCCACTTCAAACTCTATCAAACCTGTTATTATTTCATTTTTTCATTTCTGTTCGCTGATTGTTAATTGCTCATTGCTCATTGTTAATTGATTTATTCGTACCTCAGCGCATCAACCGGATTTTTACTTGCTGCCTTATATGATTGAAAACCTATTGTTAGCATGGTGATGATTAGAACACTTATTCCTGTCAAAGCAAATACCCACCAACCGATATTTACCCGGTATGCAAAATTTTGCAGCCATTTATGCATGGTATACCAGGCAATAGGACTTGCAATTGCAAAGGAGATAATCACGAGAATAAAAAACTCCCTGGAAAGCTGAGAGAATATTTCTATTGATTTTGCCCCGTTTGCTTTCCGTATGCCAATCTCCTTTGTCCTGCTTTCGGTCATGTAATTTGATAAGCCAATAAGGCCAAGACAAGAAACAATAATTGCAAGAAAGGATGATAAATTAAATATTATGCCCATTCTTTGCTCATTGCGGTAAAGGTTTTCAAAATCTTTGTCGAGAAAGCGAAAATCCATTGGCTTTGAGGGATTGAACGATTGGTATGCGTCTTCTATAAATTTTGTGGTTTCACATATATTTTCAGTATTCATGCGTATAAAACAAAATCCGCCATTGGTCATAGGTTCCAAAAACATAATGAGCGGATTTAATGCATTGCGTAAAGAGTTATAATGAAAATCTTTTGCAACTCCGGCTATTTTATATCTTCTGTCTACGTCTCCATACCCTGTTTTTATTTTATAGATAATCTGATCATGATGACCTATTATTTCAGCAGCTTTTTCATTAATGACAACTGTTGCTGAATCAGTTAAAAATTCAGTGGAAAAAAAACGACCTTCCTTAAGTTCCAGTTTAAATGTTTCTGCAAAATCCTCATCAACCGCAAGAATGTGAAATCCAATAATGTTTTCGTTTTGTCCTTCCCATGAAATACAACCGGTAGAAGTATTTATGTTGGCCGGAGTTTGATTTGACACAGTTGTATAGATTATATCGGGGTTTTGATAAAGCTTGTCTTTGAATGCTTTTATTTGAAAACCAGGAACAAACTCGAAATAGCCAATATTGCTCGTTTCTATTCCCAGCTTTTTATTATGCAGGTAATTTATCTGGTTTCGAATAATGAAAGTACTTGTAATAAGAAAGGCTGATAACGAAAACTGGAAAATAACCAGGGCCTTTCTGAAACCTGAAGATCGGGTGATTTTATTTCGTGCATCACTTATTGCATCCAGGGGCTTGAAAGAAGACAGTATCAATGCCGGATAAAAGCCGGCCATTACGCCACATAAAAAAATCAAAAAGAGTAAGGTTGCATACAGCTCAATGCCTTTGTAATTAATAAATAGCTGTTTTCCCGATAGGTTATTAAAACCGGGAAGTAATACCTCAACCATTATCATGGCCATAATATGGGCAACAAATGCTAAAAAAAACGATTCACCCAGGAATTGAAAAATTATTTTATTTCTTTGTGCGCCAGAGATTTTACGCATTCCTATTTCTTTTGCCCTTTTTGAATACTGAGCGATTGAAAGGTTAGTAAAGTTGATGCATGCGATGAGCATAATAAACAGGGCGATGAGACTATAAACCCTGACATAAGTTATATTACCAAGTTTATTATCTGCCAAGCTGTCTAAATGTTTTACCGAAGAAAACAAATACACTTTTTTAATATTTTGTAAAAAGATTTCTGTTTTTACTTCAGCATCATTTCTTTCTATGATATTTTTAATCTTGTTTCCCAGTAATTTAGTATCGGTTCCCGGATAAAGTTCAATATAAGAGTAAAGTGAATAAGTCGACCACATGTCATTGGCACGTCCTATTGCTTTATTAAATTCATAAGGGACTAAAAAATCGAATTTGATGTGACTGTTATGCGGAAGTTCTTTTATTAACCCGGTGATTGTAAAAGTAAAGAACCGGTATATCGTAAGTGTTTTACCCAGGGGATCTTCACCTTTAAAATATTTTTTTGCCATTTCTTCGGTAATAACAATATTAAAAGGTCCGTTCAGGGCAGTCCGGATATCCCCCTGGACAAACTGAATACTGAACATTTCAAGAAAATCAGGGTCAACAAACGCAAATACTTCATTAAAAGGCTCATTATCTTTTTGCAGTGTTATTTCAAAACTGGAATATCTGGATGATCTGATTATTTCCGGATATTCTTTTTTTAATGCCGGGGCTAGAGGTTCTGGTGTCAGTTCTAAAGGATTAGGGTCAGTATCATAATTTTGATTTTGTACTACCCGATATAAATTTTCTGCATTTTTGAAATGTCTGTCATAGCTCCATTCATCTTTTACCCATAAAAGAATTAAAAAAACACAAGTCATTCCGATAGCTAAACCAGCAACATTCAATAATGAATATACAGGTGATCTTTTAATAGTGCGAAATAGTATTTTGAAATAATTTCTGATCATAATTTTGTCTTCTGGTCTTCTAAGCCTGCCTGCCGGAGCGGCAGCGCAGGTAGGTCTTCTGGTCTACTGGTCTTATATGTCTCCAGGTCTTCCTATTTGTGACAAAATGGATCCATTTTCAAATTGTCAAATTTTCAAATTTTCAAATTCTTTATATTTTCCGTCACAATATGTCCGTCAAACAATTGGACAATCCGATGGGCTCTTTCGGCATGTGCCGGGGAGTGTGTGACCATCACTATCGTTGTACCTTCCTGATTGAGTTCTTCCAAAAGTTTCAGTACTTCCTCTCCATTAGCCGAATCAAGGTTTCCTGTCGGTTCATCTGCAAGTATCAGTTTCGGATTGGTTACCACCGCCCGGGCTATGGCTACACGTTGCTGCTGACCTCCCGACAGCTGCTGGGGAAAATGGTTTTTGCGATGCGAGATCTGCATCCTTTCCAGAACTGCATTCACTTTATTCTTTCTTTCTTTTGCCGACATGCGAAGGTATATCAGCGGTAATTCCACATTCTCAAATACGGTCAGCTCATCAATAAGATTAAAACTCTGAAAGATAAAGCCAATATTGCCCTTGCGAAGGTCGGTGCGCTGACTTTCCTTATATTTTGAGACTTCTTTGTCCATAAAATGGTATTCCCCGTTTGAAGGACTGTCCAATAACCCGATGATGTTAAGCAGCGTAGATTTTCCGCATCCCGAAGGGCCCATAACAGCTACAAATTCTCCTTGCCGGGCATTGAATTCTATATTATTCAGTGCCGTGGTTTCTACTTCGTCGGTGCGAAATACCTTGGATAAGTTATTTGTTTTGATCATGGTTATTTTCAATTTATGATTTCAATCGGAATGCCAATTATTATACCATATTTATGTTCTTTCTGAAAATTAACTGCTTATACATTAAAGATAAAAACTATTTTTATATATTTGTCTAATATGAAGACATTAAATTGTCTATAATTTAGACATTCTGAAATGAAGGGTAAATTACTGATCGTAGACGATCACAAACAGGTTTTGAAAGCCCTGGTTCAGTTGCTTGAACCCGAATTTGACCATGTTACAGGCATATCAAATCCGAATCAGATTCTCAGTTGTATTAAAAACGATGAGTATGATGTTATTTTACTGGACATGAATTTTTCGGCAGGTGTGAACACAGGCAATGAAGGTATATACTGGCTCACTCGTATTTTAAAATCAGATCCCTTAGCTGCGGTGGTAATGATTACTGCCTATGCCGATGTGGATCTGGCGGTAAGAGCCATTAAAGAAGGCGCTACGGATTTTGTTGTAAAACCCTGGGATAACAGTAAACTGATTGCCACGTTGCAAACTGCCTTAAAACTCAGGCAATCAAAAGTTGAAAACAAAAGTCTCCGGGAAAAACAGAAACAGATCACCCGGGGAATCATTCAGCACTATGGCCCGATGATCGGAAAATCGCCGGCTATGGAAGAGGTATTCCGTGTCATTAAAAAGGTTGCCCGTACAGATGCCAATGTATTGATTATTGGGGAGAACGGAACCGGAAAAGAATTAATAGTAAAGGAAATTCACAACAATTCCCAAAGGGCCGGTGAGGCTTTTATCAGTGTTGACCTGGGTACCATTACCGAAACACTTTTTGAAAGTGAACTATTCGGTCATGTTAAAGGCGCCTTTACCGATGCCATTGAGGACAAAACCGGCTGGTTCGAAACCGCTTCAGGAGGAACACTGTTTTTAGATGAAATTGGCAACCTGTCATTTTCAATGCAATCGAAACTGCTGACTGCCATTCAAAACAGGGTTATTTATAAGGTTGGATCAAAAAATCCCATCCCCTTTGATGTGCGCCTTATATGTGCAACAAACAAGAATCTGAAAGAAATGATCTCGAATAATCTTTTCCGCGAGGATTTATTTTACCGGATTAATACCATTGTTATTGAAATTCCTCCTTTGCGTGACCGTGGTGAAGATATCATTTTACTGGCAGAACATTTTCTGAAGGAGTATGCGACCAAATACGAAAAACCAACTTTAAAATTCAGCAGCAAAACTTTTGATAAGCTCATGAAATATGATTGGCCGGGAAATGTAAGAGAGTTGCGGCATACCATTGAAAAGGCAGTTATTCTGAGTGATTCGGATGTATTAAAACCGGAGGATTTTTTCATTTCACACCCGGCGCAACAAATAAAACAAAGTGAAAGGCCATACACCTTTGCCGAGATAGAAAAGCAAGCCGTAGAGACAGCGCTGAGAAATAATAACGGAAATATTCTCAAGGCAGCAAAAGAACTGGGATTGGCGCGACAGACACTTTATAATAAAATGCTGAAGTATAACCTGTAGAAAATTTATCATCATGATATTAAATAAATTCTTTATCGTCGTCCTTATTCGGGTGACAATCCTTGTTTTCACGTGTATAGCACTGGGAATTGCATTGCAGCATATCAACTCCGGATACTATTATACATTGGCAGGAATTATTTTTCTGATCCTGCTGCAAACATGGCTGCTGGTTAACCAGGTTAACAAAACAAATGAAGACCTGGACAAATTCTTTTCATCGGTTCAGGATCACGACTCATCCGTGCGGTTTCAGCAATACACAGGCAACCATTCATTCCGGAAGCTTCATGACAGGATGAACAATTTAAACACGATCATTCAGCAGGTAAAAATTGAACAGGAGAGAACGGCTAATTTTCTTCAGCATATCGTCGATCATGTGGATGTCGGGCTGATTTCATTTGATGATTCCGGGAAAATAGAAATATATAACCGTGTCGCAAAAAGGTATTTGAATCTCCAGCATCCCAGGCAAATTTCTTCATTGAAAACCAGGAACATTGAATTACTTGATATCATAAGCACCATAAGACCGGGCCAGGAAATACTGCATAAAATAACGGTTGACAATCTTTTACAAAGTATCCTGATAAAAGCAGTTGAGTTTAAATTCGATGATCACGTTATCAAATTGGTTTCATTTCAGAATATCACCAACGAACTCGACAAGAAAGAGCTGGATTCATGGCAGAAATTAATCCGTGTGTTAACCCATGAAATTATGAATTCCATTAGTCCCATTACTTCTCTTACCTCCGTAATCTCGGGATATTTTAAAAACAGCGATACCAAAAACCCTGATTTATCTGTAGAAATAAATGATCAGATCATTTCAAAAACACTAAACGGGTTAAATACCATTGAAGAAACCGGAAAGGGATTATTGGATTTTGTCGATAAATACAGGAGTCTGACCTTATTGCCACAGCCCGATTTATCCAAGGTCTCTGTTAATAGTCTGTTTGACAGATGTCAAGTTCTTATGGAGTCCAATCTTCCGGATAATATTAAAATTGCCACAACTGCTCATCCCGATGATATGGCAATAACAGCAGACCTGGCGCAAATTGAACAGGTTTTGATCAATCTGGTAAAAAATGCTGTCGAGGCCATAGGAGATAAAGAAAACGGACTCATTCAAATGAAGGCGTTCTACAGTGAAGATAATGCCATAATACAGGTGGAAGATAATGGGCCAGGGATATCTGATGATATGATAGAGGATATTTTTGTTCCTTTTTACACCACCAAAGAAAACGGATCGGGGATCGGATTAAGCTTATCAAGGCAGATCATGCAAAACCATCAGGGTACTATTTCAGTGAACTCGGTTGCGGATGAAGGAACGATATTTACGCTGAAGTTTCAATGAATACCAAAATATAATTGTCGGGGTGCCTACAATTTAATAGCTACTTGCCTGAGCCTTGTTTCCGAGCTAAAAGCGCATAAGAAAGTTCTATTGATAAACAGAATGAGGCTTTTGAATCTATTGCGTATGTTCACCATTCAAATAAAAAAATTGTAAAAGTTGGGTTTATGAAAAAATTATGTACGTTTCGTAAACGTTTACGATCGAAAAATCCGATAATTATATATTTCAAATTAGCTTTACCTAAAATGAGGGATCAAATCATAATACCCTAATTATCAGGCGAGAATTGATGAGGTTGAAACTTTGTTTTGGATGAAATGCTAAAGAAACATTTAAATTAAACTAAATCATTTAAAAATGAAAAGAATTGCTTTTTACCTGTGTCTGGCAGCCGTCATTTCCGGATGTGCTCAACCTGAGAAAAAACAATCGAAATTCGATTTTACCGGCTCAAGAGATCCCTCACTCATTCGAGGATTCAACTACACTCCAGCCAATGTGGCGGCTCCACGTCATCATGTGGATACCTGGGTGCACTACGACTCGGCAGTGGTTAAGTTCGAGCTTGATTTAGCCAAAAGCCTTAACCTTAACCAAGTGCGTGTTTTCGTACCCTATTCAGTTTATCTAGAAGACAAAGAGGCTCTTCCAGGAAAACTCAGACATTTTATTCGCGAATGCCACAAAAGAAACATGGGTGTGATGCCAGTGGTTGGCAGTGGTCCCTGGGTAAACGATACTATCCAACGCGCCCAAGCCCGCCAATGGGTGAAATTTCTGGTAGACGCAGTGTCGACTGAGCCAGGTCTCGCCATGTGGGATGCCATGAATGAACCCGACTATCCCACATCGTCTCAGATACCTGAGATAAAGGTCAAACAAAAATACGAGAATGCCATTTTTATGGCCAAAACCTTCCACGAAATAGATAAAAATACTCCGGTAACTATCGGTTGGGCGTTTGTAGATGGCATGATCAAATCAGCAGATTATGTTGACGTGTTGCAATTTCACGATTATATGCAAACACGTGGTCAAATTAGGGAAAATATCAACAGGGCCAAGGCATTTGCGGCTAAGGTAAAGAAGCCTTTAATCAATGGCGAGATGGGTTGCATTGCCCGCGCAAACCCGTATGATGTTACACTTCAGGAACATATGAACGCCAAAGTAGGCTGGTATTTATGGGAACTGATGATTGTGCAAAAAGGTTGGGGAAGTGTACATGGAGTATTTTATGCAGATGGATCTGTTCGTGATCCATCTATTGCTGCTGCTATCATGGGCTATTTCCGCAAGCGCTCAGCCGATATTTTACCTTCAAATCCGGACCAGGAAGGTTGGGTAACAAGAATTACGGAACAAGCCGATAAATGGCTGGCTAACCCATCAGCATCGTGGAAAGAAGGATTGGATATTGCCGAAACTGAAGCTAATCTACTGGAATCAGCTGAACTAACAGCAATGAGGATTCCTCCAACACAGCAGATTGACCTATTGAGGCAGGGGACTGAAGACATGAAAGCACTGAGGGAATTGGTTGAAGAATTCAAAGAAAAGCTGGAACCTTTTAAAATATCGCAAAGCCCGAAAAAATAAACCGTGGGAAGGTAGGGTAGTTGGCCTCTTTGGGAGAATATATTATTAAACTTAACGGGTAAAAACGGAATTTGTTTATCCGTTAAGTTTATATCTCCCCCCCGCTGGGCTCAGTTTGCAACTAAGCCTTGTTTTCCCCGGCAAGATCTACCGTTTGTGGTAGCAGACATAGTTTATTCTAAACGAAGTTACAAATCATAGCCACGTTCCTTTATGCCAAAGAGTTTCCAGAGGTCCCTGCTTGTGGTTTTTCATCCACCAGTTACTGAACTGCCATTGAAGTACAGCCAGAACAATGCCAATAAGCAAACTATAGGTAGAGCCGGTATATTTATATAAACCGAGTCCAAACCCATAATAAATAAATGAGCCGATAAGTGACTGAATGATGTAATTGGATAAACTCATGCGGCCCATAGGAGAAAATACATTAAGTACCCTGTAAAAGGCATTGGTTTGGAATAGCAAAGTGAAACCCGAAAGCAGTATAAGCATGAATGAAAAGCTGGACCATGAACCCAACATGGTCTGGAGAGGTCTTTTAATTGCAGCACTATCGATAGAATGACCAAGTTTAATTTGAGCAGTATATAGAATTACGAAAACAACAGGCGCAATAATGATAGTTCTGATCCAAAAACGTTTGCTTTCTGCTGACGGAACAAATAAATATTTCCGGCCTGCCAGCATACCCAGCATAAACAATGCCATATTCTGGAATATTCTTCCCTTTTCCCATGCCCAAAGCACCACTGCTGTTTTTCCGTTTGTGAGATTTCCAATCCATGTATCGATTAGTGAGCCTTCAGATAAATACTCGCCTATGCGGGCAAAATAAGCCCCGGAAGCCTGTTCTGCCAACTGCATATCAGGATTTCGCAGTGCTTTAAAAAGATTAATCCACTCATTCGGCAGCAGCATGAAAATAACGGCAATAAAAAGCACTACTTTATTGCTTAGTTTGGCAACCGGAATTAAACAAAAAGCCAGAACGGCGTATATGGAAAGGATATCGCCCTCGTAGAAGGCTGAATTGATAATGGCAAAACCAAGTAAAAGAAGCATTCTCCAGGCAAATCTTCCTCTGAAATCTTTTCCTTTTTTTTCTTGATTGTTCATTTGAATAAAAAAGGTTAATCCAAAGAGTAGGGCAAAAATTGCATACGATTTGCCACCGAAAAGAAAGTACATGGTATTCATTATTCCGCTGTCAAGCTTAACCATCCATTCTGGAAGGTTTTGAGGCCAATACATGAAATCAAAATGTTCGATATTATGTAACAGCATAATTGATACAATTGCAAAGCCCCTGAGGGCATCTACTACCTGAAGCCTTCCTGTATTTGAAACCATATTTTTTTTGATTACGATGAGAATAGTAACTACTGTCTTGTCAACTATTGGCCAGTTGACGATCTAAAAATATCAAATATTTCGATATATGATTATAACCTTGATGTGAAAATTGCTGTTGGGTATAGGGCAAATTCCAATAAAGCTGCAAAATTTGTAATTTGGGCAACCAAGGTATTAAAAGAATTCATAACCAAGGGTGTTGTTCTTGATGACGAGCGATTAAAACAGGGAAAACAATTCGGAAAAGTTTATTTTGATGAATTGCTTGAACGAAGAAAGTTTTTTCCGGACAACAGTGATTTTTTTCTATTTTTGAGTTCTTTTGAATCGAAAATGATCAAAACAATGTATATTAAGCTATTATATAATTGAACTAATAAAGAAAACAATGACATCATCCCGTCGCGATTTTTTGAAACACATTACAGCCATAAGTGCGACAACAGCGCTCTCGGGCTGGTCGATTGCACAGCTTTCGGCAAATAATCCTCTTCCCCGCAAAGTGGGGGCCAACGAAAAGGTAAATCTGGCTTGCATTGGCATTGGCAACCGGGGGGGCGAAATCATCAAAGCGCTTAACCAGACCGGTCTTTGCAACATCGTGGCCTTGTGCGATACAGATATGGGGGCCGAACATACCCTCGCGATCATGAACCTGTTCCCCGAGGCGCCCCGCTTTCAGGATTTCAGAAAAATGTTCGACAAAATGGCCGGGCAAATCGACGCAGTAAGCATAGGTACGCCCGATTTCAGCCATTTCCCGGCCACCATGCTGGCCATGTCGCTGGGAAAACATGTGTATGTTGAAAAGCCCATGGCCCACACTTTTAATGAAGTTGAGCTGATGATGCGTGCCGCCGACAAGTATGGCGTTGTTACCCAAATGGGAAACCAAGGGCATTCCGAAGCCAACTATTTTCAATTCAAGGCATGGAAAGAGGCCGGAATTATAAAGGATGTAACAGCCATTACCGCCCACATGAACAATTCGCGCCGCTGGCATAAGTTCGACTCGAACATGAAGAGCATGCCCCCGGGCGAACCCATACCATCAACCCTCGATTGGGATACCTGGCTGGGAACCGAGCAATTTCACGAATACAACAAAGATTACATCAATGGCCAATGGCGTTGCTGGTACGATTTCGGCATGGGGGCACTGGGCGACTGGGGAGCACACATCCTCGACACGGCCCACGAATTCCTCAACCTGGGTTTGCCCAACGAGGTTAACATGCTTTATGCCAACGGGCACAATCCGTTCTTCTTTCCCTATTCTTCTACCATACAGTTCAAGTTCCCCGAAAGGGGCAACATGCCAGCCTGCGATGTTACCTGGTATGATGGTTTAGACAACCTGCCTCCAGTACCCCAAGGTTATGGCAATGTAGTACTTGACCCCAATATACCGGCCCCGTCTGATGGGAAAATAATTCCGTCGAAACTGAATCCGGGGAAAATTATTTATAGCAAAGAACTTACCTTTAAGGGTGGATCTCATGGTTCTACCTTATCCATTATCCCTGACGAGAAGGACAAAGAGATGAAGTCCATTCTTCCTGCGGTTCCGCAAAGCTCTTCGAATCATTTCGAGAATTTTTTGCTTTCCTGCAAAGGGATAGAAAAAACCCGCTCACCATTTAGCATTGCCGGGCCACTGTGTCAGGTATTTTGCCTGGGGGTTATAGCCCAACAGTTAAATGCACATTTGCAGTTCGACCGCAATACGAAGAAAATTACTAATAATCAGGTTGCCAATCAGTTGTTGATCGGCGCCGAGCCTCGTGAAGCATGGAAAGAGTTTTATCGTTTGTAATTCAAGGCTCAGATCATGGAACAGCATAACCGCAGGGAATTCATCAAAGGTTTTGGGCTTATTGGCGGTTCGCTCCTGCTTTCCACATCGCCGTGGTTTTCGGCTTTTTCTCAGCAGGATAAAACAGTGGGCTTGCGGGCCAGGATTGGTATTATTGGTCCGGGCTCGAGAGGACAATTCCTTATGGGCTTTTTAGCGAAAAACCCAAAAGTGGAAATCGTAGCCCTTGCCGATGTGTATCAATCCTCAATCGATGCAGCGCTTAAAATTGCGCCAAAAGCTAAAGTGTATAACGATTACAGAAGTTTGCTCGACGATAATAATGTCGATGCTGTAATCATTTCCACTCCGCTCGACCGCCATTACACCATGGCTGTTGATGCCTTTGATGCCGGCAAACATGTATTTTGTGAAAAGGCCCTTGCTTACACGATTGAAGAAGCGTATTCCATTTATCAAAAATATCGTTCCTCGGGCAAGGTGTTTTTTGTAGGACAACAACGGCTTTTCGACCCGCGTTACATTAAAGCCATCGAGTTGGTGCATTCGGGTTTGTTTGGCGAAATCAGCGGGTTGCGCACCTTCTGGGACCGCAACAACGACTGGCGCAGGCCTGTGCCGTCGCCCGAGCTCGACCAACACATCAATTGGCGACTGTACAAGGAACACTCGAAAGGGATTATGACCGAGCTGGCCTGTCATCAACTGCAAATCGGGACCTGGGCCATGCGGCAGATCCCCGGTAAAGTAATGGGCCACGGTGCTATAACCTTTTGGAAAGAAAAACGCGAAGTATACGACAATGTAAGTTGCATCTACCTTTTCGATAACGGGGTGAAAATGACTTACGACTCAATACTTTCGAATCGCTTTTACGGCCTCGAAGAACAAATTTTATGCAACAAGGGTACTGTTGAACCCGAGAAAAGCAGGTATTATTTCGAAGAAATCCCCCCTGCTCCAGCCTTTCTTCAGATGGTAAACGACCTCGAAAACAAGCTGTTCGGTTCGTTACCCTTTGCCGGGACCAGCTGGGTGCCCGAAACGGCCAACAGCAACAAAGTCCATTACCTGCTCGATAAACGGCCCGATGACGATGGCACCGGCCTGATGCTCGAGGCTTTTGCCGAGGCCGTCATTACCCAAAAACAGCCCGAATTGATCGCCGAGGAAGGGTATTATGCAACAGCTTTGAGCTTATTGGGGCATCAGGCTATGGAAGAAGAACGCGCAATCGTTTTTCCCGATCAGTTCAAACTTAATTACCTGAACCATCAATCCATAACATGATAAGCCATGAAGGACATTGTGATTACCCCGTTGCGCATTAGAAAAGAGCTGATTACCTTGTTGGTGCTCTTTCTCATCGGGTTCATTGCCAATATCGTTGCCATCATCGTATATGAAACCCACTTTGTTGAAATCATAACGTCAGTTCCTTATGTCGTTTTGTTTTCCCTGGTTGTCTATCTTTTGTGGTTGTTGGTCAGGATCATTTTCTATCTATTTAGCCGTATGCTTAAACAAAAACATCTTTAAGCCGGTGATGCATTATACCCAAAAACAGTTCGATGGCAACAGGAAGTTCCTTTATGCCTGGTTTCAGGCCATGCACACCAGGATCGACCTGATCGTGCATACCGGCGATGAGACTGTCGATTTGATGGGTATTGCCGAAAAAGCAGGGAAAGAAACCGAAAGAATTGAAACCTTTGCCAATAGGTTTGACGAGAACAGCGAGCTGAACCATATCAACCAAAATGCCTTCACCCGGGTTATCCCGGTTTCAGAAGAATTGTTCACCATGCTGGCCGATTGCCAACAGTATCACCGGCAAAGTTCAGGGTTTTTCGACATCAGCATCAATTCGACAAATAATCTTCCTGAGGGTATGAAGTATCTTGAGCTGGATCCGAAAACCCAATCAGTACGATTCCATCATAAAGACCTGAATCTTGATCTGTCGGGCTACCTGAAGGGTTACGCATTGGGCAGAGTGGTGAGGCTGTTAAAATCAGGAGGTATTGAAAATGCACTGATCAACTTTGGCAACAGTTCGGTTTATGCTTTAGGAAACCACCCGTATGGTAAAGGTTGGAAAATCAATACAGAAGCCAATGATTTACCTGTCGACCGGGTACTGAGCAACGAGTGCCTTACCACCTCGGGTCACCGCGAGAACCGGGAATGGCCGGTTATAAATCCGTTGACCGGAGCAGCACTTGGCAATGGCATGCTGGTATCGGTACTCTCTTCCGATCCGGCTGTGGGTGAGGTGGTTTCAAAAATTGCCTGTCTGGCGAAGAAGGAGGAATTAGAAGAGCTTCTTAAACGCTTTACTGCTCAAATAGTCCAAACACGAAAATTTGAAAATTAATAATTAATCAATCAACAAATGAAAACCAGGAACTTTATTGTACTGTTTGCCCTTATGGTGGCCTTGCCTACCTTCGCGCAGGAGAAATGGGAGATGCTTTTCAATGGTAAAAACCTTAAAGGCTG
>CAZLLD010000035.1:0-38263 GCA_964560225.1 uncultured Bacteroidales bacterium
ACCGACAAGGTGATGGCCATTGAGATACACGACCCCATGATGGTGGGTCAGGTGGGATACGACCGTGAGATCATGACCATCTTTGAACAATACAAGGTGAGTTATATTCTTAAGGCTACCAATGCCAACAGCATCACACAGGTGATCTGGGAAGAAGACCTGTCCGAGCAGCTGATCAGCGACCTGAGAAGCAAATACTACGAGGTAACCGTGAAACCGGTAGCCCTGGTATGCACGTTGGGTACCAACATTGCACAGCCCGGCATACTCTCTAAAGCTACTGCCGCCTTGGCTGGCAACAGCATCAATGTCGATGCCCTTTCACAATCACTGAAGCAGGTGAACATGCAATTTGTTATTGGCAGGGACGATTACAAAAAGGCAATCATCGTGCTGAATGACGCGCTCTGCGTGAAGAACAGCTGACATCCAGAGAATTGCCATTCTGGTTTTATTGTCGTATCTTTGCGCCACTTAAATTAAAGGGATGGTAAAATTTATTGGAAGATCTGAGAAGGCGGCGCTTGTTGGGAAGAATGAGAACATCACCTATAACAACCTCCTTAAGCAAATTGATCACTATGCAGCCTTGTTGCCCGAATTGCGCAACAAGCGTATTGTCATATTTTCCGAAAACCGCGCAGAATGGATTATTGCATTATACGCCGTTTGGAAGAACGGGGGAACCGTTGTACCTATCGATGTACTTTCGGCAGTTGATGATGTTGCTTACATCCTTGGGGATGCGAAGCCGGCAGTCATGTTCTGTTCGGCAGAAAAACAACAGTTTCTGCAGCAGGCTGCATCAGAAACAAATTTTGATTCACAGTTGCTTGTTTTTGAGAACCTTCAGCTGCCTGCATCTGAAACTGAACCGGCTGATTTCATGGTGGAAGACATTGACCGCACCGCCTTGATTCTTTATACCTCAGGTACAACCGGCAACCCCAAAGGTGTGATGCTTTCATTTGAGAATATTATAGCCAATCTCACTGCCGTATGCCATGATGTGCCTATTTACACGGCAAATGACCGTACCATGTTATTGTTGCCTTTCCACCACGTTCTGCCACTGGTGGGTTCCATCGTTGCTCCTCTATATACCGGCGGCACCATGGTGCTGAATAAATCATTGGCTGCTGAAGACATGCTGGCCACACTGAAGCAGTTTGGCGTGACCATCATGATCGGGGTGCCCCGACTATACCAGCTGATTTACAAAGGCCTCAGAGAAAAAATCAACAGCAGTATCGTTGCCAAAGCCATGCTGGCTCTTGCCGGGGCAGTTGACTCCCTGAAGTTCTCGCGAAAACTTTTTGGTTCAGTACACAGAAAATTCGGGGGACATCTGAAATACCTGGTTTGCGGCGGAGCACCGGTTGACCCCGAAGTGGTGCGTCTTTTTAAAACACTGGGATTTGAAATCCTCGAAGGTTATGGCATGACCGAAACTGCTCCTATGATTACCTTTACACGGCCGGGAACCGTTTTCCCGGGAGTTCCGGGATACCTGCTGCCGGGTTTGGAGATCCGCTTCGACGGGGGTGAAATTGTGGTTTCCGGAAAAAACGTGATGCAGGGATATTACAACAAACCTGCCGAAACAGCCGAGGTGCTTAAGGACGGCTGGCTGCACACCGGTGACCTGGGCTACCTCGATGAAAAAGGATACCTGCACATTACGGGGCGCAAGAAGGAGCTTATTGTACTGCCAAACGGCAAAAACATCAACCCCGAAGAAGTAGAAAATGCGATCCTCAAGCAATCCGGATTCATTAAAGAAACCGGTGTATTTATGAAGGATGGCATTTTACAGGCACTCATTCTTCCGGACTTCAAAAAACTGAACGAAGCCGGGATCAATGAAATTGAGGAGTATTTCAGGTGGGACGTCGTGGATAAGGTTAATAAAGTGGTCTCTCCACATAAAAAGATATTGCGCTTCAACCTCACCACTTCTGAATTACCCAAAACACGCCTGGGTAAAGTCAAACGGTTCATGTTGCCGGAAATGGCCGAAACCAAAAAGCAGGCTGCAGCAGATGAACCCAAAACCAGGGAATACCAGGCTGTGAAAAAATTCCTGGAAGATGAAACACAACAAACAGTGCATCCCAATGACCATATTGAACTTGATCTGGCCCTTGATTCGCTGGGCAGGGTGAGCCTGACTGCTTTCATTGACACCGCCTTCGGAGTAGACATTCCTGAAAATACACTGGCAGAATACCCATCGGTAGCTAAACTGGCAGAATTTATCCACAAAAAGAAAACCCGGCTGAACTTTGAAGGTATCAGCTGGTCGCAGATTCTCAAGGAGAAAGTACACATCAGCCTTCCTGCTTCAGGTTTCACACACAACCTGAACAAAAACGTGATGCAGGTGATATTCAGATTGTTTATGCGAATTAAGGGTAAAGGACTTGAAAACATACCCGATGAAGCATGTATCATAGCACCTAATCACCAGAGCGTACTGGACGGTTTTCTTGTGGCTTCTTTTTTCAAGCGCAGGCTCATGAAGAAAACCTATGTTTATGCCAAAGAAAAGCATTTCCGCCATCCGCTCATGCGTTACATGGCCAGCCGCAACAACATCATCCTGGTCGATGTCAACAAGGACCTCAAGCTATCCATTCAAAAACTGGCTGAAGTACTCAAGAAAGGCAAAAATCTGATGATCTTTCCCGAAGGAACCAGAACACTGAACGGGAAACTGGGCGATTTTAAACAAACATTTGCCATCCTGAGCCAGGAGTTAAGTGTTCCGATAGTGCCTGTTGCCATTAAAGGTTCATACGACATTCTTCCCTCGGGCACAAGGTTTCCGAGACTTTTCAGAAAGGTAACCGTTGAATTCCTGCCACCCGTGTATCCGGAGAACCATTCATACGAATCGCTCAAAAATACTGTGTATCAGCACCTGAAAAACAAGCTTGCTGATTAATCCAAAATGGTTTAACTTTAGCCATAAATATTTTAACAACACAACCCATGGATAAGAAAAGTGAAAGACTCCGAGATGCCTGCGATCTTGCCGCGCAGACGTTCCGTAAAATCAATCATGGCGATTTTCAGGACATCGTTTCAAAGCTGGAGTTCTGTGTTGGAAGTTATAATTTCGACAAAAACCCGGCCGGACTTGTTGAATTTGGCTATAAAGCCCTCGGCATGTTAAAGGAAGTTAAGAAAAAACACCCCAGAAAGGTTTCCAAAGAAGTTATTTCTGCGCTGGAGGATAGTTTATCATAACCATTTAAAGATTCCATATTCCAATTGTCATGTCCAGACTTGTCCTGATTTGGCTTCTCTTTTCATATCTATGCCCCAATCTGAATGCACAGGATAAGTTCAAATCTCACACCTATCTTGGAATACACGGAGGCGTCAATTTAAGTACGGTGAAATTCGTCTTGCCATCCGTGAATGATCAGGTTATGCTCACATCCAGAAACCTGGGAATTATTTTCAGGCATATATCCGAACCCAATATCGGGTTTCAGGCAGAGGTCAACCTGGCTGGAAAAGGCTGGGAGGAAAAAAATGATTCGGCAGGCACCTATATCAGGAGACTTGAGACCATTGATTTGCCGGTAACAGCTGTATTTGTCTTCGGCACCAAAACACTCCGGTTTTCTTTAGCGCTGGGGCCTTACGTTTCCTATCTCCGCGATGAAAAGGAATCCATCAAAATCACCAGTCCGGTTTATACGAAAGAGTATTTCAATGTGCCCGTTGAGAACGACTGGGAATTTGGATTTACCGGCATTGTGGGTGTTGAGTTTCATACAAAACTGGGCGTATTGGGTGCAAGAGGCTCATACAACCACGCATTAACCACACTGTTTTCACCTCAGGGCGAAAAAGTCTACTTTCGTGGCTCACGCAACCAGGTCATCAACCTTGGCCTGTTTTACATGATTCATCTTTAGGGATATTAATCCGGCAGCTCACCATCCCATCAGCAATCGCTTTAAGCAGGTAATCCCAGATCACGTACCACCATCTGAATCGTGGTTTTTGTACGCTGGGTGAGCAGCAGGTCTTTGTTCACCAGCACCCGGTCAATGGTGGCATCATCATAGTACCGTATGGTGATCAGCTCCAGTCCGGGAGTCGACCTCACCCTGAAATCTTTTTCCAAATCTGCCAGCACCGACGGAATCCGGCTCAGGTCATTATTCACGCATACGTCAAAACTGACAGCCGAATTTTGCATCAGGTTAATCTTCAGTCCATATCCTGCAAAACACCGGAAGATCTTTTCAAGGTTGTCCTCGGCAATAAACGAGAAATCGGCAGGATGGATGTGGATCAGCACCTGGTCCATTTTGAAAATAAACGAAGGAATCAGTTTCTCATAACTGTTATCGCCAATTATCGTGCCCGGGTCGCCAGGGTGAAGAAACGACTTCACATACAGGGGGATTCCTTTAATCTTTAAGGGTTGAATGGTTTTGGGATGTATGACACTTGTTCCGTAATAGGTGAGTTCAATGGCATCGAGGTAGGAAATTCTTTCAAGCCTAATTGTATCATCAAACCACTTGGGATCGGCATTCAGCACCCCCGGAACATCTTTCCACACGGTAACCGATTCCGCATCAAGCACATAAGCCAGGATGGCTGCCGTGTAATCCGAACCCTCCCGGCCCAGGGTGGTGGTCAGGTTGCTTATCGTAGCTCCTATAAAACCCTGAGTAATATAAAGCCGGCTGTTCGAGAAGTTAAATTGCTGCCGGATCAGCTTGTCGGAAATATCCCAGTCTACCCTGCCCTCGCGAAATGTGCTGTCTGTTTTCAGAAACTGCCGGGCATCGGCCCACTGGTTCTGAATGCCTGCATAATTCAGGTAATTGCTGACAATGATGGTGGACAGCATTTCGCCCTGGGAGACCAGCTGATCGTATTCCTGGTTATAGGAGGCAGTTGGTTTGGTATGGAGCCGCATCTCAACACCGGCAAAAATATCCCCGATTTCCTTATATAACGCATGTGTATTGTCAGTGATCAGATCAGCGGCAATCTTCCGGTGATAATCGCGGATGCGGCCGGCTTCATTGACAGCTGCCTCTGTTTCACCCGTAAGGTAAGCATGCAAAACCCTTTCAAAGGCGTTGGTGGTTTTACCCATGGCCGAAATCACCACCAACAAATCATCATCAGCATACCTGTCAAGTATGGATGCCAGGTTTCTAACCGATTCCGCATCCTTAACCGATGCCCCTCCGAATTTGAATACTTTCATACCCTCATTTTATGTAAAAATAGGGAAAAATTGCAGGAACAACTTCTTGAGTTTTGAACCAAGAAAAGCACCCGGTTCCCGGCACTCGGCAACAACATCAGCAAATCACAGCATTTTCGTTAACGCAAAACCTACAGTTTTATCACCAAAGTAGTCAGTGCTTTTGGACTAAAAGTTGCATCAACCCGCTTGTTGTTCAACATAAAACGTTTTGCTACAGGAATATCTCCGGGATTATAGGTTACTATAACCAGCTTGTTGTCGGGATTCAGAAAAACAATACTGTTCTCATCATTGCAGGCAAGATAACGGGCACCCTTTTTCACGAACCAGCTGACATGTTTCATCAGGTAAAACTCGGGGTTGTAAACAACCTGATTATTTTCGCTGATTGTGATCATGGCGTTTTGCCGCCACCCCCACCGACTGCTTCCGGTATGGTCGAGTACCATGTTCCAGTACATATAACTGCTGATCCCGTTGGTAAAATAATGCTTCATCAAATTGAACGTGTATTCCATGGCAGCCCAGTCATTCGATCCATTGCCACACTCGGTTTCGGTTTGCATAAGCGTCAGATCAGGGTACTGCTTCCTTACATGACCGATTACTTCCTTGCCGGCCCATTGAAAACCAACACCATCAATGTATCGTTTAGCATCGGCGTTTAGCAATATCTCGTCTACCCTTTCGGGTTGCGGACGCTCAATGGTTCCCAGCCACAATTCAACATCGGGGTGATCGGTTTCAAGCTTTGGCCCCAGATGTTTCCCGATAAACCGGGCAAGCGAAGCCGGCGTCCATATACACGAAGGAAAATTCTGGCACGAATTGGGTTCGTTCTGAACATGGACTGCGTAAAGTTTGATTCCTTCGTTTTTGTATGAACTTACAAATTTTGAGAAATACAACGCGTAAGCGTCCAGCATGGAATCTTCCATAATAAACTGATCAACCATTTCTTTGCCCTGCTTTTCACCCGGAAGGTCATTGACTCTTTTGTCGGGACGGCAGGCATAATGGCCGTTGGTTTTCATCCATAAAGGGGGACACCAGGGAGATGCAAATATCTTAAGGTCGGGATTGTAGTCCATCGCTTTTTTTATGTAAGGGATCAAACGTTGTTTGTCCCGTTCAATCGAAAAATTCTTCATGGTCAGATCCATGGGTGTTTCATTATAACTGTACCAATCCACAGAGTAGTCGTTTGCCCCCATGGGAACGCGATAAAGGGTAAAACGGCAACCTCTTTCCATGCCGAATAAGGATTCGAAAACCTGATTTCGTTCATTTTCCGGTATGGTTTGCAAAACCTCCCAGCCCATTTCATTGAAACAGCCTCCGAAACCGTCAATGGTCTGAAGAGGCTGGCCGATTTGGATGGTATACTTTTCAGGTTGCGATGCAACGTTGGCAATCAATTCTTCATCACCTTTCTTCAATTGCCAATAGTGCCCTTCGGTTGTCACAGCATTTTGTTCAATCTTTAAAACCTGCTTGTTTAATGAATTATATGCAACAAGCATCGACAAAAAAGAAAGCAATAGGATTGTTTTCATTGCTCAATGAATTTGTTAAAACCGGAATGTAAGTTACATAAAACCATAAAAGAAACCATTTATCTTACAACTTACTTCAAATCGTTTTTTAAATCGGGCTAAACAGAAATAGCCATATATTCTCTGGTAACTTATATATGTAAACCGATATATATAAAAAGCATGTTACACAATCTGGGCGCTCTTCTTTATCAACAATTCTCTGCAAGCCACTCGCATCAGAATATCTGATTAGCTGAAAGTTAAATAGATGCTGAAAATATGAAAAGACCGGGCTATTTCGGATGCATATTTACTTATTTTTGACAAGATAAATCCCTTAACTCATTATACTGACTTTTTATATAACTTTTGTCTACCATGAAAGAAACCAAAGAGGAGAAATTGCACCATGCCGTGTTTTTTTGTCAATATGAAATTATCAGGAAATTACTGGAGCCGACCATCCCTTTTTTCACCCGGAAACCCAATGTGAATTATCGTGATTCTGACGGCCGCTCCCCTTTGATGCGTGCTATGGCAAAGCCCACCGGCTATGAGGGGTATCGTGAGATTGCCGCCTTGTTACTAAAACATAAGGCAGACGTAAATAACCGTCCCAAAAGCACCCTGACTTCGCGCGATGAAACTGCATTGCATTATGCAGTGGAGTACAACTGGGTACTTGAGGCTGAGATGATGCTTAAGCTTGATGCAAAAATAGACGAAGTGGATAAATACGGCCAGACACCCCTGTTTTATGCTGTCAGTCATCATCATCACGAACTGGCCGGGTTGTTACTAAAGCATGGGGCTGATGCCGACATGGCTGATATCAATTCAGAGACACCTCTACACCGGGCTGTTTACCGGAAAGATGTTGAAATGGTGAAGATTCTAATCCCTTTTGTAAAAAAGTCGGAAGAGAAATTCAACGGCGAAACGCCGGCTGAAATGGCAGAAAGATACAACCTGAAGGAAATTACCGATCTGATCAGAAAAAGTACTGGTAGAAAGTCAAAACCCAAAAAAACTAAGAAGTCGGAAACAGCAACAAAATTCGTAAATACAGATTTTACACCAAAGGACATCAATTTCAAATGGGTTGCTGAACGTGAGAAAGTCATTCAGGCTGCAAGGGAGAATAATTTCATTTTGGTGAAAGAACTTATAGAAAGAGCAGAGTCTGAAGAATCCCTCAATTGCATCCGCGAGGGCCATAGCCTGGTTCATTATGCTTTGCTGCAAGAAAAACCAAACAAGGAATTCATCAATTACTTGCTGGCAAAAGGGATTAATTACACCCATGTCAATTACAAGTGCAAAACACCTGCGGAAATTGCCCTGGAGCGAAAAGTATTTGCCTTTTTCGAATGTCTTGCTGAAAACAACCTGAAATGTGAGGATTCATCATGCAACACGCCTTTGCACTTTGCAGTAAAAGCTCAGAACAAGGAAATGCTGCAGTATCTGCTGGAAAACGGATACGACATGTATGCCCAGAACAATGAGGCTGACACTCCGTTAACCATGGCTGTTGCACAACGTTATGATGAAACCGATGATGCCCTGATCGATATTTTTCTGAACAAGGGTTATGATATTAACTTTAAAGACCTGATGGGACGAACGGTGTTGTTTCGGTGCCGGACTTCTGAGATGATGGAAAGATTTATCAGTAAAGGCGCTGATTTCCACATGACCAACAATTCAGGCAGGACTCTCCTGTTTGAATTCATTTCTCAATTGCTCAACCTGCGTAAAGACATGATTGTATACTTGGTGGAGAAAGGAGTGGATGTCAACCGGCCGGACCTATCGGGAATGACAGCCCTTGATTACCTGCTCAGTCTTAAAGTGGGAGTGCCCCGGACCATAACACCTCCTTTGTATACTTACGATAACCCACCTGAAAGGAATCCTTATTTCTTCGTTCTTGAAGAAGTGGAACAGTATCTGAAGGATCATGGTGCCACATGCAATAAAACGGAAACTCGGGCGAAATAACCCTTCGAGTTGCACGAAAAGTTGAAGCCCCTGCCTGCCGGCAAAGGCAGGGGCTACAACCCTTGAATAACCAACTGTCCCGGCAATTATTTATTCCACTTGTGATGGTACGTTTTTTCTTTTTAGTAATTCTTTAGGTTAATCCTCACATAGAAATTCATTGTTTTATGATCTCATCAATCTTTTTATAAAAATCATCTCCTTCTCCTGTATACTTTCCAATAATTTTGCCATCCTTATCAAGAATGAATTTCGTCGGATAACTCATCACTCCATATAGAGCAGAAATATCATTCTTTGATTTATCATTTAATATATGTATCCAATTAAGCTGATTATCTTTAATTGCTTTTTCCCAGTTTTCTTTTTTATCATTGCATGCAATTCCAACAAATTCTAATTTGTCATTGTATTTTTCATAATACTCTTTCATTTTTGGCATACCTGATATGCAAGGGCCACACCATGAACCCCAAAAATCAAGTATTACATATTTCCCTTTTAGATTCTTAAGTGCAAAGGGTTTATTTAAATTGGAATAATGTTCAAAATTGGGCGCAATATTTCCTTTTTGAGTAGCACTCCATCCAGATGCTATTCCTTCAAGAATTTGTCCATATTCAGACTCTCTTGCATTTTTGGATAATAAGTTCAGGTATTTTAGTACGGTATCTTGGGGTACATGACTTTCCAGAAAATATAAAGGTGCCAATTCATATTCAAGGTGTTTTTTTGCCCATTCAGTTCGTAATGGAGCTACAATATAAAATCTCAAACTATCAAATTGTTCAGTAATACGATATGATTTTTCAGGATTCGTTTTTCGTAATACCGTGGATTCATAATACAATCGGGATTCTTTTTCATAATAGGGTTGCAGTACTTGCCTAAGTTCATTCTGCTGAAAACTGAGTTTGTTTCCTTTTATTATATCGTATTCTACTGATACATCATTAGATTTCCCTCGTATTACAATCTCACTGTTTGGTCAAGATGAAAACCAATATTTTTAGAACGAAACATTTTTCTTCTTATCGTTTCAGCAACAGGTTTTATAGTCACTTCACTTGTTTTATGAAGAGGAATTTTAATATTAATCTTATCATTGAAACAAAAAGCAAATTTAAAATGATGCTCAGTCCTGTCAATGGAGTTGGAATTAACGGCTAATAATGTTGTACCAAATCCATCAATCTCTGTATTTATTTTACTATTCCCAAATTTGCTGTTTATTACAACAAATAAGAATGAAATGATTAATATTGAACATATTACAATCCCGATTACTTTAAAAATTATAATTGTCTTTTTCATATCATTTTGTGTATTGGTCGTATTCTAAAATGCACCAGATTGTTGGCTGGCATTACTTCTTAATCATTTTTTTTAATGTTTTTTCTAATTCTTCTCCGCTTATATCTCTAGCCATGATAATACCATTTTCATCAATGAGAAAATTATCCGGAATGCTATACACACCATATATAAATCCTGCAGTATTGCCCACACTTTTAAATTCTGTTACATGATTCCAATTTAAATTCCTTTGTTCTATAGCCTTCAACCAATCTTCTTTTTTTTCATCAAATGAAACGGCGAATATCTCAAATCCAAATTTATGATAATTTTTATAAGCCTTTTTAAGGTGGGGTATCTGATTTAAACAACCTCCACACCAAGAAGCCCAGAATTCCAGTAGTACAATTTTGCCTTGAAATTCTGAAAGCTTTCTAAACTGGCCCTTTGAATCCAACATCTCAAAGTCCACAAATTGATCTCCTATTTTTAATTCCTTGTTTAATAATAAATATTGTTCAATCATTTTACCATCATGAGAACTCTTGACACTAGGATTCAATTTAATAAATAATTCAGAAGTTTTTTCTTTACCAAATGTAGTTGATAAAACTACAAGTCTGGATGCACTTTCAAGGCTATCGGGAAAAGTCTTGATATACTTTATGTGTTTTCTATGCTTAATAAATGATGCATGTTTTTGTATTGTATCACATCCGAAAAGTGTAGAAACAATTGTCAACAGAATATTTAATATCAATTTAACGTTCATGGTTTTTTAATGTGATGATTATAATTGATTACGTTCTTTATACTTGCCCTAATAGAGTAACAACTGTCATTTTCTGCTTGATCTTATCGATCTTACAAGTTATTAATATTCTCCGCTTTAAGTTCATGATAATTCTGAAATTCCTCATTAACAGGACGAAAAATAACGCGCCGGCATATACCCCGAAGGGAATGCCGGCGCCATTCACCCAGGTTGTTATTCCGTCGGGCGATCTATCTTTATATTAATGATGACCAAAAATTTAGCATCGGTTTTGGCAATTGAAATATTATGCCTTTGGGGATAAATATATTCCAACCTTTTGGTCACATTATCTATACCAATCCCAAAACCCTTTTCCTTATAAAATGCCTCGAAATTACTATCCACACTGTTCTCAATTACAAATTGAATTTCACCTTTCTGTGCTTTGATGTCAACATGCAACAGCGATTCCTTATTGGGATTGATACCATGCTTGAAGGCATTTTCTACAAAAGGAATAAATAGCATAGGCGCTATAACATAATCTGCGTCGGGTTCAATAGAAATGTTTACCTGAATATTGTGTTCAACGGCACTACGGATACTCTGAAGTTTGATATAATCATTGATGTAACCGGCTTCTTTCTGAAGAGGTATGTATTCCTTGTCCATATCTTCAATCATATATCGCATCATGTTCGCCAATTTGGCAATAGGTTCTGCTGTTTTTTCACTTTTTTCCTGTAACGCATAAGCATAAAGCGTATTGAGGGTATTGAACAAAAAATGAGGGTTGACCTGTGACCGCAAATGCATGAGTTCGGCCTCCTTTGCCCTGAACATGCTGAAACCCTGGGTTTGTTGTGCAAGTACCAGTTGTTTGATATAGTTGTAAAGTGCAGCAGGAAATGCCAGGATTATAATGAGAACCAGATGGTTGATATTCAGCCCGTGATTCATGAAAATAATATCCTTCATTGAAATGGGAATATTCATCTGCCTCATACTTAATGTAGCTTCCAAAATATCAATTATTGTAAACAGAACAACCCAGGCTGCCATCACGAAAAGAATTGATATGATAAAGGCAGATATCCTTTTATTAAATAATAGTTTCGGTACCAGATAAAAGTTTTGGATCAGGAATACGATGATTGCCGCATAAAAAGCTGATGCCAATGATAGCTCTACCGCTGAATAAATGGTTCCGGCTAAAAACGCATTTAGTATCAGGATAATAATTGCAAATGAAAGTATTTCAAGATTTATTCTCTTTTCCTGAATGAGTTGTTTAAAAGATACGCTGTGTTTTGCAGCATAGCTCACATAATAGAAAGCCCATGATGAAACCAGCAAAAAGATTAACCAAAACAGAATTTTAATACCTTGATAAACAATATTAGAATCATAACCATTGACTTTCAACATAAAAGCCATTCCAAGCCCTATTAGAAGTACAGCAGAAAATGTGTAGGATATATATTTCTTTTTCAGTGCAAGTTTTGGAATCAGCAGATAAGTATGTGCTGCAAAAATTACTACCAGACTTATAATAATAAGAATATATTGGAATTCATCGTGATTGCGCCAAAAACCCACCACCAGAGTACCCATCAAAATCAGGATGCCATATTTTAACCATTTCGCATAGTTGATTGCGTTCTTTAATTGTATTTTGTTTTTTGATAAGAAATATATCAGTCCCAGTAATGCTAAAACAATTGCTACCACAAACAGAAGAATACTAACCACATCACTGTCAAATTGGACCACCCTGCCTGAAAGCCTTTCACGTTCCATGTTTATCATGGCAATGATATCCGGATCACTTATTTTAGCTGAGAAGTAATTCAACAGAAGGGCTTTTTCAGTGTTGTTGTTTGACTTTTCCAGAGTATTATATACCAACTTCTGCTGAACATACTTCCTGGTTGTACCCGAAAAGTTGTTGTTTGAGAAAGAGATCCGGTTTCCCAGATTAGCCTCTACCGGAGGTTCAGTATGAATAAGCTCAAAATCAACATAGTCCAGTACAAGATCTTCATAAAGTCTGTAAATATCAATATTGGGCAGGTTTTTAGTATTCAAACCATCTCTTACAGAACTTCTGATGAACTGTATTGATTCTTCCGGAAATAGAGTATGAGCACCGTTTCCCTTAAAATATCTGAGCATATCAGCTGCTGATTCGAGTTGAATTCTTTTCTGTTCCATCTGATAGAAGTTGGAATCTATCGATAGCATTTTGTAATGTAGGTCAAGTAATTCCAGCCTTTCCCTATGGAAAACTTCATAAGATTTTAGAAAACCAGACACATCTGTTTCGCGCATAAGTCGCTCTTTTTCAATACGATCTTCATATTTTAAAAAATAATCAATCCGGTAATTGTTCTTCCCTGCCCCTCTTCCGCTGTATTTAATGGATTCATCAAACCTTAAATAATCAATGCTCAAATGAATGCTATCACCCGGAGAAAGGTATAACATGGTAAATTCACGTGGTGTTATGAATCGGCATAAGGTATTTGCCTTCTTAATCTCAAAAGTTTGAAGCACAAAATTGCCCTTCTCATCGGTTTTGGTTTCAATAACAGAAGCATATGTTGTGCGCATTGTCACCGTATCATAACCAATGATAGCCAGGCTAATCTGGTTGTCGGACATGTTAAGAATATTGCCCGAAAGGATGGTTGCTGTTTGTGCTTTATTTATGAAGGGTATTAACAGCAGGCACAAAAACAAATTGATTCTTTTCATTTTATAGAATTAAAATTGGCAAACAAAAACTCATTTATCCGGACATGCTATGTTTCACGAATAAACTTACTGCCAAAATATACCTGATTAAGAAGTGATGCTAAAAAAAGTTATGGATTGCAGAAATTATGTGATGGATTTTGGATCCAGGTAATTTATTTAGAGCCTCTCAATACGCTTTATAAATTCATCCTTATAGGTGATCCCTATCGGGATGCTTGTCCCGTCAATGAAAATATGGTTGTCTTCAATTTTCGAAATCTTGTTCAAATTGATAATATAACTCAGATGTATTCTGATGAATTGGTTCGCAGGAAGTTTTTCCATTATATCACGGTATGTCATGCGTACCATAATTTTGTTTTCAGCACATACAATCTGAAGGTAATTGCCCTCACCTTTGATATATAAAATAGTATCCGAATCTACACGCATTGTTTTATATCCGTCTTTCACAAAAAACGAGCCTTTATTGAAGCCACTTAATCCCTTTGTGTTCTGCAGCATGCGCTTCTCGACTTTTTGTACAGCCTTATAAAACCGATCAAACTCAATGGGCTTTAACAAATAATCAACCGATTCATAATTATAGCTTTCAATGGCATAATCAGAATATGCTGTTGTAAAAACGATAAAAGGCGTATATTCTAACTTTCTAATAAAATCCATTCCATTAATCCCGGGCATATTGATATCAAGGAATATCAGGTCGACATAATTGCTTTTTAAGAACGCCAGGGCCTTTACAGGATCGGTGAACGCTCCTGACAACTCCAAACCCGGTATCTTTGAGGCATGTATATTAATGACCTCAATGGCCTTGGGCTCATCATCCACTAAAATGCTTTTGATCATGAGATAAATTTCCTCAATGCTGTTTCTTCAAATGAAAAGAAAGAGAGGCTAATCATTTAAATATTTTGAATAAAAATAAGAAATTTCTATAATATATAAACCTGACTTCTGATTATCCAGAATAAGCCAATGAGTTACAAACATACATTGTGAAGCTTAATTTCTCAAATAGATATTTGTATCGGAAAGCTGTCTTTTAATGCGATGACAACAGGCTTCATAATTGGACTCTTTATTTTACTATTTTTATATAATGTTTATGGTCCTGGTATCCATAAAAAAATGATTGACAAATTTGAACAAGATATTTTGGAACTAAAAGAGTATATAAATTAATCTGTTGCTGACATGCGGTATTGCCAACGTTAGCCACTGTAATCAAAATTTCAGCATCAAATAGATAATGCGAAAAAATAAAAACTTCGATAGATTAAAGGAATCATTCGGAAAGTTCAAAACTGATGATTTTCGATTCGACTTGATTGAGAAATACTTTGTAAATAAAGACAATTCCAATTCTTTTCAAGTGCTTTCTGATAAAACCTGCAATGATCTGGATTTTGAAGAATTGTTCATGTTTCTTGACAGAACTACGTCAAGAATCGGACAACAATGTTTATACAATAGATTAAGAGCCATTCCTGATAACATCAACGATATTGGAAATAAGGAAAAGTTGATTGAAAAGCTGACCAGTGATACAAACTTTAGAATTGGCACACAACTACTACTCGAAAAATTAGGCAAGGACGAAGCATATTACATTTCTTCTTTTTTTCAGGAAGAACACCAAAAACCTCCAAAATGGTTTTATATTGTTCGGTTATTGTCATTTGCCAGTTTGTTGTCACTCATATCGCTTACGTTTTTTGCTCAAATGATTTTCGTGTTTCTTGGAATATTTCTTGTGAACATAGTTATTCATTACTGGAACAAAAGACATTTGTATAAATATCTTGGTTCAATTCCCCTATTACTAAAACTAAATAGTATTGCTAATAATCTTCAAAAAGACAAGTTATGGAAAGATCTTGATCCTGATTTGCCAGATTCTATTCAAATTATAAATCAGGTACGCAACAAAATGTCATTTTTTCGCTTAGAAGCCAGACTTCAAAGTGAAATCGAGGCCATTATTTGGGGGATTTTAGAACTTTTTAAAATAGCTTTTCTTTTAGAGCCCTTGCTACTATTTGGAGTATTAAATCAATTAAATTCAAAACGAAAAGAAATAGAAGCTATTTTTTGCTTTGTTGGCGAAATTGATATATTGATTTCTACTGCTTCACTGAGGAATGGGCTGGAGAATTATTGTCAACCTGTAATTAATAAATCGAATTTTTTTGCAAAAAACATTTATCATCCTTTAATTCCTGACTGTGTCAAAAATACCATTGAGGTTTCGGATAAATCAATTTTGTTGACAGGTTCAAATATGTCCGGGAAAACATCATTTATTCGGACAATCGGACTTAATATGATAACTGGATTAACAATTAATACCTGCTTTGCAGAATCGATGTTAATACCAAGATTGCGGATTTATTCAGCAATCAGAATAAGTGATGATTTAATGAACGATAAAAGCTACTACTTTGAGGAAGTATTGACCATAAAAGATATGATTGAAAAAAGCTCCAACGGAAAACCAAACTTGTTTCTACTGGACGAGATCTTCAAAGGGACAAACACTATAGAAAGAATATCAGCAGGGAAAGCTGTTCTTTCTACACTTTCAAAAAACAGGAATATTGTATTTGTTTCAACACATGACATTGAACTAACAGACATGTTAACTGACGAATATGAACTTTATCATTTCAGTGAAATTGTTAAAGATAATAATGTGGACTTTGATTATAAATTAAAAGAGGGCAAACTCAAGAATAGAAATGCCATTCGGATTCTGCAAATAAACAATTATCCAAACGAACTGATTGATGAAGCAATTAAAATATCTAGAATAATGGATGACATTAATGTTGCTAACAAGCCTTGGCATTCTTTTCAGTCGAAAGATTAAAAGGCAAGATAAATCTGAATTAGGATAATTAAGATTTTAGGTTGCCAACATTCTTTGTGATTTTTTGCAGGAACTTGCAACTAATAGGGTAAAAATGAAACGATGACAGATTTACCTGTTCAAGAAAAATTTATCTCCGAGATTGATTCTCATCAAAATATTAACTACAAGATTTTCCATTTGTATACAAACAGCACGATTGACTTCAAAGATCTGTATCAGGATATAGTTTTACAACTTTGGAAATCGTATCCGGATTTTAAGGGCAAATCAAAATTAAGTACCTGGATTTATCAAGTCTCGCTAAATACAGCACTTTACAAATTGAGACACGAAAAGAACAAGCTTCATATAGATACGTTAGCACAATTTCATTATGAACTGCCAGACATTATCGTCAGATTCCGTTATGAGGCAATTTTCTGATTCTCTAATCGCTGGCGTTCAAGCTTTAAATCATATTCTGCCTGAAGCCGTACCCAAAATTCAGCACTAATATCAAGAGCTTTTTCAAGTTTTAAAGCTATTGTCGCATTGATGTCCCTTTTCCCTTTTAGAATATTCGAAAAATGCGAAGGGTATATTTTGAGATCCATAGCAAAAACAGATTTTTTTATGCTCCTTGCCTCCAATTCTTCCTCCAGTAATTCCCCCGGGTGCAATAACACCTTTGAGCGAAGTTCCTTTCCCTTATGACTAATTACCTTATGGGTTGCCATATTGTTTTACGGTTTTAGCTTTTTACATTATCACTAGAATAATCTTTACTAAGAATCTATAGAACTACTTTTCATAGTGTTTGGAAAGTTCTACGATAGTAACAATATCAACTAGTTTCAATACTTCGTTATCCATTTCGAATTCGATTCTATATTGATTATTAATACGGATTGAGTATAAATGCTTTTTATTCCCTTTCAGTCTTTCAAAACCTAAACTTCTAAGCATCAATAATTCTTCTGCATTACTAAGATTCTTTATAGTGTCTACTCTTTTAATGAACTTATCAATTACCTGAGAAGAATACCTCGGTTTCCCTTTAGGCGCTTCCCCTATATAAATCTGTTCTAAATATGAATTATTAAAATGTATAGTCATTAAGTAGCGTAACAGTAAGTTGTAACATAACTCTGAATATTAAGAACAACTATGCAAAGTTAGTAAATCATTTCTGATTTACCACATTTTGGTAAATCTATCAAGTAAAATTATCTGACAAAATTCAAATTTCCTGCTGAACTATTCAAAACTGGCGTCTGACATGCATTGCCTGAAAAATGCTTTTTCGACTGCCAACTGATAATAATGGAATTGATATTTTAGAACAACTATAATGCTGTACTTTGCTTATGTTTTCTACATGTATTTTTCTACCAAAATCTCGTACCGCTAAATCCTCGAGCTCCGAGAGACATTGTGGTAAATAATCTGAGAGACCTGCCTGCCTGGCTGGTAAATGGGTAGCATGTAGGCTGTTTAACCGGTAGCCAAATGATATGATGGTGTCGAGTTTGTAGAACTGAGTATTGTAGGTTTTGCAATCAGAAATAGTATGTGCAATTTTTGCACATACTTAATCTTCCTGTAGTTCATGCGATTGAAAGATAGTTCGTAAGTGTTTGGCCACAACACTTCACATAACCCCAAACAAATCAGAGATCTTTTGTCGCGTAAGTCAAATAATTTCATCCTGCCTTTGTTTCCAATTCAAATAACTTTCCCGCTGGCACTAAAACTCAATCTTCCAGCTCACCGAAGGCAGTAACATGCGGCCGTCAATGGTTTCTGCTTTTTGCGTGGTTTTGTTATACCGGTCCTGAAAAGATACCAGGGAATAGAAAACATTTAACAGCTGCAGGGCAAACTTGTTGGAACATCTGGCTTTGTTAATCGTGTAGGTAACACTTAAATCACACCGGTAGGTGAAGGGTTGTCTTTTTTCAAAGGCACGACTCTCATCATAGATTACTTTTCCTTCAAGTAAGGATGCTTCCTGATCGAATGGCGATGTGCGATCTCCGTTTTTGAGATAAAGCCGGCCATTAATTCCCAGGTAGTTTTGTTTGCCCGTATTCCATTCCTTACCTGCCAGCAAATTGGCTACAAAGTTTTTATTAAATCTGGTATTTCTCTGAATTCCGTCTCCCCCCTCATATTTCGAATCAAACAACGAAAGGGTACCCAGGTAATAAAATCCCTGATTAAAGAATCTTTCCAGGGTAAAATCAATACCAAAATTCCGGGCAGTGCCATCGCCGGCAAGCACCTCGTTGAAGGTATTCAGATCTATCAGGTTGATTATGCTGAATGAGGTATTCGGAATCACAGGCACATCGGTAAGATATTGAAAGAATGGCTCAATCTTCAGTCGCATGTTCTCGCCCAGGCTCCTGTCGTACCCCAGGATCAAATGATGAGAACGCGTAAAACCAAGATTCCGGTTCGGATAAGTTATAGAACCATTTTCCTCTCTTTCTATAAAATAGACTCCGATTGGTTGCATCTGGCTGTGTTTACCATAAGCTATGCTGAACATGTTTTTTGAGTTCAGGTGCAGATTGAGCCCAACCCGGGGTTCAATTGAATAATCTTTGTTCAACTGAAAATACTGAAAATTTATACCTGCATTGAGCGTAAGTCTTTCGTTCAAACTTATTTTTGACTGTGAATAGGCTTGCAAAAACCCGGTATTATCGCTATTATCTATAAAATGTGCAGGAATTTGAGGTAGTTGCTCAGAATACCTGGTATCCATATTAAAAAACAGGTAGGAGTAATTAAAGCCGGTGCGGTTGGTGTGTTGTGCGCCAAACTTTTTATTGACAAAGCCCGATAACACATATTTGCCTGTGAAGTTTTCAATACGCTCGCGGGTATAGTACTCACGGTCAGTGTAAAGTTCCTTCTGATTATTGGATTTGGTGGTTGCGTTAGCTAATAATGAAATGCTCGAATACGTAGTTTGATTGATGAAATGATTGTATTTCAATCCCACAAAACCGGTATTTCCCTGGTCGTTTATGCAAATGGTTCCACTTTCAGCATCTGTCTTTTTGATATCCCCGTAAGTATAGTCATCAACAGCTCCTGCACCCCAGATACTCAGAACACCCTTTTTATGAGGAAAGTTGAGTTTAAAACACAAATCCTGATAAACCGGCATCCCCTCGGAAGCAGGGAGAAATGCTTTTACCAGTCCCATGGTTGAATAGCGGTAATTAAACAGGTATGAAGCTTTTCTTCCTTTTATAAAAGGTCCTTCCGATGAAAAATCGAGTCCCAGTGCGCCTGCCTGAAAAGCATGCTCCCGTTTTTCCTGGTTACCCGTGCGCAATTTCATATCAAAAACTGCTGATAAAGCATTGCCGTATTCAGCCGGAAAAGCTCCGGTAAGAAAGTCCGAATTTCCCAATACATGATTGTTTAAGATGGAAACAAACCCACCACCCAGAAAATCTTCACCTGCGAAGTGGTTGGGATTGTCCACTTCGATCCCTTCTACTTTATAGATGACGCCGGATGGTGCATTACCCCGCACGACAATTCCATTCGATTCCATGTCGGCATCGGCGACACCTGCAAAAACTGAGGCCAGCCGGCCCGGATCGTCAAGACCTCCGGCATACCTGCGGGCTTCCTCTACAGAAAAAGAGCGGGCACTGATCATACTCATCGTATTGACAGTTCTGTCTTTTCTATGCCCCGAAACAACAACCTCGTTTAATTGAGAGATGGATTCTTTCAGTTCAATAGACAATACCACTTCTTTTCCGCTTGTAACCATCAGCGATGTTATTTCATAGGGCTCATAACCCACATAGGTTACTTTAAGGTGAATCCGTCCTACAGGAATTCCCGCAAGCGAAAATGCACCCTCGGCATCGGTAATGGTGCCTTTCACAGGACTTGTATTTACAATAAATACGGCAGCACCGGGAAGTGTAACCTGACTGGCTTCATCAATTACCGTTCCTTTGATGGTTTGTGTAAGTTGTGCAAAAGTGTTTGCTGTAAAAAGTAACACAGCAATTACCATAACTGCTTTCTGACCTGGAAATAATTTTTTCTGCTTTTTCATTTTGTGCTTTTTGAATGATATGATTAATAATTTGTGTTGCTGCGTTTAAAATACCGGCTCCGGAATATTTGAATATCTTTCAGATTCCGGTAAATCAATTATTTTTGAAATGGTAAAGGATTTCGTATCCACCCACACCTCCGTAATTGGCTGCAGAGTCAGGGTGTGCTGAACAAGCCTGTTGTTCTTAAGAATCCGGCCTGCTTTTCCGTGAATACCCTTAGTGATGATTATCTTGGTATTCGAATGATCGTATTGCCCCGCCTCAACATGGCATGCCTCCCCATCGGGTTTTATCATGGGTATTTCAGAAATATACATTTCCGCAGGGAGCACGTAGTTGATCAGTTCATTTTTCCCTGCTGCCTTGTGCATAATTAGGCTGTCAATGGTTCCGGAGCTTTGAATGAGCCCTGAAAGTTTCTTAAATTCAATCTCTTCGGTTTTATAAATTGACAGCCAGGTTCCTTCGCTATCTGAATAAGAATATAAATGTCGAATGGACAGCATTTCAATTCCAATGGCTGCCATGATGGCAATAGTGGTAACCAGCGCATATTTCACCAGGATGTTGATTCGTTTTAGTCCTGCAGATAAGCCTTCAGGAATGTGGAGCCAGGCGGGCAACGGAAAAAACATGGCGGTTCCGGCTTTGTAGGCAGCATATTCACCGCCAAATTTTTGCAGGCATTCCTTTTCTTCTTTGCGTGCCAGCCAGTAATACACGAACAGCAACGTGATATAAAAAAACAGCGTCAGATAACGGGGCCACAACAGCAGTAATCCAAAACTGCACAAGGCAAAAGCTGCGTATTGCGGATGCCTGACATATTTGTATATGCCCCCGGTCACCGCTTTCTTCAGAAACAGTTTTGAGTAGTAAATCTGAAAGGCACAAATCAGAAAAAGAATCAGCCCCAGTGCTGCAATGACTGCCCCAACGGCGGGTATGCTGCTTAATAAAGCTGATTTGGTATCAACAACCAGGTGCGGCATAAAAAACCCCGTCATCCAGGCTAAAAAAGGAAACCGGCTAATAAAACCCAATCCGGGTTTGTATACCGAATAAAAATACATGGCAAACGGGCTTGCCATATAAAAGAATTCAAAGGCAATCAACAGATAAACACCTATTGCCGAAAATTTTGCTACGGTTGTGTTCAATTTCTCTTTCATCTTGACTCATTTATAATTTTGAGCCAAAACTACAGAGAGGCCCGGCGGCCGGAAACTTTTTTCGATCTCTGCCGGCCGGTTGACCATGAGTGAATGGATGATCAAGATATCCCGGTAAATTTTCACTTGTCGGGGGGAAAGCATCAGTTGCCGGCAAACTTGCTTTGCATAACGAAAAAACCAATCCGGATAACTGATTTTTAATACATTTGAATTCTTTATGAGTATTGAAAACAAAATAGAACAACTGTTCCGGCACCGCATATTGCTACATGCCGGGTTTTGGACAACCACCCTGATTTTTGCCATATTGGGTGAAGTCAACGGAGAAAAAGCAGTATTGAACTGGAAGGATGTATTGCATCTTTCGGTTCATTTTACTGGCTTCATAGCAGCCACCTATATTAATCTTTATCTGCTGATCCCCCGCTTCCTGGTTTACCGCAAATACCTGCAATATTTTGCACTGGTATTTCTGCTGGCTGCCACTTCCACCATACTGACACAATTGCTGCAACAGTTCACCAGCACATACATTCTTCATTATGAATTTGAGGAGGATCTTGTTTTCCTTTTTTTTCACATTTCGTTTTATTGTTTTTTCCTGATGATGCTGACTTCCATGTTTTATTTTTTGCGAAGAAAGATGAGCTTGCAGGAGATGGGAGTTAAATTGAGGGAAGCAGAGAAACAGCAGGTGATGTCGGAATTAAAAGCACTGAAATCTCAAATCAATCCGCATTTCTTTTTTAACACACTCAACAGCATTTATTCCCTGTCGCTTGAAAACAGTCCGAAAACGCCTGAGGTTGTGCTCAAGTTATCGGGATTGATGAGATATGTTTTGTATGACAGCAGTTCCGAAAAGGTTACCTTGAAAAAGGAACTGGAATTTGTAAAAAACTATATTGATCTTGAGAAATCCCGTTTTGAAGATTCGGTGAATGTTCACTTTAAAGCAGACGAACAAAAACTGGCCCATTATCATGTGGCACCTTTGATTTTCATTCCTTTCATTGAGAATGCGTTTAAACACTGCAACAAATCAGATGCACCGGCTCCGGTTGTAAAAATTGTATTTGATACTTCCAAACTGCCCAGGCTGTTATTTCAGGTGGAAAACACAAAAGAAGAGTCGCTGCGCATCAATAATACAACAGGCGGTGTGGGACTCGAAAATGTAAAACAACGGCTGAATCTGATATATCCCGACAAACATCATTTACAAATTGATGATGAAGAAGGCTGGTACCGGATTCAACTGGAAGTTGATTTATCTTTGCAAGGATGATGACAGAGAAAGAAAACCTGATAAAGTGCCTGATCATTGATGATGAACCTCCTGCCCAAAGGGTGCTGGAGAAATACATTGCAGACATACCCTTTCTAAAGCTCGAGGCAAAATGCCTGAATGTTTTTGAAGCATCTGCGATTCTGCATCGGCAAGAAATTGATTTGATCTTTCTGGATATCAATATGCCGAAAATGACCGGCATGGAATTTCTGCGAACCCTGAAAAATGCTCCGCATATAATAATTACAACAGCTTATAGCGAATATGCCCTTGAAGGTTATGAGCTGAACGTAACCGATTATCTTCTCAAGCCCTTTGGCTTTGAACGGTTTTTTCAGGCAGTAAATAAGGTGTCAGAAAGAATTCAATCCCAGGTAACCCATCATGACACCCTGACTGACAGAAATGCCAATACTTTGGCGGATGATTTTATTTTTGTAAGAGAGGATAAGAAAAATTACAAGGTAACAATACAGGATATTTTATACCTGGAATCTGTAGGCGATTACGTGAAAGTTCATACGAAGAACAAAACCTACCTGGTTTATCAGACTCTGCTGAATTTTGAAAAACAACTCAATCCGGGTCATTTTATGCGCATTCACAAATCCTTTATCATCCCGTTTAACCGCATTGATTTAATTGAAGGCAATACCGTAAAAATAGCCGGGCAGTCTATTCCTGTCGGTGTTACCTATAAAAAAGCATTTTTTGAGGCCCTGCAGCGGTTTAAGACACTTTAGAAAAAACAGTTTTTTCAGACCTCCCGCCTCCAATTTCTGTTATCTTGTTCGCGGTATGGTAAAGATAAATTTGCTTCCTTTGCCGGGAGTGCTTTCGGCGCAAATCTGACCTCCGTTTCTTTCAACAAACTCCTTACAAAGCAAAAGACCCAAACCAGAACCCTTTTCATCATTGGTTCCCATCGTAGAAATTAATGCATTTGAATTAAAAAGGTTATCAACCACCTCTTTTGTCATCCCAACTCCATTATCGACAATTTCTATTTCAACAAAGAAATCTTTTTTGTGGATGATAATCTCAACGGTACCCCGGTTTGGTGTGAACTTTATCGCATTCGAGAGTAGGTTTCTGATAACCAGGCTGATTGAATCTTCATCGGCAAACACAGAATGCTCATTGTCAACACTAAAAAGAATTTGAATTTCCTTGCTGTTTGCACTAGATGCCAGCAAATCAATATTATTGCTGATAATCGTGTTGATCGTAAAATGCTTCGGATTGAGTGATATTGCATTCGTCTGGCTCAAAGACCAGTTCAGTAAATTTTCAAGCAGGCCATACGTACTTTTGATACCTTTTTTCAAACTTTCGATGAGAACATCTTTCATTTTTTCATCGGATTCCTCACCACTATAGAGCATCTCGAGAATAGGCAGGAGATTGCCTATGGGTCCGCGCAAATCATGGGCAATAATGGAAAATAATTTGTCTTTCGTACGTATCAACTCCTGAAGCTGATTCTCTGTTTCCTTTTGCCGGGTGACATCAATGTGGGTACCAACAGTCCTGACCGGTTGGTTTTTACTATTTCGCAACACAACCATCCCATGGTCAAGAATCCATTTCCAACTCCCATCCCTTGTTTTTATCCTGTGTACCGTTTCATAATAGGGAGTTATTCCATTCAAATGCCTGGTCAAAACCTCCATGACCATGGGCATATCACCAGGATGAATCAGTTTTTCCCAACTGGAGACATGGGGTTCAATATCACCAGGTTCATATCCCAGCATGCTTAACCAGGTATCGCTGAAAAATACATGACCGGTCTCGTTGTTCCAATCCCAAAGACCTTCTTTTGCCGCGCTGATGGCAAGCCGTAATCTTAATTCACTGTTTTCCAGTTTCTGTATAACCTGTCTCCGTTCCAATGCCATAGAAATTTCATTGGAAAGTGCCCTCAGCAGATCCATTTCCAGATCTGTCCATGTTCTGTTAATAACACATTCGTCAAATCCGATGAAACCATAGTATGTATTTTCCACATATATCGGATAGACAAGAGTAGACTTTATTTCCTGCGGTTTTAAGAAACGAACAATATCTTGCGGCAATTCTGAAATATCGGTTGAAAATATGCGGCCTTTCTCAATAAGAATTTGTTTCCATGAGGGTATTGAACTGTATGGAATTCCCTGCAGGTTCCTTATTTGAGGTGAAATACCAGTATTGCACCACTCATAAGTGTTGTTGGATGTGGCACCATCCTGATCATCTTCACAAATATAAACGCGGCTCACCTGAGTATGCTCCCCAATAAGCCGAAGTACATCATCCAACACGAGTGCGATATTTGTATGGCTGTTGAATTGTTGCGAAATATCCGCAAGCAGCTTTTGTTGTTCAAATAAATAGTTAATTTCTGATTCAGCCTTTCTTAAAGGAGTAATATTGGTAGCTGATGTCAGTAGAAATTCATAGGTTTGTACCCTGAATCTTTCAAGAAAAAACAAGCAATTCAGCAACTCCCCCGATTTTGTCTTTACAATTACCTCAAAATTTTCCAAACGGCCTTCATTCCTATAGATCTCAAGTACCTTAATCCGTTGGTCATAATTAAAAAATAAATCCAGGTCTTTCGAAGTCGAACCCAGGACTTCCTTTCGGGTATAGCCTAAGGTGTCCAGAAACTGTTTGTTTACATCAATAATAACTCCCGTATCAACCTTACTAAGTGCCATTAGTGTAGGACTTTTATTAAATACAGCCTGAAATTTCTCTTCCGATAATTTCAAAGCTGTAAGGTTCCTGCTGACACCAATCAATACCTGTTGTGAATTCCAGGTACCCGGAAAAACCCTTGTTTCAACAGGTATGTACTCGTTTTTTTTGGTGAGCAACGGTATTGGACAATAAGATTCCTCTCCGGCCATCATTTTCCTAACAATTTCTGCGGCTTCATCTCTGAATTCGGGAGGATGCACCAAAAGGACATTCTTACCAACTATTTCATCATCAGCATATCCCAAAATGGAATTCACGGCATGGTTGACTTCCAGAATATTGCCTTGCAGGTCAAGAATAAACAGGAAATCAATGTTATTCTTGAAGAAATCTCTGAAATTATTTTCAATACTTTTCTTCATTCGGCTGGCTTTCTATGTGTTACATGATTTAAATGATGATTAAACACAAAACCAGATCAAGATTACAATAGGCTTCAATAAGTTACTACATATTTCAATATGTTATTCATTTTATTGAAAATTTTATTACTGAAGGGTTTAATTCTATCTTGACTTCTGTCCGGCCCCCCTATTCTTTCATTGCTAATTGTTCATTGCTAATTGTTCATTGTTCATTGTTCATTGCTAATTGCTATTTTTGCACCGCAATCAGGAAATTGTTTTTGTGGCTTTAACAGAACTCATACAACTTTACTCCGGACATCCCGCAGCAACCAATCTTCAGCAACTGCTGGCAGAAGACGGGCTTAAAAAGATTCACTGTGCAGGACTTGCCGGCTCATCCAAAAGCCTGCTTATGGCTTCCACAGTGTCTGCACTCCCCGGCATCCACCTGGTGGTGATGCCCGAAAAGGAAGATGCCGCCTATGTTTACAATGACCTGGTTAACCTGCTGGGAAGCGAAAACGTGTTGTTCTTCCCTTCATCTTTTAAACGTTCGGTTCATTACAATCAGATCGACAACGGCAGCGTGATCCTGCGCACCAATGTGGTGAACAGGCTGGGCTCGGGTGAGCAACAAGCCAACGGCAATTATCTCATCGTGGTTACCTATGCCGAAGGGCTGGCCGAAAAGGTGATCACCCAGGTAAAACTGAAAAAGAATACACTGCAACTCAACAAGGGTGAAAAGATCTCCATTTCATTCATCAGGGAAGTACTCGAAGAATATCATTTTACCGATGTGGATTTTGTGTATGAGCCCGGACAATATGCCATCCGGGGCAGCCTGGTGGATGTATTTTCCTTTGCCGGTTCTGATCCCTACCGCATCGACTTCTTTGGCGACGAAGTGGAATCCATCCGCACTTTTGACGTGGATACCCAGCTCTCCAAGGAAATGCATGAAAAAATAAGCATCCTGCCCAACGTGCAGGAGCTCAAGCGTGAGGACATCAGCGAGCCCATTACGGATTACCTGGATTCGAAGTCTGTTGTGTGGATCAATGACATCCGTTTCGCTGCTGACAAGCTGAACAATATTTACGACGAGATTTCACAACGTGCAGGCAAAAGTGAAGAGGTCCTCCCGCTTTCCGAAAGCCAGCTGACTACCGGCCACTACCTCATCAGCAAACTTCCCGAATTCAAAATTGTGGAATTTGCCGCACGCAATTTTTTCCCGGGCAGTACTCAGGTTGCTTTTAATACCTTGCCACAGCCGGCTTTCAACAAAAATTTCAACCTGCTGGCAGATGACCTGCTGATCCTTACAGAAAATGAATACAAAAACTATATTTTAAGCGACAGCGAAAAGCAGATTGAACGGTTAACGGCCATATTTCACGATATCAACAAGTCGATACACTTCACTCCCCTGTTAAAAACGCTGCACGAAGGTTTTATCGACCGCGACCTGAAACTTTGCTGCTATACCGACCACCAGATTTTTGAACGGTACCATAAATACACACTTCAGAATTATTTCTCAAACCGCGGCACCCTGTCACTTAAAGAATTGAAAGGACTGCAACCGGGCGATTATGTGGTGCACATTGACCACGGCATAGGCAAGTTCGGCGGATTGGAAAAAATTGAAATCAACGGCAAGGTGCAGGAATCCATCAGACTGGTTTACCAGGATAATGACGTGCTGTATGTGAGCATCCACTCGCTGCACCGCATATCCAAATACAAGGGTAAGGACAATGAGCCCCCGCGGATGTACAAGCTGGGCACAGCGGCTTGGCAAAAACTGAAACAGAATACCAGCAAAAAAATAAAGGATATCGCCCGCGAACTGATCAGCCTGTATGCACGCCGGAAAATGCAGCAGGGTTTTGCCTTTGCACCCGACACTTACATGCAGGATGAGCTGGAAGCTTCCTTTATTTACGAAGACACCCCCGACCAGGTAAAAACTACCAAAGCCATTAAGGAGGATATGGAATCGGAAAACCCCATGGACCGCCTGGTATGCGGCGATGTGGGCTTTGGCAAAACCGAAGTGGCTGTAAGGGCTGCCTTTAAGGCAGTTGCCGACAGCAAGCAGGTGGCTGTGCTGGTTCCCACCACCATTCTGGCCCTGCAGCACTACCATACATTCCGCGACCGGCTTAAGGAATTCCCTTGCAACCTCGAATACATCAACCGGTTTAAAAAGGGCGCCCAGCAAACAGATATTGTTAAACGACTTAAAGAAGGAAAGATTGACATCATCATCGGCACGCACCGGTTGCTGGGTTCAGACATTCAATTTAAAGACCTGGGCCTGCTGATCATTGATGAGGAACAAAAATTCGGTGTTTCGGCCAAAGAAAAGCTGAAAAATCTAAAAGTAAATGTTGATACGCTAACGCTAACAGCCACACCCATTCCGCGTACGCTGCAGTTTTCGCTGATGGGAGCAAGGGATCTGTCGGTGATCAATACGCCGCCGCCGAACAGGCACCCGGTGATCACCGAGTTGCATACCTTTAATGATGACATCATCCGCGAAGGAATTGAATACGAAGTATCCAGAGGCGGCCAGGTATTTTTCATCAACAACCGGGTGCAAAACATACATGAAGTGGAAACGCTGATCCGCAAGCTTTGCCCGCGTGTTAAAACCTGTGTGGCGCATGGGCAAATGGAAGGCCCGGATCTTGAGAAAGCCATGACTGAATTTGTGGGTGGTGACTATGATGTGCTGGTTGCCACAGCAATAATTGAATCGGGACTCGACATACCCAATGCCAACACCATTTTCATCAACAACGCGCATCATTTCGGGTTAAGCGACCTGCACCAGCTCAGGGGACGCGTTGGCCGGTCGAATAAAAAGGCCTTCTGTTACTTGCTGGCACCGCCGCTGACGCTGATGACACCCGATGCACGCCGCAGGCTGAAAGCCATTGAGGAACTCTCGGAACTGGGAAGTGGTTTCAACGTAGCCCTTCACGACCTGGATATACGTGGCGCAGGGAATATGTTGGGCGGAGAGCAAAGCGGTTTTATCGCCGACATCGGGTTTGAGACCTATACAAAAATCCTGAATGAAGCCATCAATGAGCTGAAGGAAACCGAATACAAGGAAGTTTTTGCATCAAAGGAAAAGGAACAGCCTGAAGAAGAAAAGAAATACGTGGAGGATTGCCAGATTGACACCGACCTGGAATTGCTGTTCCCCGACAACTACATTGCCAATGTTACGGAAAGAATGAGCCTGTACCGCGAACTTGACCAAATTCAGGACGAGGAAGACCTGTTGAAATTCGAAAGCAGTCTGGTTGACCGGTTTGGTCCCCTGCCCGACCCCAGCAAAGAACTGCTTGAAGTGGTGCGGCTCCGGTGGCTGGCCAACCGGCTGGGATTTGAAAAGGTGGTCATGAAAAGCGGCAAGATGATTGGTTACTTTGTTTCGAACCAGGAATCAGACTATTACAAATCAAAAGCCTTCACCAACATACTCACATTTGTGCAGAAGCAACCTGCACGGTTCAGAATGAAGGAGGGGCGGGAGAAATTGACACTCACCTGCGAACCGATTCTATCGGTACAATCGGCACGAGAGTTGCTTCAATCGTTGTGCCTGTAATAAGTACAGAATGCGATATTGAAACAATAATTAGTATTCAAATTACTTTTTGAGAAATCTGCACCAAAGAATACTTCTGCAGGCTTTGTCTGACAACATTAAGCGCAATAATATTTCATAAGTATGAATAATATCTGAATTTTATTATATTTGTTCAGGTCATTGGTCAGCGCTAGCGTAGTTTTAAGCAAAGAGGAAGTGTTATTAGTTGGTTAGTAGGATAATAGTGGATTTGACTTTGTAATAAAATCTGTACGCAAAAAACTTTTTACCGGTATTTTTTGTCGGACCTTATGGTATCTATGTATGCTTATACTGTTCCAATCAGGGTTAAGCACGTTAACATTTGAAGCGTAAAGCAGTTATCAAACATATTTCAATCCTAAAACTATAAATAATGAAAAAATCAACTTTATTAGGCCGGTATTTATTTCTTCTTTGCTTACTTATGTTGACCAATTCATGTAAAGAGAAACTCGCACTGCTCAATGATGACACTAATAAATATACGGTAGTTATTAGTTATGAAGAAGAAACCTTAACCCTAATTGATGGTCTTGATACAAAAAACGATCCTGTTTCAATTCTTAGTAAAGAGCCGAAACTTAATCGTTCTCAAGTAATCATTGGAATATTACCTGATGGCACATCTGAAATGGAAATTACAAACAAGGAACCAAAAAATCCATTTAGAATTCCTTTTGAGGTTTTGCCTGATCCAAATCCTAAAACTCATACAATGAAATTCTCGGGAGGATTTGCTTATTCCTACGACAAATCAGGTGCCCTTATTAACAAAATGCCAAGTGAAATGACTTCTTTCGCGGAATTTCTATAATTATTAAAAGGGAACAACTATGTAATCACAAGGGACATTTATGGAAAATATGTGACTGACATTCTATTAAAGAACACAGGTAGTTTGGGCGATTCTCTAAGGGACGATGGCAGATTCCTGGTTTCTGAAACAATTTTGGGTCCGGAGCATGGAGCTAATGAAGTATATGTTGGCAAAAAAGTTACAACTTGGTTTGATCGTGAATGCGGTATTTTGCAGGGACAGGCAATTTCAGATGAAGCCAATAATGTTGCTTACATGATTCAATATAAATATGATGAAGAGTCCCAAAACATTTTACCGGTCTACACCAAAGAACAGAACTTTGAGACTACCCAGGACGGGGAAAATTACATTATAGTGACTTATACAGAGTATGAGGATGAAAATATCATTGTAAATTTATAATCCATTCCAATTAAGCTTAATATAATGAAAAACTTAATAATTATAATTTCTTTTTTGGTCGCTTCTTATACCAGTAGTGACTATGCTAATGGACAAACTAGGAACATCTATTGGATTCATGGAATGGGAGACGAATATTCCGGAAGATTTTCAGAATTTGAAACTCATTTTAAATTAAAATATTATATTTATTCAAATAGGCCAAATTATGAAACAAGCTACGGTATTGCTTATGCCGCTGATGATCTTTTATCTGGAATAGATACCAGGAGTGACCAAAGAAATATTATTGTTACTCATAGTATGGGAGGGCCCAATAGTATATACATTTATAAATACCTGGGAGACAGAAAGAAAGTTGGGGGAATATTATCATTTAATGGCCCTTTCAACGGTGCACATATTGCCAATAATATTGAAAATGGCACTTTAGCTAATATTTTAAAAGAAGCAACTGATAAAGGACTCAAGGGAGTAAAAGGAGATCCGATTGTAGTCGGAACTTTCTTAAGTAATCCTGCAATAGATATAGCTTCGGAAATGGGAATTTACAGTTCGGTGTTAGAAATAGTCCTTTCCAAAATTCCCGGATATGTGATGGATGAATTGGTACCAGAAAATTTGTCCAATGAAAACAAAGCATCTCTTAAGGTTGGAAGTGCAGATATAAATAAAGTCCAGACAGCGGGTGGAACAGATCTTCCTTCAATAGCGTTCTTTGGAAACGAAGACTATCCTGCCAGTTTAAATCTGGTAAAGACAATGTCAGGAAATGCAGTTGACTTTCTTATTGATGACGTGGACAATGGTTGTGACCGGTTTTATAAGGCTCATTCAAACATGCAAAAAGCCTGTCTACTGGGATTTTTGTTTGCAGAAGCAGCTGTTCATGCTAAACTGGCATCCAATTGGAAAACCAGCAGAGATTACTGGAGAACCACTTTCCCCAAGTCTACAAATGTATTGATTGGAGCATACCGGACAGAGACTTATTCTGTAACAACCAGAGAATGGCGATGTAAATTAGATCCTGCATTGGAAAAAAGTACAATGGAACCGGAAGGTGATTGCGTTTACCAATGGGTAACCATAACAAAGACGTACACCACGATTATTGACGAACCAAGCGACGGATTGCTGCCCAAATCAACCCAAATAGCACTGCCTGGTTGTCTCAAAACTGTTGAGTTATTACACATGAATCATGATGAGGTGACGAGAGATGAATATGCGAGAGATGAATTGGAAAAGGTATTTCTGGGCACGACTTACACCAACAGGGATCGAGAATTCTTCAAACTAACTGAAAGATAATAAAATGAGAGCCCACCTGTTAATTATTTCATTAGTTCTTCTCAGCGCTTGTTGTGAAAAGGATGACTCTGAAATTGTCAGGGATGAAAATGGCGTTATTATCAATCAACCATGGATATGGAGAACTCAGTTATCAGTGAATTCCACTATTGGTGCCATAATTGAAGGGCCGGCATATTACAATGGAACAGGCCTTATGGGTTCTGTAGATGAAAATGATATTGCTTATTTTACAGGAGTTGATATTAAAACGGGTGACATTGTTTGGAAGCAGGGTTATCTGACACCAACTGATTATTTTGGCTATTATAATTATTATATTAAGGATAATAGAATCACGCATATAGATGGAAGAACTCTTTTTCAACTTGATATAACTAATGGTAATTATTTATGGGAAAAAAAACTAGCTGTTCCTTATGCAGCGCAATGGCTTTCAGGATTGGATAGTTTGTTTTTTATAATAGTTGTTGAACCGTATCCCGGCAACAACTACCCGGTTGAATCTGCCTATTGGGGAAATATTGAAGACGGAAATATTGAACTGTTCCTGATACCTGATCTCGGTGATTTACCTGAACCGGATTTGAACAGGGTGAATATTTCAATTGGAGGATTTCGATATTTAAAACCATATTATGATCTACAAACTAATGACATTATGTTGTTATGCCATTATGAAAAACAATATTATCTGAAAGGAACTGAGGAACAGGTCAGCAAATCCTATATGGGTTTATACAATTTTACAAAAAGAGAGTGGGTATATGAACGGGTAGAGCTGGGTGAGAGGAATTTCATGGAAGGCTTTACACCTACAATTATAAATGATCGGTTCTATCATACATTATCGAGTGGTTTTTTAGAATGCCGAAATTTGAGTGATGGGAAAATGATCTGGCGAAAGCAGAATATGGCCAGTCAGTATTCCACTAACGGTTTTATTATTGTGGGCAACAAAATAATTGTAATGGATGATGGCAAAAGAGAACTGGTTGCTTACGACCTGGAGTCGGGAAATATGGTTTGGGCAGAATCTTCCGCTGGGAATAACAGCTATCTAAAGGAGCTGAATGGAGTTGTATATTACGGCAGTAGGGGTGACGGCAGAATTCATGCGGTTGACATTGAAACCGGAAAACATCTTTGGCGGTTGAAATCACCGGATTCATATGAAGATGAAAGCTATTATTATATGAGTCAGTGCATCGTTGTACCAGGTGAAAAAGGTGAAAAAGGAAAAGTAATTGTAAGTTCATTTAGTCATGGATATTGCTTTGAAGCGGCGAAATAAATCAGCAACTGACATCGGAATTCAATGAAAATCGGTTTATTGTTAATTTCGGTAATATTTCTCAACGCTTGTTGTGAAAAGGATGACTCTGAAATTGTCAGGGATGAAAATGGCGTGATCATTAATCAGCCCTGGTTGTGGAGAACAAAGCTTTCTGTAAATTCTACCATTGGTGCAATAATACAAGGCCCTAATTACTATAACGGAATTGCCCTGATGGGTTCTGCTGATGAAAATGATATTGCTTATTTTACAGGAGTTGATATTGAAACAGGAACTATTAGCTGGGAGCAGAACTATATACAACCTACAGATTTTTTTGTTTATTACAATCCGTATATTAAGGAAAACAGACTCACAAATATAGATGGAAAAACCATCTTCCAACTTGAATTGAATACAGGAAATTACATTTGGAATAAGAAAATTGATGTTCCCTATGCAGCAAAATGGCTTTCGGGATTGGACAGTTTATTTTTTGTAATTGTTGTTGAACCGTATCCCGGCAACAACTACCCGGTTGAATCTGCCTATTGGGGAAATATTGAAGACGGAAATATTGAACTGTTCCTGATACCTGATCTCGGTGATTTACCTGAACCGGATTTGAACAGGGTGAATATTTCAATTGGAGGATTTCGATATTTAAAACCATATTATGATCTACAAACTAATGACATTATGTTGTTATGCCATTATGAAAAACAATATTATCTGAAAGGAACTGAGGAACAGGTCAGCAAATCCTATATGGGTTTATACAATTTTACAAAAAGAGAGTGGGTATATGAACGGGTAGAGCTGGGTGAGCGGAATTTCATGGAAGGATTTACCCCGACAATTATAAATGACCGGTTTTATCACACTTTATCGAGGGGTGTTTTAGAATGCCGCAATTTAGGTGATGGAAAAATTATCTGGCGAAAGCAGAATATGGCCAGTCAGTATTCCACTGGCGGTTTTATTGTAGCAAACAACAAAATAATTGTAATGGATGATGGCAAAAGAGAACTGGTTGCTTATGATTTAGCTACAGGAAATTGGTTATGGGCAGAAACTTCTGCAGGAACAAACAGCTATCTGAGTGAACTTAACGGTGTAGTATATTATGGCAGTAGCGGCGACGGCAGAATTCACGCTGTTGACATTGAAACCGGAAAGCACTTATGGCGATTAAAATCATATGATTCATACAACGACGAGCGGTATTTTTTTATGAAGCAATGCATTGTGGTACCCGGAAAAAACGGTAAAAAAGGAAAGGTATTAGTAAGTTCATACAGTCATGCATATTGCTATGAAGCAGCTAAGTAAGATATTCCGGATGATGGTAATCCTTGTTCTGCCTGTTGCAGGTTATTGTCAGGAAACTTTGGTATTATCTCATAATGTAACTGTATATTATGGTATTTACGGTGTAAGGGAGGTAGACGATGCTTCGCTTTACAAAAGCACATTATCCACCGGAACCTATGGCATGCGTTACACATTGAATCTGAATCAGAAATATGCAATAGGTTTGGAAGGAGCCTATGAAAATACTGAACCACAACTCAAGAGTTCAACAATGAACGAAGATTTTTATATAAAATCGTTCTTTTTGTGCGGAAGATTAAGTTATTCGTTTATTAAACAAAATCGATTCGACCTGTATATTGCAGGAGCCTTTGGAATAAAACGAATTGATAAGTTTTTGCTGAATGAAAAAGAAGTAAGTACTGAGATTGCAAAAGAAATTACATTAATAGGATTTCAATACAAAATACTAAACAAAACCTTGTTACTGGCAGAGCTTACAAATGGTGATATTGCTCTTTTGAAATTTGGTCTTAGTTATCGGTTTTGAGAAACAAAATTTTTTAACCCTTCCGGAACAAGCGCTGAAGTTCCTGCTCAATCCTGATTTCATTCCTCTTCATCACCCGAAGAATCGTAGTATTCAAGAGAGTTGCTGTCCATCCCATCCATGTATAAGACCGGTCTGTCCTGAATTTCTGTTATGGTGGTATCGCGGGGCATATCACTGTTCTCCACTTCCTCCTCATCAAGCATGTTGAACAGGGAATAGGAGTATGTTTTGGTCCGGTAATCATAGGAACTGACTTCACCCTGGCAGCAGGTGCGATGACTCGAAGAATAATATACCAGCACCCAGTTCCCGTCATCATATGCGTATTCATAAGTGGCTTCGCCCCGCATGTATTCATAATAAACCACAATGTTGCCATCCGCAATACTGATACTGTAATCGGTTTCCCCATAGCCATCAAACAACAGGTCACCCTCATCATCAAAAAAAGGATCCAGGGCACCGAAAGACTGTTTGAGAAGCCTGAACAACCCATTCCTTTGCTCATAAATGGCCAGGCACCTCAGGTTGTCATCACCGGCACCCGTTACCGGGGTATTATAACCAACAGCATAGCAGAGACTGTCAATTCCCTTGATGTAACCTGAGCCCTCGCTCACGGTGTACCACAATGCCGGGAGGAATTCTTCCAGACTGTGACCTTCAGTCAAAGTAATGCTTTTACCATAGTTTCCTTCCTCAAACATCTGCTGCCTGACCTCCAGCGAATGCTGCTCTTCGCGGTAGTTTTTCCAGGCCAGGGCGGGCAACGAATCCATTTGCGAGTGCAGGAATTCAACAACGGATGGGTTCACCGCCAGACCACCTGTGATTTCAGGCTCATCGCTGTCATAATATGAAAACGCACGGTGCAGGTTGAAATGGGTACTTTTCTTTTCAATCCAGTCGCCTTGCCGGTTATATTTCGTCAGGCATTGCATTTTATTATAGACCAACTTGTTGTTTTCTATCCTGTACAATTCTTCGTATGTTGAATTATAGCTGGCATCAGAATATACCATTCTGCTGGTCTGAACGCTCAGTAAGGAATCTCCGGCTTTTCTTACCTGCATATCCCTGCCTTCAAAAGGAAACACTTTCCCGCGATCTGTATCGGAGTCAAACCGCTCCAGTTTCAATTGTACCAGGGTATCTGACACGGAAGTCATCTCTATCAAGGTCAGGAATTGCAGTTCCTTCCGGGAAATGTTGAATTGTATGGTTTTTTGGGCATGGTTATAGCGGTCGAATTGGCGCAACGTATAAATTGTATCATACTTATTGCTGTATATCATAATATCCAGGTAAGGGTTTCCCCGTTCACCATAATAATAATAGGTATAGGAAGGGCCCGATCCCTGAGGTGAAATTTTTAAAACAGGCCTTCCCTCCTTATTGAGGAGAATGGAATCCTGAAGCATCCCGTTCTGGTCTTCCAAACCAACCCGGTATACCGAAATGGATCTGATGGGTTTATAGGGATTGCGGTGGTGTTCCGACAGCACATCGAGGTTATAGCTGTAATCGTAATGCATATCCCAGAAATCACTCAGGGCAATCAGGGATGAAATTGAATCGGAAACCGGCATTCCGGAATTATGAAAAGCAGGAAGCCCGGCTTTCTCATTGGTAAAACTAACCAGAAAACCCAATACAATTAGTCCCCGAAAAACATTAAAGATTGCTTTTTTAAAATGGTTCATACTCAAGGCAAGGATTACGCACAACTACTTTTCTGGTTATTGGGATTGAGGTCATTCTGCCTGGCGGATAAGTGAGATCAGGCTTATTTTTTTGCCTTGTGCAGCAGTGCGATCAGCACCGCAGTACCACTTACCACCAGTCCCAATGCAAACAAACCATACCGTATGTTTTTCATGCCATCGCCGATGGCATTGTTGACATCAATGACGACAGTAAAGGATACGGTAATGAGAAACAGTCCCAGCAGCGCCAGCAGGAAATTCCGGACATCGCGCATCTTGGTTCTTAGCTTGGACTTGCCGTAAATCTTTTTTTCAAAATCGGTATACATGCTCTGGTATTTTAAGGTAAACCTCGCTAATGCCTTTATATCGATGGAAAATTAAGTTATTTCAACATAATTACGCAAATAGTTACAGAAATAAAATTAACAATTTTACTAAACTTTTATCTTTGAGGAAATTTTTGATGCATGTTTGGGCTTGACCTGTCACTCTCACTACTCCTGATATTCTGCATTGTCTCTGCTCTTGCTTTTGAGTTCATCAACGGCTTTCATGATACTGCCAATGCTGTGGCCACAGTTATTTATACGCATTCCCTCAAACCCGTCACTGCCGTGATCTGGTCAGGTATCTGGAATTTCATCGGTGTAAATGTGGGAGGTATTGCTGTTGCCATAGGAATTGTAAACCTGCTTCCCCTGGAAGCGCTTACCGACAGCAATATCTATCACAACATTGCACTGGTGATGGCACTGATCATCACCGCGATTATCTGGAACCTGGGAACCTGGTACCTGGGAATCCCCTGTTCAAGTTCACATACGCTCATTGGATCGATTGCGGGAGTTGGTCTTGCCTATATGCTTTTACCGGGAAGTCATGATGTGGTTTTCAACTGGGGTAAGGTTAAGGACGCCGGTTTGTCATTGCTGATCTCTCCCGTGATTGGCTTTCTGCTGGCTATTTTGCTGATGTTCATATTGAGGAAGCTCATCAAGTCGAAAGCCATATTCAAGGAACCCCCGGCAAAAAAGGCGCCTCCTATGTGGATCAGATCGCTCCTGGTGCTCACCAGCACTTTTGTTAGTTTTTC
>CAZLLD010000036.1:0-37082 GCA_964560225.1 uncultured Bacteroidales bacterium
TGGTTAAATCAAACTTAGCAGTCTTTTTTTTCTCTGCAATATAGTAAGCTGGATGTGTGAGTGTCGGGAATTGGGGTTTGGGATTTGACAGCAGCAGGATGCTGAGTTTAACAGATGATGCATTAAGATTGTATTTTCAATAGCCCCCGGCTTCAGCCGGGGGAACTCGATCAGGGTATATATCATCCGCTGCATGCAGGGCACTGCCACGAGCAATGCTTTGCATGCAGCGGAATAATAGGGCGGTTCCCGTTTTCCCCGGGTTAAAACCCGGGGCTATTGATCTGTGGCACAAAGGATGCTGGCTTCTGTCTTGGATCTTAGATCTTAGATCTTAGATCTACTTATCCTTCTTCCCAAACACCGACAAATGCACATACCGCTTCGGATGCTCGCGAAGGTCAACCAAGAGTGAATCGAGGCTTGCCAGCGCATTGTTCAAATTATGATAAACTGAATCATTCACGATAAGTTGTCCGGCAGTGCCCTGACCCTTATTTATTGAAGCAAATAGTTCGGATGTGCGTGCAAAGGTTTCGCCCGCATTGTTGATCAGCGCTTTCAGATCAGCCTGTTTCAGGGTATCGGAAACAGCTGCAAAGTTTTTAAGGATCTTGCTGATCTCTTCGTTGCTCTTCCTCAGGTTTTCAGTAAGTGAATCCAGGTTCCCGAGCGAATTGGAAAGCGATCCCGAAGGCTGGAGTGTAGATTTCAGCGAAGCTGTTGCGCCCTGAAGATTGGCAATGGTGCCCTGCAGGTTTCGGCGTGTGTTGTTATCCAACAGGTCGCTCATGGCCAGCATCAATGTATCTATTGCGGTAACAGCAGACTCAATTTTTGTCTTGATGGGTTCAATATAATCTGTTAATTCAACCTGAATGGCAGAAGGCAGTGTGTCACCCGGTTCGTAATATTCCTGGCCGTTTCCAGGAAGGATGTCGATATCCTTGGTTCCTGAAATAAGACTACCGCTGCGCAGAACCAATGTGGTATTCTTTTTCAGCTTCAGTTTCTGTTCCAGGGAAATTTCAACTACGATCTTTTCCAGGTCATCCTTATCGAACTCAATTTCAACAACCTGTCCCACTTTATACCCGTTCAGATAAACAATTGCATTTTCCACCAGTCCTTTTACATTGCCATAAACCGTGTAGTAATGGTCGGTTGTTTTAAAAATGTTAATGCCCTTCAGATAATTGATTCCCCAAATTGCCAATGCTATGGCAAGTATTGCAACGAAGCCGATTTTAAACTCCCTGGTAATTTTCATTTGGTGTAGAATTATATGATGTAGGTTGTATATTATGAACTTGCATGTATATTATCGGGTCTCTGTTGATTCTTTAAGCGCCTGATCCAGCGGAATAATCTTGTCATCTTTCACCGCAATGATAAAGGCATCCGGGAAACGCTCCTTAATCTGCTTGCTGTAAGGGATAATATCCTGGAATGTGGCACTGCTTCCGATGGCATATTTATATATATTGCCCACACGATACTCCTTCACCCCGGTTAATCCTTTAAATTCACGTGCTCCCGGTGAAACAGGCTTCGACGATGCAGCCACCTGCACCTTGAACTCAACACGGGCTGTTTTTACTGCAGCCGGTTTCACCTCGCTCAAAACCGGAGCTGTATCCTGAACCGGCATCGGCTTCTCGCTCAACGTGTCGGTTTCCTTGGATTCTTTTTCCTTGTGTGTGGCCAGGAAAGAATTCCTGGACTCGGTGATCTCTTTATAGTCCCTGAATGCCCTGAAAATGGCGGAAGCCAGGTAATCCTGTCCTTCTTCTGACATCAGGTATTTCTCTTCGTCGGGGTTGGTGATAAACCCGGTTTCAATAAGAACTCCGGGCATGGCAGCCTGCGCCAAGACCAGAAGACCCTGTTGCTTGACCCCCCGGTCTTTTCGCATGGCTCTCTCCCTGAACTGCTCCTGCATAAGTGCGGCAAAAGTGATGCTTTGCTCAAAATAAAGGTTTTGCATCAATGAGAAGATAATGTATGATTCAGGACTAGTGGGATCGAATCCCTCGTATTTTTCCTGATAATTATCTTCAAGAAGAATCACCGAATTCTCTCTTTTCGCGACTTCAAAGTTCTCCCCTGCCCTGTGGAGTCCGAGAACCAGCGATTCGGTACCGCTGACGTTACTGTTCTCATTTCCGTTAACATGAATGGAAATCAGCAGATCTGCCTTATTGTTATTGGCAACGGCAGCACGTTCCTTTAAACCAGGGTAAATATCGGTTTTACGTGTGTACAATACCTTTACTTCAGAAAAATAATCTTCAATATATTTCCCGGCTTTCAAAGCAATGGCCAATGCTATTTCTTTTTCCGAAGAATGCTTGCCGAGTGAACCCGGGTCCTTGCCACCATGACCCGCATCGATCACCACAGTTTTCAGTTTGTATTCATTTTCAACATCTTGACTGTACAATGAAACTGGCAGGAACAAAAAAGCATAAAAAAATATAAAAAACAACTGAAAACTGAGGCAAGGATATTTTTTGTTCATTTCAACACGTTATTTTATTAGCTTTGCAGCCTGTGACCATTTTGTGGATATGCAAAAATAACATTTCTGATTTGATTTCAACAAGCTGCTTCTTCGGGAATTGAACTTAATATGTTTTCATACACACTTTTAAATATAAATAGGTACAAGCTATCCCGGCTGCTTTTTTTCATTGCCCCGCTCATTTCATTCACATTCCTTCACGCTGAATCAGCTAATGCACAAACAACTGATCCGATTGTTATTGCTGACTCTGTATTTGCTGCAGACACGCTGGCTCCTGCACCTGACTCAGTGCATATTGACTCCCTTGCCAACAAAAAAAATGCCAAAAAGCCATTTCTTGAGTCGGAGGTCAGTTATGCATCAGAAGATTCCCTGATTTTCAAGGTAGGTGAGAAGAAGGTATTTCTGTATGATAAAGCCAACGTGGATTACCAGGATATCACGCTCAAAGCTGACCGCATCGAGTATGATTTCAATTGGAAAACCGTAAGTGCTGCCGGCGCAATCGATTCTTCAGGAAAACTTGCCGGCAAGCCGGAATTCACTCAAGGCTCCGATAAGTTTACCTTTGACACCATCAGGTACAATTTCGAATCGAGAAAAGGCAAAATCAAGAACATCATTACGCAGCAGGGAGAGGGTTATGTTCACAGCATGTACACTAAAAGATTTTCGGATGGTGAGATCCACATGCGCCAAGGCAAGTACACCACCTGCGATGCTGAACATCCGCATTTCTACATTGCCCTGACCAAAGCCATATCCGTACCCAAAAACAAAACAATAAGCGGACCTGCTTACCTGGTATTTGAAGACATACCACTTCCAATCCTGGGATTGCCTTTTGGCTTTTTTCCAAATACGAGCACCAGGGCTTCAGGGTTGATCCTTCCTGATTTCAGAGATGAGGAACGCAGGGGATTTGGCCTTGTCAACGGCGGCTGGTACATGGCACTGGGCGAATATTTAGACCTGACCATTCTCGGATCGATATTTTCAAGAGGAACCTGGATGGTCAGTACAAAATCTTCGTATTACAAACGTTATAAATTCAGCGGAAATTTCAACGCTGATTTTGCCATGAACCGGATCAATGATGACCCAAGTGCTCCGGAAAGCAAGGACTTTAAAATCACCTGGTCACATGCTCAGGATGCCAAGGCCAATCCGACCAGAAAATTCTCTGCCAGTGTGAACTTTTCTACCGCCAGCTATGAGCAAAAACAGAGTACCAGTGTTAATAACCTGTTGAGCAATCAGAAAAATTCAAGTATATCCTTTTCAAAGAACTGGCCGGGAAGGCCTTTCAATTTTGCAGCCAATCTGAACGGTACGCAAAGCACCAAAACACGCCAGGTGAACCTTACGCTGCCCAGCATGACCTTCAACATGAACCGGATTTACCCCTTCAGGGGCAAAGATTCTGATGGAAAATACAACTGGCTTGAAAACATTCAGCTAAGTTACAATTCGAGAATGGAGAACAAGATCAATACCACAGACTCGATGTTGTTCACAAATGAAACATGGAAAAAAATGCAGAACGGGTTTTCCCATTCTATACCCATATCGCTCGCCAACTTTAAACTTTTTAAGTTGATCAACATTACCCCTTCGGTGAGTTACAACGGGGTACTCTTCCCTTACTATATCCGGAAGACCGCAAGTGCTGACACTTCAATGTTTCAAACCAATGAATTTAAAATCGACACCATTCGCAAGATCACATATGCACATGCAGTGTCAACCTCATTGGGCATTTCTGCCAGCCCGAAGATATACGGAACCTTTGTATCCAAGAGCCCCAATTCGTATATTGAAGCAGTCAGACATGTAATGACCCCAAGCATTTCTGCAAGTTACGCTCCGGATATGTCAGGACTGATGCCCAATTATTACCGTAAAGTTGCAGGACCGGCCAGCATCACACGCCCTATCAGTTATACCGAATATTCTATTTATGAAAATCAACTGTACCAAACTCCGTCAATAAATAGAGAAAATGCCTCGGTGCGGTTCGGACTAAACAACAACCTGGAAATGAAAGTCAGGTCGAAAAGCGACACGACCGGTTTGGGGAAAAAGATTGTCTTGCTCGATAACCTGAATTTCTCAGCAGGTTATAATCCGCTTGCCAAAAGCTTCAAATGGACGAATGTAAACATGACCGGATCGACAAGTCTGTTTAAGAACAGGCTGAACCTGCAGTTCAATTCCACCTTTGATCCTTATGCACTGGACTCGCTGAACAACAGGGTGGATAAGTTTCAGATCAATGAAAAGGGAAGGTTGTTTCGAACCACCAGTGCGTCAATTAGTGCCGGATTCAGGCTTCAGTCCGGTGCGGCTGACAAAAAGAAAGCTTCTGGCGGGACCACAGTCGAAGAGGCATTGCCCGAAGGTTTGGTTCCAGGTTATGACGATACATTTGATGATGCTTCGGGTGCAATCAGTAGTAATTATGTTGATTATGACATACCCTGGAGTCTGAATGTAGATTACTCCTGGAGTTACTCGAAACCTCGCAACAAGGTCTCCTACACCCATACTATAAGGCTCAGCGGCGACATCAGCATCACCCCGAAATGGAAAATTGGTGCCAATACCGGCTATGATTTTGTTGCCAAGAAATTCAGTCTTACCAACATAAGCATCAACCGTGACCTGCATTGCTGGGAAATGCGCATCAGCGTTGTACCTTTTGGCAATTACCGGAGCTATTCTTTTACCATCAATGCCAGATCGTCTATATTACGTGATTTGAAATACGATAAGAAGGAAACCTGGTATGACAACCTGTAACGAAAAACAGAGATTCCTCTTATTTAAAGCTTAGTATGCCACAGCAAACAGAACCCTTTGCTTAGAAGGCTTGCCGGTAAGAATGCACTTTCCGTCTTCCGGTTTATTGTGCAAAGGTATGCAGCGAATGGTAGCTTTGGTTTCCTCTTTGATCCGTGCCTCTGTTTCAGGCGTTCCGTCCCAGTGGGCATAGGCGAATCCGCCTTTCACCTCAACCACTTCCTTGAATTCGTCCCAGGTATCTACCGCGAATGTATTGTTATCCCTGAATTGTAATGCTTTCTGGTAAATGTTATCCTGAATATCATCGAGCAGTTTTTTAACATTGAGCGCAATACCTTCAACAGGCATTACGGATTTCTCCAGGGTGTCCCTGCGGGCAACTTCAACAGTGCCATTCTCGAGGTCGCGCGGTCCGATAGCTAGTCTTACGGGAACACCTTTGAGCTCATACTCGGCAAACTTCCAACCCGGCTTGTGGGTATCCCTGTTGTCATATTTTACAGCAAGTCCCAGTTCCGTAAGCGAATTTTTAATTCGTTCAGCCTCAACTGAAATGGCCGCTAATTGCTCATCGTTTTTGTGAATGGGAACAATCACCACGTGTATGGGTGATATTTTGGGCGGAAGCACCAGCCCGTTGTCGTCGGAATGAGCCATTATGAGCGCACCGATAAGCCGCGTGGTAACCCCCCATGAAGTAGCCCATACGTAATCGAGCTTACCCTCCTTATTAAGGAACTTCACGTCAAAGGCGCGGGCGAAGTTCTGTCCCAGAAAATGGGAGGTTCCACCCTGCAAGGCTTTACCATCCTGCATCAATGTTTCAATGGTATAGGTATCCAGGGCCCCTGCAAATTTCTCTGTTTCGGTTTTCACCCCCTTAATAACGGGCAGTGCCAGATACTTTTCGGCAAATGTGGCGTATACATTCAGCATTTTCAACGTTTCCTCAAGTGCCTCCTCCTGGGTAGCATGAGCAGTATGGCCTTCCTGCCATAGAAACTCAGTGGTTCTAAGGAATAACCGGGTCCGCATTTCCCATCTGACCACATTGGCCCATTGGTTAACCAGAATGGGCAGATCGCGGTATGATTGTATCCAGCCTTTATAGGTGTTCCAGATAATTGTTTCGGAGGTGGGCCTGACTATGAGCTCTTCTTCCAGTTTGGCGGCCTCGTCAACCACCAGGCCTTTGCCCTTTTCGTCGTTTTTCAACCGGTAATGGGTAACCACGGCACATTCCTTGGCAAACCCTTCCACGTGTTCGGCTTCACGACTGAAGAATGATTTGGGTATGAAAAGCGGAAAATAGGCATTCACATGACCGGTTTCCTTGAACATCCTGTCGAGCTCTCCCTGTATCTTTTCCCAAATGGCATATCCGTAGGGCTTAATAACCATGCAGCCTCTGACTGCTGAGCTTTCTGCAAGATCGGCCTTTATTACAAGATCGTTATACCATTGAGAGTAATTCTCTTTTCTGCTGGTTAATTCTTTGGCCATAATGTGTTTTTGGTATGGTATTTGTGAATAGTTTTATGAAAATTTAACGGTTGCAAAATAAAGAATAAAAACCATATATTCACACAAAATTATTAAGGAGGTAAGGTCATGAAAACTTCTATAAAATCAATCCTGTTTCTGATTACAGGCCTTTTTGCCTTCTCCTGCTCCATGAGTCAGAAGACTGTTTCAGAATATGATGACATCTACTACATGCCTTCGAAAGACAAGGCAGCACCTGTTGCAGCCGTGAAACAGGAGCCGGTTACACAGGAATCAGCAACCTATGAACCTGATGATTACGAAAAGTATATCAGCAGCCTTGAAAACAACAAGTCTGCCACCAAGCCCGTCCAGCAGGAATATGATACTGATACGCTGGAATATGTTCAGGACCCAAACTACATAGGTTCAGATTATTATGAAAAAGACGGTAACACCTATATTACCAACAATTATTATGATGCTGATGATTATTATTATACTTCAAGGATAAGAAGGTTCTATGATCCTTTCTATTATCATGGCTATTATGATCCTTTTTTCTATGATTCCTACTGGTATCAACCCGGATGGTCATTCGGCCTGTCATACGGATATCCTTATTACGGCTCATCCTGGTATTTGGGATACTCCTTTGGATACCCTTATTACTCTCCCTGGAATCGTTGGTCGTACTATGATTCGTGGTATTATTCACCTTACGGAGGATACTGGGGCAGTCCATACATGTACAGCTATTATAATGGGTATTATGATGGGTATTATTACGGAGGAGGTCATTCCGGATCTCACAACCACCGTCCTGTTTATTACGGTCCCCGGCAGACTATCGAAAACAACCGGATTGCCCAGACCAGTGGTTCAAGAAGTTTCAACGGGCAGCGTGTCAGCAGTTCGGGGACTTCAAGGGTAGCCGGCACAACCACTTCAAGTGACGTTCGCAGGACCTCAACCACAGGCAATACAACTACCGGAGGTCAAAGAACTTCGGGTACACCGGGCACAGTATCACGCACCCAGCCGGGATCAACCGGTTCAGGAAGTGCCGGAACAACGGTTCGCCGTCCCTATACTGCGCCTTCTGCGGGAACAGCCACAGGAAGAACCTCAACCTCAACATCTTCAGGAACCGGATCACGTGTGCAAAGTTCCGAGAATGTCAGCGCCCCCCGCACATCCGGCGCAAGGGTGAACAATGTTGCACCGCAGGATCGTCCGGTATATACCAGGCCGAGTTCGACTGCTTCACAGAGTAATTCTGAAACACAAAGCCGGACTACAACGAATACCAGGCCCAGCAGCAGCTCATCATCAAGCTACAGCAGGCCCAGCAGCAGCTCATCATCAAGCTACAGCAGGCCCAGCAGCAGCTCATCATCAAGCTACAGCAGGCCCAGCAGCAGCTCATCATCAAGCTACAGCAGGCCCAGCAGCAGCTCATCATCAAGCTACAGCAGGCCCAGCAGCAGCTCATCATCAAGCTATAGCCGACCCTCCAGCTCCTACTCCTCTGGATCAGGCAGTTCATCCGGCAGCAGATCGAGCTCCTATTCAAGTGGCTCATCATCTAATAGTTCCGGAAGCAGTGGCTCTTCTTCCCGCAGTTCTGGTTCTTCATCACACAGCTCAGGCGGCAGAAGATAAGTTGATTTGTTGTGATTCTGTTAAGTACTTTATTATTCCCTTAATTGTCAAGAACTATGAAAAAAATAATTTCATTGATTGGAATCCTTGTAGGCATATCCACAGCACAGGCACAATATGTTACTGATGCACTCAGGTTTTCACAAAATTTCCCTGCAATAACTGCACGCAGTATATCCATGGGAGGAGCCTTTTCCTCTTTGGGAGGTGATTTTTCCTCTTCATACTTCAATCCTGCTGGACTTGGATTATACAGAAAATCAGAGTTTCTTCTTACTCCCCAGCTGAATTATTCAAGAACAAAAACTGATTATCTTGCTCAGGAATATAAGGATTTTAAATACCAATTTGCTCTTGGAAGCCTGGGATATGTTGGAACATATAATTCAAATAAAGATAAAGGGCTTGTCAGTGCCTCCTATGCTATAGGTTATAATAGGCTGAATAATCTCAATAATGTGTCCAATATTAAGGGCGAAAGTTCAAATTCCCTGGTTGATTATTTTTGGGAAAATGCCAATGGTATTGACCCTGAATATCTTGACCCATTTTATGAAAGACTTGCTTTTGATGCCTATGTACTGGATACTATTGCAGGTTCAAATTTCGATTACATTGGAGTTGTTGAACATGTCGGCGATGTAGTTACTCAACGCAGAGTTATCGAAACTAAGGGCGGAATAGGTAATTGGACCTTTGCTTTCGGGCTTAACTTTAGCAATAAGATTTATTTCGGCATGGGTTTGGGGATTTACGATTTGAATTTTAGTCAAAAAACCACACATGCTGAATTTGATGATAGGAATTTAAACTACTTTTCCAACTTCTATTTTACTGAAAATGTTGACGTAGAAGGTGTTGGAATAAGCATGAATTTTGGGGTTATGGCCAGGATTGTCGAAGCTTTACGGGTTGGTGCGTCTCTTCATTTGCCAACTTATTATCGTATGGAAGAAGCATATAAAAACACGATGTATTCTGAATTTGACAATGGGTTTGTTCCATCTGACGTAAATGGCGATATTTATGCTGAAGGAACCTTTGATTACAAACTGCATACTCCTTTGAAATTGCTTGGAGGTATTAGCTATCAAATCGGGAAGTTCGCTATTATTTCTGCTGATCTGGAGTTTATTGATTATTCCTCTATGCAGCTTAAACCTAAAGAGCCAGATCCAATATTTGAGGACAACAATCAAGTAATAAACGATATATATTGTTCCGTTTTGAATCTGAAAATTGGCAGTGAGTTAAGATTTGATAATGCTTTTATCAGACTTGGCGGTGGTTATTATCCAAGCCCGTATGTTTCAGATGAGCTTAATGAGGATGCCAGTTATACTGAAATTACTTCCGGAATAGGCTATCGTAATAAGAATTTCTTTTTTGATTTTGGATTTTCTGCATTGATGCACAAAGAAAAATATGTACTGTATTTCGATAATGTGTCTGACTTAAACCAGCAGAAATATAGATTCCTGGCAACAGTTGGTTTCAGGTTCTAAAACAGTCACATACCCGATGAAAAAACAATCTGTTTTATATATCATTCAGGTCCTGTTGCTTTCAACAGGACTTGTTTTTTTCTCATGTGACAAGGAGTTGGACTGCAATGAATCCACCATTTTCCCAAAGGGAAAAGTTAATTTTTACACGTTAACTGACAGCAAGATAACCGGTGTGGCCTTTGATGATGTATCGGTCTATGGCCTGCCGCGAGACAGCATGTTGTATGATACCGTTGACATGGTGAGTGCCTTGTCGCTTCCTTTATCACAAACCCAGGATCAGAGTCTGTTTGTTTTGAAAATCGGCACCGGATCTGACACGTTGAGATTCAACTATACCAGAGACCTGGACTTTATTTCAAAAGAATGTGGCTTTTCCATGCGTTGCACCATTTACAAATTCGAATTCACCACGCACATGATCGATTCAGCTCAAATTATTTACCCCTATGTTCATACAACTGAAACCGAAAATATCAGGCTGTATTTTTAGTCTTGTTTTTTTGCTGCTCCCAAGCCTTACGGGTCACTGCCAGGAAGGAAGAACCTATGGTCCCCGGATCGGTATTGATCTGGCCAAAATACCCCCTTACTTTATGAATCCGGAAAAACGGGGATTTGAATTATCCGTTGATGCTGAATTACTGACTAATCTTTATCCGGTTGTTGAAATCGGTAAAAGCAAGTTCACCTTTGAAAGTGTAAACTTCGACCACTATTGCAACGGATCTTATTTCCGGGTTGGTTTTGATTACAACATCCTGGCATATTACAGCGATATTCCTTATGATATGGGATTCATCGGGTTGCGTTACGGGTATTCTGGTCTGAGTTACCGGACTGGCAACATCATCATACAGGATCCCTATTGGGGAAACTTCAACAGTTCTATACCTGAGGCTGAAATGGATGCGCACTGGCTGGAAATAACCGGTGGCCTGAGAACAGAGATCTTTTCCAACTTCTTTATGGGATGGACGGTAAGAGGAAAATTCATGCTTGACAAAACCGAACCGGCACTTCTGTATCCGAATGAAATTGCCGGATATGGCAAGGGCAACAAAAAATCACTGCTGGGAGTCAGCTTTTCGGTTTACTACAAAATACCGGTATATAAGGAAAAATAGTTCTATTCATCTCCTTCCAGCAGATCAGGCCTGAGTCTCAGGGTTCTCTCCTCGGACTGCCGGTGCCTCCATTCATCGATTTGCTGCTGATGACCAGACAGGAGAATATCCGGAACTTTCCAGCCTTTATAGCCGGCCGGCCTGGTGTAAACCGGCGGGGCCAGCAGGTTGTCCTGAAATGAATCGGTGAGTGCAGACGTTTCATCCGATATGCTTCCCGGAAGCAGCCTGACAACACAATCGGTGATTACAGCAGCTGCCAGTTCCCCGCCCGAGAGCACATAATCACCTATTGATATCTCGCGGGTAATCAAATGATCGCGAACCCGCTGATCCACACCTTTGTAATGACCACAAAGCAAGATGATGTTTTCTTTTGTAGCCAGAAAATTGGCTTTTTGCTGGTTAAAAACCTCACCATCCGGTGACATGTATATGATTTCGTCGTAATGACGTTCACCTTTCAATTTTGAAATCAGACGATCTATCGGTTCTATGCACATGACCATACCGGCACCGCCACCAAAGGCATAATCATCTACCTGCTTCTGTTTGTTGGTAGAGTAATCACGAATATTGTGAATACAAATCTCGACAATTCCCTTTTCCTTCGCGCGCTTGATTATTGAATGATTCAGGGGGCTTTCAATCAGTTCGGGCAGTATGGTCAATATGTCTATTCGCATGGTCTTGTGATTTGGCTTGTTGCGATTGTGTATAAAATATGGTTACAGTTATATCATTCGTTGCCGCTTTCTCTTCTGCATATGGGAGCATAAGGGCAATGCCTGCATGTCTGCAGGTTCTCAGTCTGCCTGAATGGTTCCGAAAAATCAAACAACCTGGAGAGACTTATACTTAAATAGTTTTCAAACTCAGTACCTACCATGGAGTAGCTTGTCACCTTTTCCTTTTTTGAGCCCATTGCAATGGCATGTGAAAAGTCAGTTGAATGTGCATCACGCATGAAAAAAAGACCCGGCTCAATGTCGGTTCCCGGATTCAGTTTAGTGTAAACACAGGCATATAAAAGAACCTGAAAAACAGCATCGTTCCTGATCTTGTCACCTGAATCGAACAAGGACCCAACAGATTTAAAGGAATTCATGACTTTTCCGGTTTTGTAATCCAGAATTCTTGTTTTGCCCTTGCACTGATCAATTCTGTCAATAATACCCCCAAGCCGCAGGGAACGGTTAATCCCGCTTGCATTTACCGGAAATTCAGCATAATATTTCTGTTCCAGGCTGATCAGGGTAAACGGACAGGCCTGTGATTCGGCTTTGAGAAATTGTCTGATGTAGGAATACAAAACCTGCTTCACAATGTAATTAAGCCCTTCCGGTTTCCGGTTGCTTTCACCTGCTTCAATGCCGAAAACCACCTGATCAAAGGCTTTGTCAATTGCAGATCCGATGTTTTCTTCATTCTTAAGCACTGTTTCCAGCATATCTTTGGAAATGACTTTTTGCGGAAATCCCGAATAAATGTGCTCCAGGCTGGCGTGCAGGAGGCTGCCAAAATCCCTGGAATCTATTTCTTCAGTGATTTCTTCCGGTTCAGGAAAACTCATAATCTGGTGAAAGCAGAAACGCAGCGGACAATTTAAAAATTCATTAATACTACTGGGAGACAATGATTTGCCATTTGCGTGAAGATAAGCTTCCAATGCCTTCCGGATATCATCTCTTTTCTCAATCAGAATAGGTTTTGCCGGAATCCTGTCTACAAACGATGCAATACTTATCTCCTTAACCGGAAGCCGTGTTTCATAAACAAGCTGGTGGAGAAACCTGCTTCGTTCACCGGTACGCATATCACCGGTACTGCTGTCGTATATCAGAGCCACGTTTTTTGCGCGCTGGATCATCCTGTAAAAGTAATAGGCATATATAGCATCCTGTTGTTCAGGAGTCGGCATTCCAAATCCCTTCCGCAGGTTGTAAGGAATAAAAGAGGGAATATCCGAAGGCCGGGGAAGTATTTTTTCATTTGCCGACAACAGGATGATGTTGCTGAAGTCGATTGTCCTTGTTTCCAAAATACCCAACACCTGGAGTCCGGCTAAAGGTTCACCGCTGAAAGGGATATGAATGCTGCGAAGCATTTTTCTGATCAGCTTGAAAAGTACATCGTTTCCGGGTTTGAAGTCTTGTATCGAAAGAATTTCATGAAGACGTGTGAGAAAAGTATACACCTGAAACAACACTTCTGACTGAACCGGGTCTTTGATGCTTTTTTCTTCACCGTCCGAAGGCATTCGTTGGATAATTCCTGAAATAACTCCCAGAAGCAGATTGCAGGGTTCATCCTGAAGCTGTTCGTTAAAGATCAGGTTGTCATGCTCTCCGTTCTGAAAGATTTCATCGGAATTAAGAAACACCAGATTTTTCTTGACAACCTGCTGTCTCACAGCTTCAACTGTTTCACGATAGTGCATCTTCACCAGGGGATTCTCCATAACTGCAAGAACATCCCTGAAATACCAGCTGATCTTTCCATCCTTATTCTTCCTTGAATGGTTGTTCAGCTCATAGATAAGGTCAATCAGGTTGAAAATGTCTGTCCCTGCAATAGGATACCCCATGGTAATGTTGACATCCGATACATAATCGGGTATGGCATAAAGAGTCGGGATCAGAAGGCCTTCATCAGCCAGCACCACAGCCGTGTTTTCAACGTCACACTGGCCTTTAATTCCAAAGCGGCTGAATATCTCAGGAAGAACACCTGCCTGCCCGCTGTTGGAGGCAACAGGGACAATTAACACATTTGAATAATCATGATGAATGAAGTTTTCATTTCCCGTTTTTTTGGTTTGCGGGAAGTTCCGGATATTGCTCCTCATGAAGTATCCTGCTTCATGTATTTCGCTGTTGGTATACCAGGTGTCATAATCCCAGAAAAACTCGGCACAACCCAGGTTCCTGAGATATCTGAAAAGCCGTTCCTCGCACGCATTTATAGCATTGAAACCTATGAATACAAACTTTCTTCCGCTGAGAATCTGCGGTATTTCATTTTCTTCAATGAATTCTACAGCTTTCCGGTAAGCCATGCCTTCATAGGCCATCTGCTTTTGGTGCAGTGTGTTTTTAAGTTGACGGTATACTTTGGGGATTGCCTCCCATAATTCCAAAAATGCCTCCTGACCTTTTGATTTGCCATCGGGATTAAAAGTATCCCAGAATTTCCGGATTACCGCGACCTGCTCATCGGTGAGGTAATTAAATCTGCCATCCAATGATTTCAGGTCAGCCAGATTCTGAAACAAATCATCAGCATTGACCAGAAATTTGTCAATTTCATCAAAATCAGCAAGCAAGGTATCAATATACGGGTAAAACGAATCAAAACTTTCGGAAGTACCGCTTACTTCAGAAAAAATCCCGAAGGTTTCAAACAACAAGTAAAGTCGGTCTGCAAAAAGATAACCCGATATTTTTTCCATCAACTCGGTAATCGTAAGGTATTGCGGCGCCCAAACAGGCTTGTCGGTAAGTTCACCAAGGTATTTACTCAGGTATAGCCGGGCCCGCTTGTTAGGAAAAACAACCGTTGTAGTGGCAAGATCGTATGAAACAGGATCAATGAGAATTCGGGCAATATCTTTAAGAAAAGGATTTACTGGCATGAATTGAAAAGTTTTCCCTTATTGACCTGCAAATTTAGCTCATTCAGTTACCTATTAAGCAGATAATTTCGTAAATTTAGTAACCTTTATGCATTTCGCTCATCTGTTTTGAATTTAGTAGACACCATAAATTTATAACTATGAGTATGTATATTTATTTATCGATCACACCGGAATCGCTGATAGGATCCATGCTGCCTCCGGATGAATTCGGCGCATATCTGGCCACCGGCACAAAAAAAAGGAACAAAGGCCAGGCCATTTTTTTTGAGCTTGACCTGGAAAAAATCAAAGGCCTGATTGACATGAACTATCTCGAACAACGCTGTGTGCGAAAACCCGACGGGTCGCCCAAGCACACGGTATATCTCTCGGTTTATAAAGTTCTAGAGACCATACCCTTAAACGCGTTTAAAAATCTATACCTGACCACAGATCATGGTATCGTACTTGAGCTGGCTCAATCAAAATACGATGTGTCAAACGAAGACAAAAAGGTACTTCACCTGTATCAGGAATTATGTCCTGTTACCCCTCAGGTAGTCAGTGAGTATTCACCTGCCCGGTTTCTGAAAAAAATGACTGACGGTTCCATGCCTGTCAAATTGCCAAAACTCGTGTTTGTTGATCTGAAACTGGGTGAACTGGCCACAAACCCTTTGTCAGGGTCGGCTGAACACTTACCCTACACGCATATCGGGCACTTGAGAGATTGCCTGATGACACTTGAGGACGATGAAAAGAAAATGAAAACCGTTATCCGTTTCTATAATGGTGACTTGCTTTACCGGTCAATAGATACAGGTTTTTATCTGGGAGATAAAGATGACATGATCCATTACCATTATCCCTCTATGGCAGAACTGGAAAATATGAATTACAATTTCTTCAGGACGCTTTGAAGTATCAGACTGAATTTCAGAATATTTAAAGCAGCCTGCATATTGATTACGGATGTTATCGGATCACCCTGAATCAAATGCAGGTTGTTTTGTATTTCCACCGTTATTATTCTGTTGTATTTAAAAAGATTCATATCTTTAATGAGATTTTAACAATTATCAGCGTAAGTTAGTATGTTGCGGGAAGACGAAGTGGTTATGCTCATCTTGGGCATTATCGTATTGTTGTTTATACTGTTGAACTGGAATAACCTGAAGAAAATCCAATCCTGGAAAATTCTTTTCACTAGCTATTTGATACTGTTTACCGGCTGGTCTTTTACAGTGCTTGAAGGTTTTTTCCTGGAAAGTTACCTGAACTTTCTGGAGCATTTGGCCTATGCCTTAAGTGCATGTATATTTGCGAAATGGTGCTGGAATTTTACAACCAAGACCCGTGGGGAGGAATCGTGATGAAAATAATAGCCAGTCTTGATATTATTGCATTTCTGGCAACCCTTGCCGCATTTTTTTTGATCTTCTTTTACAGAAAGACTTCTGCAAACCGGGATGTAAGGAACATTATCACAAATCTGCTATTGGTCAACCTGGCTTACCTGGTTTTTTTGCTCGTTGAATGGCTGGGCATCTCTCATGCCCATGAGCAGGTTGAAAACATTATCGGTGCATCCATTCCCCTGTTGTGGGCTTTCGTGATCTACTCTTTTGTTCAATACAGCATCAAGAAAGAGCTCACACTAAGCAGGGAGAATCTGCGCATTACCCTGAAATCAATAGGTGACGCGGTTGTTGTAACCGACACAAAAGGTAAAATAACTAACATGAACCCGGTAGCTGAAACACTTACCGGCGTGAAATTTAATGATGCCAAGGGAAAGGGAATTGACGAGGTTATCAACATGGTTAATTCTGTTACCCGGAAAAAGATTGAAAATCCTGTGGAGAACGTACTCCAAACAGGCCATACGGTTAAGCTGAGCAATCAAACGATTCTTGTAGCCAAAGATAAAACAGAATTTGTCGTCAGTGACAGCGCTGCTCCCATATTTAATAATGAACAGGAAATAACAGGAGTTGTCCTGGTTTTCAGCGACATGACAGAGTCACACAAGCAGGCGCAAAGGATCCGCGAAAGCGAGGAAAGATTAAAACTTGCCATCAATGGCACAAAGGCCGGCTTGTGGGATTGGTTCATTCCCGCAGGTAAGATGGTGATCAATGAAAGATTAGCTGAAATAATCGGACTTGAAGAATCACAGCGTGATTCATTTGACTTTGAATCCTGGAAGCAACTTGTTCACCCTGAAGACCTGATCCGGTTCGAAGATTTACTTGAAAAACATCTTGACGGAAGAACTGATTTCTATGAATGCGAAACCCGGTTGAAGCATATTTCGGGCGAGTGGGTTTGGGTTAGTATCAGGGGTATGGTTGTTACCCATGACACCCGTGGAAATCCTCTGCGAATGACCGGTACACAGATTGACATCAGCAACCAGAAAAGAATTGAGCTTGCGCTGAAAGCACAAATAGAAAATAACATGGCGCTCAATGAGGAATACATATCCCAGAATGAGGAACTGATCAGAAACTTAGAACATATTCGCAAGATCAATGATGAACTGCAGGAGGCCAAACAAAATGCCGAAGAAAGTTACCGGCTGAAATCGGCATTCCTGGCTAACATGAGTCATGAAATCAGGACACCGATGAATGGCATCATCGGGTTTTCCGAGCTGATGAAAAATGCGAAACTTTCTGAAGAAAAGAGGGAATTTTACGCAGGTATAGTTATTGACAGCAGCAAACAACTATTGACAATTGTTAATGACATTCTTGATGTTTCACAAATTGAAACCGGAAAAGTAACCCTGGTTAATGAAGATGTGATGGTTAACGAGCTGATCGCTATCCTGCATGCATTTTTTGAGCCTCAGGCTGCTGCCAAAAACATCAAACTGGAGGCTGTCAAAACATTGCCAAATAGCTCATGCATCATCAGAACCGATAAAACCAGGTTGAGACAGGTGTTGACCAACCTGCTCAATAATGCAGTGAAATTTACCCTGGAGGGAAAGATCAGATTTGGTTACAGGGTTACTGAAGGCTTTATGGAGTTTTTTGTAGAAGACAGCGGAATCGGAATCCCTGCTGAACTGCATGAAAAGATTTTTGAACCCTTCCGTCAGGTGAACTATGAAATCAACAATCATTTTGGCGGAACAGGACTGGGACTGACCATTTCGCAGAAACTCGTGAATCTGATGGGCGGTAAGATTTGGCTGGAATCACTTCCGAATAAAGGTTCGGTTTTTTATTTCAACATACCCCTTACGGCTCAAACCACAGCAAAAAAATCAAAGAAAGATCAAGAAAACAATATTATTACTAATTTCCATCATATGGTTGTCCTTGTAGTTGAAGATGACGAGATCAATTTTTTGTTTCTGGAAGCTATTCTTGCAAAAAACAAGATCCGCATTATCAGAGCATCAAATGGAACCGAAGCGGTTGAAATGTGTCAGAAGCATCCGGAAATCAAACTGGTTTTAATGGACATCAAGCTTCCCAAAATGAATGGTTATGAAGCCACCCGCCAGATTAAGAAACAAAACCCTGGTTTGCCGGTTATTGCTCAAACCGCATATGCCATGCTGGAAGACAGGGAAAAAGCCCTGGCTGCAGGTTGTGACGGATATATATCCAAGCCGATAATAAAAGAAGATCTGCTGAAGATTATTGAACAATACAAAGACAATTGACAGATGTACATAGAAAGACTGTCCTGACTTCCACAGTGTGAAAAACTACTATGACACTTTGCAGATTCCTGAAAATTCAGGCAGGGAAGCAATAATAAGCGCATACAGGCAACTGGCAAAAAAGTACCATCCGGACGTCAGCAAAGCTCCGGATGCCCATGAGAAATTCTGCGAAATAACCGAAGCCTATGATTTTCTAATGAATCATTGGCCCCGGCAGACTGCAAATTACCCGGGGAGTTTCAATGATGAACAAAAATACGATGAGTACAAAAAGTCTGATGAATATGAACGCTTCAGAAGAGAAGCAAAAGAACGCGCACAACATCAGGCAAGGATGCGGTATGAAAAATTCCGCCGTCAACATGAAGCTTTCCAGCAAAGCGGAATAAACGATTTAGGACTGATTTTTACTGCCTTTTTCAGGTTACTGAGTTTACTCATCTTTTTATTTCTCTTCCTGTCTCCAGTGATACTTGCTGTTCAGGAGAACTGGAAATGGATATTCCTGGTTTTGGTGATGTGGCCGTTTGCAACAGGAATTGCCTGGTATTATCGTGACAACCGGAAGAACTATTTCTGGCCTGGTAAACTGTATTATTCACCGGAACGGATTAAACATTTGTTTGCAGACAGGCACCAGACTTCTCAGCAATGTTATTTTTGCCCTGAAAAACCTGCAGATTCGGTTCCCTATAAAATGGAGCTGCTCAAACTTGAGGATATCAGACTTAAAACCGGTGGTTTCAGGCAACACAACGTGAATTATATCAATAAAAATATCACTGTTTTAATACCCAGGTCACACAAGGCATTCATCATTCATTGCGTGAATGTGCTTATAAAGATGATGTCAATAGCAGGATGCCTGATTTTTCTGAACCTGTCCAGTTATACCTGGAGGCTAATAGCCGGAATAATTGCCGGCGCATTGGCAAGCTGTCTGATACTTGTTATTACACGCACCAAATCCAACGTTTCTTACCTGGTGAGTTATGGTTTTGTGTTCCGGGTGACTCTTTGGCTGGCTTGTATTGCATTGGTTTCAAAATTTTATATGCATCCTTTTAACATTCAGACATCCGACAGCATTCACTTTGTCATTACCGTTATTGTTATCTTCGATTCATTGATCATGCAACTGACCAGTCTGATCATGGGAAGGTACGCTACAAAACCAATTGCAGCCCAATTTACTGAATCTGCATCCAGGTTTAATGAGGGTTATTCAGCATATAACGATATTCCTGTATTATCGGTGATTTATCCGCTTTTCAAATGGATATTTGGCTGAATATCTAAATATTGCTCATTCTCCACAATAGTACCGGATTGTATTCAGAATGGCATGTTCATTAACCGGTCCGTAAGTCAACCGGTCAGCGTCAAACTGATGCATCAGCGAATTGATGGTTGGCCGGTACATCCCTGACGACAAATAATTGGCACCTTCAAAAACACCTACCTTATCTTTCAATGGATGATTTTTCAGAAAATCATCCCGCCTCCGGTGTAGATCATATAAACGTTTCGAGTAGCTGAAAGCCTCCTTTTCCAATTCACTTTCAGCTGTACCTGCCATGCGAAGGCTGTCCAGTACCGTTTTGCCTTCCTTTTCTACCAAACCATACTGCACCTGCAGGCTGTCAAACCTTGACTTACCCCAATCGGTGGGCAAAGCAAGATCTGGGTCAATAAATTCTTTCCACTTCACATGGGATGGATCAGGAAGCGTGGTAATGTTGGGTTCCAACGGTTCAACACCCGGTGTATAGACGTCCTGATATGCCACAGATGAAGCATAATACTCATCACCCAGTCCTGCAAAGCCGTGTCCGAATTCATGAAGAAACACATAATCCCGCCAGTCACTTCCCGAGGTGAACACCGTTTGAAGGTTATAAATTCCTCCACCACCATACCTCTTGTGGTTGATCATGATGAGCAGCACATCATAGGGAACGGCAGCAGCCACATCGCGGATACTTTTATTATCCAAAGCCAGGCAATACCTGTCGGTGCCAAAAATATTAAATGATGTATTCAGCCTGGTATTGCGGAAAATATCATGCTGTGGCTCATCTGTGCCACTCTCAGCGGATGGGCAGAATACACCGTTCACATTGAATTTCAAAACATGGCTCTTATATGGTTCAACTGAAAAAAGCAGGTTGGAAAAATAGCTTAAATCTCTTTTAAACGTGTCAAGTTCTGCTGCCCGGTAACCCTCGGCTAAAATTACGAGGTCGACACAAGCATGTGGATTTCCGTTGTTCACAACCGAAATGACGGTACAATCATCCGGATTGAGGTCTTCCTTAAATAAACCGCTATTCACTGTATTTACATAAGTAGTATAGATTTTCGAGAATTTGTTATACCGGTCGCGTTTTTCAAACACCAGCATGGCAGTCTTCTTCGGATAAGGGATCAAAACAGACTCGTGGTAGGTTTGCTGAATTCCGTCAATAGCCGGACCGGTAGTTTTGTATTCCGCAAAAATACTGTTGTATTCTTTTGAAAAAATGAGGCAGTTTGAAGCACTGTCGTATAAACTTGCCTTATACATACCCAGTTCTAATGGTTGAATGCAATTCCTCGGGTTCCCGGCCCAGGGTACCTGAAGATAAATCTGATCAGGAGTAATCTGCTCATAATCAGCATTACCTGCATGATAATAATCAAACCGAAGCGTACTGTCCATGAAGTAATTGCTGAATACTATCTGATCCTGGGCACTAGCTGGTGCTGGTAACAGGAAGATTAACGCAGTTGCCGCCTTGATGATTATTTCATTGTACAGATTCATGTTAATGGTTATCTGTGAGGACACACCTGAATTGAAGAAAGTTCAAATTTATGAAGAAAGTCTGATAATTTCAGCGCTGCAAAAGCAAGGACATCGCAATAATATTTTATGTGTGGCACGTATTTTGAATTATCCTGTATGAATATTTCAAATACCACCCGCCATGAAAAGGATAGCAGTTTTATTACCCGCCCTGGTTCTGTTGCTGGCATCATGTGAACATGAACCCTATGCCGACTTTATAGCATCTTCAGGCACAGTAGAAGTATATGAAAGAGTTTATTTTACAAATACTTCCTCGGATTATGCGGATTACTTTGAATGGGACTTTGGCGACGGGACCTGGTCCGACGCCATCAATCCGGTTCATTATTTTGAAGAAGCCGGAACCTATGAGGTAACATTAACCGCCTTCAGGAACGGTCATTTGGTTGACAGAGCATCAGTACTTGTAAAGGTGTTAACCACTTCGCTGCGTGTGATTGTTGAGGAATACTATGATCATTACAGGGTTGCCGGAGCCAGCGTGATCCTCTATCCCACCCGTGATGATTGGGAATTTCAGACCAATGCCGTAATCGAAGGATTTACAGATAATAACGGAATAGTGACCTTTGAGAACCTCAACCCGGCCATATACTATCTCGATGTCTGGCAATCTTCACATAACAATTACCTGTTAGCCGAAGAAGATATGGGTTGGATCATGACCGACCAGTTGTTCAGAAACGAGGTGAATGAATTTATCGCCTATGTAGATTTTATCGGATCGGTTACGCGTCAGGACGGGAAGAAAGTGATGCAATATAAAGTGTTAAAAATGGAACCCAGGATAAAAAAATACGTACAATAAACCAAAGATATTGCTCAGATATGAGCGTTCCAGCAATCAAATCCACAAGGCAAAAGACCGGTTTATTCCGGTCTTTTTGTTTTTATCAGATTTTTGTCGATTATTCGTTTTAATTTATATATTTGCACTCCTGTTTTCTGAGGTTAATTTGCCTGGATGGCGGAATTGGTAGACGCGCTAGTTTCAGGGACTAGTGTTCGCAAGGACGTGCAGGTTCGAGTCCTGTTCCAGGCACATAATAACCCGCCCAGGTGGTGGAATTGGTAGACACACCAGCTTGAGGGGCTGGCGCCTGTTACAGGGCGTGCAAGTTCGAGTCTTGTCCTGGGCACCATAAACTAAGTTCCGGATCAATTAAAAGTTCCGGAACTTTTTTTATTACTACCTTTGTAATCATGCCTTTAGAGTATCAGTTTCCGGATCCATGTTCCGCAGACCCCGATGGTCTGCTCGCAGTTGGTGGGGATTTGAACGTTGAATCCCTTATAACCGCTTATTCTCAAGGAATTTTCCCCTGGTATGACGAACACTCCCCGATTCTGTGGTGGTCACCTGATCCGCGGCTTGTATTATTTCCCAAAAAATTCAGAATATCATCCAGCCTCCGGCAGCGGATCCGAAGCAAAACATATGAAATACGGACCGATACCGATTTTGAAGGGGTTATCAGGAATTGTGCCGCCGTAAAACGCAACGGACAACATGGCACCTGGATCACTGAGGAAATGATTCAGGCATACATCAGCCTGCATCAGACTGGATTGGCACATTCCTTTGAAACCTACTGTGACGGCAAGCTTGTTGGCGGTCTTTACGGCGTATCGTTAGGCAGGGCGTTTTTTGGAGAATCCATGTTTTATCACATGAGAGATGCATCAAAAGTAGCATTATGTAAATTGGTTGAATGGGCTGTTCAGCATGAATTTCATTTTATCGATGCACAGCAATCCACTGCCCATCTTCAATCTCTTGGGGCCGAAGAAATATCCCGGATCCAATTCATGAAACTATTGCGTGAAGCCCTGAATTATGAGACCTTGAAAAGCCGATGGGATCTGTCTCACACTGTGTGAACCATTAAATGAGTTAAGATGAATAACGAATACAAAGAAAGACTTGGGCAGCTGGAGCAATTGCACAATGCCCTGATCCTGAAAAAGAACAAAAAAGTACTGACAGGTAACGGCATATTTGAGAGATATGAAAATCCGGTGTTAACCGGAGAGCATGCCCCGCTGTTCTGGCGGTATGACCTGAATCCTGCAACCAATCCTTTCCTGATGGAAAGAATTGGTATACATGCCGCATTTAATGCCGGTGCAATAAAACACAACGGAAAGTATTTGCTGATGGCCAGGGTTGAAGGCAATGACCGCAAGTCGTTTTTTGCAGTTGCTGAAAGTCCCAATGGCATTGATCAGTTCCGGTTTTGGGATTACCCCGTGCGACTGCCACAGGTTCAGGAACCTGAAACAAATGTATACGACATGAGGCTTACCCGGCATGAGGATGGCTGGATTTACGGTATCTTCTGTGCCGAGCACAAGGGTCCTGCTGCTGCTGACGGAGATTTGTCATCGGCAGTTGCCAAAGCGGGCATTGTAAGAACCCGGGACCTGATTAGCTGGGAAAGGCTCCCCGACCTGGTTTCAAGAAGCCAGCAGCGGAATGTAGTGTTACATCCTGAATTTGTAAATGGCAAATACGCGCTTTATACAAGGCCTCAGGATGGCTTTATAGATGCCGGAAAAGGCGGGGGGATCGGTTGGGCACTCATTGATGATATCACCCGTGCGGTTGTGAAGGATGAAAAAATAATCAACCACCGGTATTACCATACCATAAAAGAAGTCAAAAACGGTGAAGGTCCCCACCCCATTAAAACTCCAAAGGGATGGCTGCACCTGGCCCATGGCGTCAGGGGGTGTGCTGCCGGTTTAAGGTACGTTCTTTACGTGTACATGACTTCTCTGAATGACCCTGCGGAACTCATTGCCGAACCGGCAGGATTTCTGATGGCGCCCGAGGGAGAAGAACGTATTGGAGATGTATCGAACGTATTGTTTGCAAACGGATGGATTGCCGATGATGACGGAACCGTTTTTCTGTATTACGCATCCTCCGATACCCGCATGCATGTTGCCACATCAACGGTTGACAGACTGGTGGATTATTGCCTGAATACGGTCGCTGACGGTTATTATTCCGACACATCGGTTGAAATATTAACCAATCTGATCAGCAGCAATTTGAAGTATCTTGGAAAGGAAGTGTAACCCATTGATATATTCCGATACTCATGACAGCAGAAGAAACAACCCGCTTTCAGCAGGAGGTTTATGATGAGCTTACCGGCAACATCCTGCCCTTTTGGATGAACAAGGCAACCGACAAGAAACATGGAGGCTTTTACGGACAGATCAATGGAAAGGGGGAGGTTATTGAAAACGCGGACAAGGGAGGCATACTGAATTCCAGGATTCTCTGGACGTTTTCTTCAGCCTGCCACAGACTGGGTAATTCTGAATACCTGAAAACAGCTGAATTCAGCAGAGACTATATTTTGAAGTATTTTTTTGATTCAGATTACGGGGGTACCTATTGGAAACTGACCAGCAACGGAACACCTGCCGACACGAAAAAGCAGATATATTCACAGGCCTTCTTCATATATGCCCTCTCTGAATTTTACAAAGCCACCGGAGATACAGCGTGCCTCGACAAGTCCATCTCGCTTTTCGACGTCATTGAAAAACACAGTTTTGACAACGAGCTGAACGGTTACTTCGAAGCCTACAGCCGCGACTGGAAACTGCTTGATGACCTGCGCCTGAGTGATAAAGATGCCAACGAGAAAAAAACGACCAACACGCACCTCCACATCCTGGAAGCCTATACCAATCTTTACCGGGTTTGGAAAGACAAATTGCTGGAATCAAAACTCAGGAACCTGGTGAACCTGTTTCTGGATACAATTGTTGATCCGGTCTCACACCACCTGCTGCTTTTCTTCGATGAAAAATGGAACTCAAAATCATCCCTGATTTCTTACGGACACGATATTGAAGCTTCATGGCTGCTGCTTGAAGGAGCCCTTGCACTTGGCAACGAGGATTTGACAGCCAAAGTAAAACCTGTGTGCACATCGCTGGCAATTGCTTCACTGGAAGGCCTGCAGGAAGACGGCAGTCTGATTTATGAAAGGGATTACGCTGAAGGGATTCTGGATACTGACCGGCATTGGTGGCCCCAGGCGGAAGCCATGGCAGGCCTGATGAACCTGTATGAAATGACCAGCCGGGAGATTTATCTTTCACAGGCAGTTCATTGTTGGAATTTCATCAGGAACAAGCTGGTCGACCGCAAAAACGGGGAATGGTATTGGAGTATCAGGGCAGACGGATCCATCAATTTAACAGACGATAAGGCAGGCTTCTGGAAATGCCCGTATCACAACACAAGGGCATGCCTCGAAGTGTTATCCCGCTGCAAGCGGATCAACCGCCTGCCTAAGGAATAAAGGCCTTATTCTGTCTGCTCCGCAGGTACTGGCAATGAAGTCTTCTTGCTGTTAATCAGGTACTGCGTTGTCTGGTACATGGAATAAACATAGGCCTTCATGCTGTCTGCAACGTTCGGATGTTCCTCAACGTAATTCACCAGGTCCTTATGGGTATATTTATAAAGTGATTCCACACCGTGCTTGCGGATCACCAGAAAAAACTGATCATTCAGACAACCGATCTTGTCATCACTCGAAAAATAGGCATAAGGCCTTGATTCCTTCCTAAGATCAATACCCAGCGTATTATTCACATAGGGTATCTTAAGAATTCCCATGATGGTTGGCATTACATCCAGCTGAAGCCCAATTTTTTTATAGTGCTCATTCTCATTCAAAAAAGGCGCCACAATAACCATTGGAGAATGAAAATAGGATAATGACAGATCATAAGTCCGGTCAAAACTCTGTCCGTGATCAGCAACAAGAAGAAAAACCGTATTCTTGTACCACTCATGCCCCGATGCCTCTTTGAAAAAACTGCGCAATGCGTAATCCGCATATTCATAGGCCTGCTTCTGATGATCACCCGACTTGTAAATGCCGGAAGGAGGAATATAACCCTCATGGGCTGAAATAGTCATGATTACAGAAACAAAAGGCTGCTGCTGATGATGCAGTTCATTCATCCTGCCAATTGATTTCCTGAACATGGTCAGATCAGTAACTCCCCATGAGTCATACACCTCCTCTTTCGCATAGTTTTCCTGCGAAATGATTTCATCAAACCCGTTGTGTCTTAAAAAGAAATCGAGGTTGTCAAAGTTTTTATCACCATTGCAGAAATAAAGCATCCTGTATCCAAGAGGATGCAGGATGTTCGAAATACCCGAATATTCAAGGCTGACGGTATGCGGAGTTTTGGTAGGTTTAAACTCAAGGATAGAAGGCAGGCCAAACAAAGATGAAAACACGCCATTATATGTATGGATGCCGTCGGTATAAATATTTTCAAAATAAATATTTTCCATGGCCAGGCTGTCAAGAAAAGGGCACAGGTTATCCGGATTACCGTTAACTCCCATAACGTCTGCACTCATGCTCTCAAGCAGGATGATCACCACGTTACGTTTAACCAGCGTGTCACTAAAGGTAACATCTCTGGCAATGGGAGAATGATAAGTCGGAATGATATTCAGATAGCGGCATGAGCGCTCCACTGCCACCTGCTCATCAAAGTAATCAATATTATTAGCGCTGTAACTTTCCACAAAGCTGTAAACCGGGTTCATGCCCAGCTGATTGGCAAAGGAATACGGCGAAAACAAGGCATGTTCGGGAAGGAGGGGCTTGTAATGCAATCTGAATTCACCGCGCATGCCGGTTGCTATGAGAAACAAGCCAGCCAGCAACCATAACGGCTCATAGGATTTTCCCTTGTGTACCATGCTTTCCCTGATGACCTTCCTGTATAGAAAACGAATCCAGTAAATAACCAATGATACAGAAACAATGAACAGCAACAGGTATATCAGGTAGGATTTGTAAGACAACAAGGTTTTTATCATCAGCAGCGGATGGTCAGTCCAGCTGAAAACCGCCCTGGTAAGCCGGGCATTGTAATAATCGAAAAAAGGCAGGTCAGTGGCACAAATGGCAAGAATGAAAGTAAGTATTATATAAAGGAAACACTGCGAAAGCAGTTTGAACACCTTCGCTGCCCCAGGAATCAGGGTGCTAAGGCCTAAGAGGACAAAAGGAACAAAAACAGTCCAGGAACTTATATTGAGGTCGTAAAGCAATCCCCGGTTGAACAGTGCATAACTGATTACAGGTGCCGGTATGCCTGCTGCAAGATCATTTTTTGACAACAGGAAAACAATCCTTAACAGGAAAAATGCGATGACACAAGTCAGAAAAACTGAGCCTGTAAAAATAAAAACAGCACCAACTCTTGATTTTTTTCGCATCAGGAAACTAAAACAGTGAGTATAACATTCAATAGCCAATAACCCAAAGTACCTTTTCCTCAAAGGCACATCTTTCTGCCAGGTCTATCAGATCCTTATTTACCCCGATAATCTTGCGGTTATATTCTTTCCAGTAGGTAATCCATTGTGAGTCTTCCTCTTCAAGATTAGACAGGAATTGTTTCCCCATGAATTTGCTGCTGATCAGTCCGGCAAATTCTTCCCCGCTCTTAAGCGATTCAAATTTGTTTAGGTTGTTGATCAGTTCGTTGCGTAAAACAATAATCAGCCGGGAATTATACTTGGTTCCTCCGAAATAATCGTATGTTTTATTGGCTTCTTCAAAACAGGGTTGAAAGATGTAGAAAACCGAACTATCGAGATATTTTGACTCTTCATCACAACGGTTATAATTGTCATTGTCGCCAGTTGTGTTGAATTCAACAAAGTTCAGTAAATCTGCATCATACAGTTCAATTTGCATAGGGCTCAATAGTTGACAACAATTGGTTCTAAAAGTATTAAATCAATTCCACAATTCAAAATAATTGTCGTTTCGGCCAATATTTTCACTATTTTTAGCCCATTCACAGAATGAACGAGATCATGGATTCAGAACAATTCCGCAAGGAAGCGCATCGGTTTGTTGATTGGATAGCCGATTATTTCAATGAGATTGAAAAATATCCGGTTAAGGCTTCATGCAAGCCCGGATCAATTTTTTCGCAGATTCCTGTTGCCCCTCCGGAAGATCCGGAAAGCATGCAGCAGATTTTTGCGGATTTTGAAAAGGTGATCGTGCCCGGGATGACCCATTGGCAAAGTCCGGGTTTCTTTGCCTATTTCCCGGCCAACAACAGTTTTCCTTCCATTCTGGCCGAATTCCTTTCCTCGGCATTAGGTGCACAGTGCATGAAGTGGGAAACCTCTCCGGCAGCATCAGAACTGGAAGAAGCGGTTATGAACTGGCTTAAAAACATGACCGGTTTGCCGGCACATTTCGAAGGAGTAATTCAGGATTCTGCATCCACATCCACCTTATGCGCCATTCTCACAGCCAGGGAACGGTCATCTGTTTTTCAGGTGAACCGGGAAGGCATGATGGAACAGCCGGCAATGAGGGTTTATTGTTCTCTTGAGGCACATTCATCTGTTGAAAAAGCCGTTAAAATTGCGGGCCTGGGTAATAACAACCTGGTAAAAATAGGACTGGATGAAAGCTTCAGCATGAAGCCAGAATTACTTGAGAAAGCAATTATTGCTGACATTCAAAACGGGATGAAGCCTGTTTGCGTAGTTGCAGCGCTGGGAACTACCGGTTCAACAGCTGTTGATCCTTTACCCGAAATTGCCGCGATATGCAAAAAATATGACATCTGGCTTCATGTTGATGCTGCATATGCCGGATCAGCACTGGTTTTACCTGAATACCGGTGGATGATAAAGGGAGTTGAACAGGCCGACAGCTTTGTGTTTAATCCGCACAAATGGTTGTTTACCAACTTTGATTGTTCGGCATACTTTGTAAAAGACAGTGAAACCCTGATCAATACTTTCAAGCTTGTACCTGAATACCTGAAAACACAAATTCCTGAGCATGTGAACGATTATTCCAACTGGGGTATACAATTGGGAAGAAGATTCAGGGCACTGAAACTCTGGTTCGTAATTCGTTCTTATGGTGTGAGGGGACTTCAGGAAAAACTGAGGTTTCAGATAGATCTGGCAACAAAATTAAAATCGTGGATTGAATCACGAAAAGACTTTGAGATACTTGCACCGGTATACTTTAACCTGGTTTGCTTCAGGTATCACCCTCATGGTATTGATGACACCAATGAGCTGAACAGGCTAAACGAAAAGCTGATGCTTGCGGTTAACAGCACTGGCAGCATTTACATTTCCCACACCAAGCTCAATGGAGTTTTTGCCTTGAGAATGGTAACAGCGCAAACCCAGGTTGAACTGAGGCATATCAGGGACGCGTGGAACCTGATCCTCGAAAAGTCTTTGGGAATAGCCGGTTAGTCAAATACCCGATTCATGAAAGAAATATTGAAGAACATAGAAGCACTTTATTCAGCATGGTCCGGAACGTCTGCCGGATCTGTAAAGCCATTGCCTGAATCGGGTTCGTATCGCCGGTATTTCCGGATTACAGGAGACCAGGGCAGCATATTGGGCGTATACAACAATGATAACCGTGAAAATCAAGCCTTCATTTACCTGAACCAGCAACTGATAAAAGCCGGCAACAAGGTTCCTGAAGTGCTGGCTTCAGATCTGGAAAATCACATATATCTTGAGCAGGATCTTGGAGATGTTACCCTTTTTGAACACCTGGCTGCCCTGAGAAAGAATTCCGCCAGCGATGCTGAAATCTTTGCTGTATACAAAAGGGTAATTGACGCCATGCCCGGATTGCAGGTTCATGCAGCGGCAGGATTGGATTACAGCCGGTGTTATCCGCGTGCCGAATTCGATGTGCAAAGCATGATGTGGGATATGAATTATTTCAAGTACTGTCTGCTGAAACCGTTGAAAATCGGTTTTTTCGAGCAGGATTTGGAAGATGACTTTGTTCAGATTGTCAACTGGCTGATTGGCACTGAACGAAATTCCTTTATGTTCAGGGATTTCCAATCGAGAAACATCATGCTCCACAAAGACCAGTTGTATTTTATTGATTTCCAGGGAGGCAGAAAAGGTCCGCTTCAATACGATCTGGCTTCGCTGCTTTTCGAAGCAAAAACCCATCTATCCTATTCCATTCGCAAGGAATTGCTCGACCATTACCTGAAGGTCTTTTCGGCATCCTTTTCCTGGTTTGACTGCGAAAGTTTTCTGAGATACTACTATGGTTTTGTATACCTGCGGCTGATGCAGGCCATGGGAGCCTACGGATTCAGAGGTTACATTGAAAGAAAACCGCTTTTCCTGCAGAGCCTGCCTTATGCCACTGAAACACTGGACTGGCTTCTTGAGAATCATCCGCTTCCATTGAAACTCAAAAGTTTGCCGGAAGTGTTTAAGAAATTAATCGGCATGCCCCGCTCCAGGCAGTTTGAATTGCCGCACGATCTGCTAACGGTTAGTGTAAACAGTTTTTCATATAAGGAAGGAATTCCGCAAGACACATCAGGCAATGGCGGTGGTTTTGTTTTTGACTGCAGGTGCCTGGAGAATCCCGGAAGGTATGAAGAGTATAAGGAACTGACCGGACATGACCGGGAAGTTGTTGCATTTTTGTCGGGGAAGCCCGATGTACAGCAATTTGCCGACAGCTGCCTGTCTCTGGCCGACCATGCTGTGGAAGCTTACCAAAAGCGTGGTTTCACACATCTGATGATTTCTTTCGGATGCACCGGCGGACAGCACCGATCAGTTTATATGGCAGAAAAACTTGCCGGGCATTTGAGAAATAAATATGCGCTTAACGTGGTTATATATCATCAGGAGCTTGAAAAGCGCCATCACTGACAGAGCATTCTGATGAATGCTACATGATTTGAATTGCACATGATGAAAGCAATGATTCTTGCTGCCGGAAAAGGTACCCGTATGCGTCCGCTGACAGATACAATGCCCAAAGCTTTAGTACCTGTGCAGGGTGTGACGCTGCTTGAACATACCATCCGCTATCTGAAGCATTTTGGAATTACCGAGATTATTGTAAATGTTCACCATCATTCAGCACAGATTATTGACTTTATTAAGAAAAACAAATTCTTTGGTATCCGGATTGAGTTTTCAGATGAAACCGGAGAACTGCTCGATACAGGAGGCGGCCTATATAAGGCACGCTGGTTCTTTGATGCAAACGAACCCTTTGTGCTCACTTCTTCAGATGTGATCACTGACCTGGATTTGAATGATCTGATCAGCTATCATAAGAAACACAATCCGGTTGCCACCCTGGCAGTCAAGCACAGAAAATCATCGCGCGATTTTCTGTTTGACAGTCAAAATCGTCTGTGCGGCTGGCACAACAAGGTAACCGGTGAAACGAAACTGATCCGGGAAGTTGCCGATCCTGTCAAAATCGGATTCAGTACCATCCATTGCATCAATCCTTCCATTTTCGGACTAATAACAGAACGCGGAAGCTTTTCCATTGTGGATACCTATTTGCGGCTTGCAGTGACTCATCCTATTTTGGGATTTGAACACGATCAGTCACGGTGGTTTGAATGCGGCAGGATTGAAAATTATCAGTTTCTTAATGAAAATCCCGAGATCCGGGCCGTTTATGAACAATACCATGTATAGTAAGATGTCAGCCATTGCAGTAACAGGATTTGCAGGCCGTCCTCAGGGTATCGTTATCTGAATAATTGAAACCAATAACCATACTTTTCGTAACCTAACCAAAACAAAACTATGACTCAGGGGGCAAAGTTCATAGAATTCAAAGGCCAGCAGATTTATTACGTGGATTACTCCAACATAAAAACCAGTGAGGAATTCCTTGCCGTAATCAAATCAACCAATGCATTCCGCGAAAAATTAAAACACGATGGCGTGAAGGATTTGCTCATGCTGGTTAACATTTCGGGAAGCTTTGTATACGGAGATGTTCTGTCTGAAATTAAGAAAGCTGCATCGCTTACCAGGGAACTTATTGCCAAAGAAGCCATAGTTGGTATCACCGGGAGTAAAAAAATTTTGCTGAAGGTCTTGCAATCATTCGCCAAGATGGATTTTAAAATATTCGATACCGAGGAAGAAGCCCTGGAATGGCTTGTTTCATAAGTAATCTTCATGATCCGGCCTGTCCTTTCCAACCTCCTGCAGGCATCTAACTATCAGACCAAACCCTAGTCAGTCACCTACATACCCTGAAGTAATTGAACAAAGCCTTTATCACTGGCATAATTCAATTAAAAAACTTTGACTATTAGTCATTAATGTATATTTTCGTAGTTTCTAATATGCTGATGATTTTCATAGTAAAGTAACTAAAGATGAGTGACTTGAATAGCTCTGTTCGTAATGAACAAATCAGTGATACGTCAAGTATTGCCGATAATACGGATCCTGTTGCCCTTCCGGCTGAAGAAAATGCCGATACCGAACGACCTGCAGAAGACCTGCATGAAGACGTGAACAAGGATTATAACGAATTTATCAAAAGTGCCGGTCCTGAAGAGCCTGTTAATATTGCGGCTTTAAGTAAAGAAGAGCTTATTTCGCTGTTGGGCGATTTGCTTCAGAATCGTCCGGTTGAAACCATCGTGAATGATGTAGAAAACATCAAGATCAATTACTACAAAAAACACAAGGCTGAAATCGAACGGAAGAGAAAAGCCTTTGTTGAGCAGGGAGGTGCACTGGAGGATTTCATGGTAGAAGATGATCCTTATGAACATGAGATCAAGGAACTTCTCAGAAAATTCAGGGACCTGAAGGCAAATTACAACAAAATTCAGGACGAGCATAAGCATGAAAGCCTGGAAGAAAAATATAAAATCATTGAAGAGATCAAGGAATTAATTACCAAAAAGGAATCAATCAACCGGACTTTTCAGGAATTCAAAGAGCTGCAGAAAAGGTGGCGTGCTTTAGGGCCTGTTCCACAACAAAACGCCAAAGATCTCTGGGAAACCTACCATCATCATGTTGAAGCCTTTTATGACTATATACGGATCAATCAGGAGCTTCGCGATCTGGATCTGAAAAAAAATCTCGAGTCAAAGATACACCTTTGCGAAAAAGCCGAGGAATTACTCCTTGAAACTAATATTATTGAATCATTCAGAATGCTTCAGGATCTTCATGAACAATGGCGCGAAATTGGTCCGGTGCCCGCCGAACTGCGAATAGAAATCTGGGAAAGGTTCAAGGAAGCTACATCTAAAATCAACAAAAATCACCAGGATCACTTTGTTGAATTGAAGAATGAACAAAAGGCCAATCTCGAAGCTAAAACTGCACTTTGCGAAAAAGCTGAAGAGTTGTGCAACACGGAGATTCATTCAAACAAAGACTGGACAGGCAAATCCAATGAATTGATTGAACTCCAGAAAGTATGGAAAACCATTGGTTTTGCTCCCAAGAAGGACAATGCAAAAATTTACAAGCGTTTTCGTGATGCCTGTGATGCCTTTTTTAACCGGAAACGTGATTTTTACGGTGTGTTTAAGGAGGAACAGAACAACAACCTGCAGCTTAAAATCGATCTCTGCGTTCAGGCAGAAGCACTCAGCGAAAGTACCGAATGGAAGAAGACCACAGAAGAACTAATATCATTGCAACAGCGGTGGAAGGAAATCGGGCCTGTTCATCACAAGCAGTCTGAAAAAGTCTGGAAAAGATTCCGCACCGCATGTGATAAGTTCTTCGAAAGAAAGGCCAAACATTTCTCAGAAGTTGATACATCCTTTGAGAGCAATCTGCAGAAGAAGAATGAGCTTATTCAGCAGATTGAGACATTCCAGATTACTGAGAACGCGGAAGATTGTCTGGCCAAACTGAAAGAGTTTCAAAGGCAGTGGACCGAAATCGGATTTGTACCAATAAAATACAAGGATGAAATTCACGAAAAATACCGTGAAGTAATCAACAAAAAATTTGACAGCCTGCGGATCGATGAGAATCAAAGGAGTATGCTCAAATTCAGAACCAAGTTGGAGGAATACCTGGATAAACCCAATGGCATGCAACGAGTCAGGCAGGAACGTGAAAAATGCATCATACGGCTGAAACAGCTTGAGAATGACATTGTTCTTTGGGAGAACAACATTGGTTTCTTTGCCAAATCACGCAATGCTGAAAGCATGATCAGGGATGTGGAAACAAAGATTGAAACAACAAGAAAGAGTATTGAAATGCTCAATCGCAAAATCAGCATGATTGATGACATGGATGATTGACGCCAGTTGTATTTCACCTTGTGTGCCATTTGTTGATGACAGGGTTTGATTAAATTACATTCACATTGATACCAACTAAATACATTTTTGTTACAGGCGGAGTTGCATCTTCCCTGGGTAAAGGTATTATTTCAGCCTCGCTGGCGAAGCTCTTGCAGGCAAGAGGCTATGATGTAACTATTCAGAAGCTTGATCCATACATTAATGTAGATCCCGGAACGCTGAATCCCTATGAACATGGCGAATGCTATGTTACCGAAGACGGAGCCGAAACCGATCTGGATCTCGGACACTATGAAAGATTTCTGGGAATCGCTACCTCACAGGCAAACAATGTTACCACCGGCCGGATTTATCAATCGGTTATCAACAAGGAACGCAGGGGTGATTACCTGGGAAAGACCGTTCAGGTGATCCCTCACATCACCGATGAAATCAAAAAAAGGATAAAGCTGCTCGGAGGAAGAAACAAGTATGATTTTGTCATTACCGAAATTGGCGGCACCGTAGGCGACATCGAATCGCTACCCTACATTGAAGCTGTCCGACAACTGAAATGGGAAATGGGAGATCAGAATGTACTGAATATTCATTTGACACTGGTTCCCTTTTTGCATGCCTCCGGAGAATTGAAAACAAAACCGACACAGCATTCCGTAAAGCTGTTGCTTGAAAATGGCGTGCAGCCCAATGTCCTGGTTTTACGAACCGAGCGTGAGCTCAATGCCGAACTTCGAAAAAAGGTAGCCCTTTTTTGCAACGTGGATGCTGATTCAGTGGTGCAATCAATTGATGTAAGCACAATCTACGAAGTGCCCCTCATGATGCAAAAGGAAAAACTTGACATAACCGTTTTGAAAAAACTGGGAATGGATTATTCCGGTGCGCCGGATCTGGCACCATGGACCAACTTTCTGAAACGCTTTAAAAATCCCAAATTCCATTCAAAAATTGCCCTGGTAGGCAAATACGTGGAATTGCCCGATGCCTATATTTCCATTAATGAGTCGTTCAAGCATGCCGGTGCCGCCAATAATTGCCGTGTAGAGGTGAAATACATCCATTCAGAAGATATTGACGAAACTAATTATGGCAACCTGCTGAAAGGTTATGACGGTATTCTTGTTGCTCCAGGCTTCGGAGACCGCGGAATCGAAGGAAAAATCCTGGCCGCCCGGTTTGCCCGTGAAAACAATGTTCCCTTCTTTGGAATTTGCCTGGGTTTGCAATGTGCTGTAGTTGAGTTTGCAAGAAATGTTCTCGGACTTGAGAAGGCACATTCTGCAGAAATGTCTGTCAAAACGCCTGATCCTGTAATTGACCTTATGGAAGAACAAAAGGGCATTACCGAAAAGGGCGGAACTATGCGACTGGGTGCATATGCCTGCATTGTCAAACAGGGTACCCATTCCCATGATGCTTACGGCAAAACTGAAATCAGCGAGCGACACAGACATCGTTATGAATTCAACAACACGTACCTTAAAGACTTTGAAAAAGCAGGGATGATTTCAGCCGGAACCAATCCCGAGACCGCTCTCGTGGAGATTATGGAAATACCCTCTCACAAATGGTTTGTAGGTGTTCAGTTTCATCCTGAATACAGCAGCACAGTACTGAAACCACATCCCCTGTTTGTAAGCTTCATCAAATCAACTATTCATAAATAAATTTTAATCAACACTTTACATTAGTTAACAACACGCACATGGATAAAAATTCGATCTTTGGAATTGTACTGATAGCTGCCATTCTTATTGTATGGGGTATAATAAACAAACCTGACCCCAGGGAAATTGAAGCCAACAGGAGAAGACTGGATTCACTGAACCTGGTGGAAAAGAGACAACAGGAAATTAAGAGCCTGCAGGATTCAGCATTTGTTGCTGGCCAGGCTGAACTTTCAGGTCAGGATGCAATTCAGAATGATTCTTTGAAATTGCAAAAGCTGAAAAACGAGCTGGGCATCTTTGCAGATAAAGCAGTTGGCGAAAACAAGTTCTATACCATTGAAAATGACCTGATCAGAATGGTTATATCAAGCAAGGGGGGCCGGCCTTACTACGTTGAACTTAAAAAGTATAAAACATTCGACCAAAAACCCGTTATACTTTTCGATGGCGACTCCACCCAATTCGGACTTACATTTTACGACCAAAATAAACCCATATCCACCAGTGAATTGTTCTTTTCACCTGCCGATACTTTGGCACATAGTGCCATTACAAAAGGAGACAGCCTGATTATGCGACTGACTGTTTCTGAAAACAGGTATATTGAATACCGCTATTCACTGGAACCGGGAAGCTATATGGTTGGTTTTGCCATGCAACTGGCAGGTATGAAGGATATTGTAACCCGGGATCCGGCATCAATTGACATGAGTTGGGAAATCTATGTTCCGAAGCATGAACAGCTGAAGAAAAATGAGAATCAATACACTTCATTATATTTCAGGCATTATAAAGAAGACGTGGAGTATTTCAATCCACGTCAGACCAAAGATGTTGCACCCAAGGATATACCCACCCAGGTTGAATGGTTTGCTTTTAAAAATCAGTTCTTTTCATCGGTGTTAATTGCAGAAACTGCCTTTTCAAATGCTTTGCTCAAGCTAACAAACCTGCCGGCCGAAGACAAATACCTGAAAAATTTCAGGGC